>NZ_JBHXFI010000050.1:0-58074 GCF_042724075.1 Streptomyces sp. NPDC127097 | reverse complement strand
GCTTTACGTCCGGCACACCCCACCCGCGCAGGCCCGTCCCCTCCCGTTGAAGGGTGGGAAAAAGGCCGGTAGGGGTGCACGTAGATGGGCCGGTGCGGCCCGTAGGGCCCGGTTATGACTTACGGCGGCCAGCCCCCACTCGCCTTCACCAACTCCCCCAACGGGAGGGGACGGGCCGGAGGGGCCGGTGTGTGGGACGTAAAGCGAAGCAGTCCCACACACCGGCCCCGGAGGCCCGTCACCGCACCCAACAACCACCCGGCCCGCCGCAGGCGCAACGGCGAACAACCACCACGGCGGGGAGGCCGAAAACGTGGGCCGAAGGCAAAGCGCAGCGCTTGGCGCAACGGCGAGCAACCACCACGGCGGGAAAGCCGAAAACGTGGGGAGACAATGACACCGTGAATGACCTCGACACCTTCGTGCACCTCCTCACCCCCGAGGGCCAGGCCCTGCTGACCGAGCTGCGGGACTACGACCCGGCGGATGAGCTGGCGGCAGCCACCCGGCTGCGGCGGGAGCACCCCGCAGGGCTCGTTTCCGCCGCGCTGGGGCAGGCGCGGCTCCGGCAGCGGGCCGCGGCGAAGTTCGGGGCAGATGCCTGGCGGATGTACTTCACGCCGAACGGTGTGGAGCAGTCCACCCGCGCCACGGTCGCCACCCACCGCGCCGCCCGCCTCGCGGGGCTAGGCGTCCGTACGCTGGCCGACCTGTGCTGCGGGATCGGGGGCGACGCGATCGCGCTGGCGCGGGCCGGGGTCCGGGTGCTGGCCGTGGACCGTGATCCGCTGGCCTGTGCGGCGGCGCGGGCCAACGCGGAGGCGCTGGGGCTCGCGGAGCTGATCGAGGTGCGCTGTGCGGATGTGACGGAGGTGGACACCGCCGGGTATGACGCGGTGTTCGTCGATCCGGCGCGGCGCACCAAGGCACGGGAAAAGGGGGCGGCGCGCAGCGCCTCGGTGAGGGGCGGTGGCCGGGCGACGGGTGGGCGGATCTTCGATCCGGAGGCGTACTCGCCGCCGCTGTCCTGGGCCGTCGAGGCGGCCCGTCAGGCACCGGTCGCGGCGCTGAAGATCGCGCCGGGGGTGCCGCACGAGGCGCTGCCCGAGGATGCCGAGACGGAGTGGATCTCGGACGGGGGCGACGTCAAGGAAGCCGTGGTGTGGTTCGGGACGGGCGAGGGCGGCGTGCCCCGCCCGGTGGCCGGTGGCCGCCGCGCCACCCTGCTGCCCGCGGGGGACTCGCTGCTCGGTACCGGGCTGCCGGATCCGTCCGCGGCGCCGGCCGAGGACGCGTCACCGCCCGCCCCGGTGGGCCCGGTCGGCGACTGGCTGTACGAGCCGGACGGGGCGGTGATCCGGGCGCATCTCGTCGCGGATGTCGCGGCGCGGATCGACGGGCGGCTGATCGACCCGACGATCGCCTACATCACCGCGGACCGGCTGGTCGGGACGCCGTACGCGACGGCCTATGCGATCACCGATGTGCTGCCGTTCCACGTCAAGCGGCTCAAGGCGCTGCTGCGGGAGCGCGAGGTCGGGATCGCGGTGATCAAGAAGCGGGGCTCCGCGGTGGAGCCCGAGGAGTTGCGCAAGAAGCTGAAGCTCGGCGGCGGCCGCAAGTCCTGCACGATCTTCCTCACCCGGGTCGCCGGCGCCCCCACCATGCTGCTGGGGCACCCGGCCACGGACCCGGTCACGCCAGGTCGGTGAGGTCCTCGGCGTAGATCTGGGAGAGCGGCTGCGGGCCTATGTACTGCTGGCAGGTGCACTGGCCCGCCTCGTACTGCACCGGCTTGTGGTCGGCGTCCCAGGCGACCGCCATCTCCACCCGCTCATGACACTTGCCCTTTTTGTCATGCTTGGCGAGGTGGTGGGTGCACCCGCACACCGGCTCCGGCGGCTTCTGGGCGGCGGCCAGCTCCTGCCGCTCCTGGCGGGCGGTCTCCAGGCGCTCCATCTTGCGTTCGTGCCGGGTGCGCAGCGCGGTGCGGGCGGTGTCGGCGATCTTCGCGAAGCCGCCCGCCATGAAGAAGATGAAGACCCACCAGAACCAGTCCACCGCCTGCCGCCTCCCCACACGCACGCCCGGTGCTCCAGTCAGGGTAAGACCTTGAGCCGGGCGTGGGGTTGGGAGCGGCGCGAGGACTCGCAGAAGTACAAAACGAGTCCTCGCCGGGCCTCAGGAGCAGCCGGGCCTCAGGAGTAGAGGTTGTGCTTGCTCATCTCGTGGACGTGATCGTGGTCGTGGGAGTGGCCGTGCGTGTGGGAGGCGGCGGCGTCCTCGGGGGTCTCGCCGGGCACATGCGGCTCGGTGACCGGCAGCGACGAGTCCGCGGAGAGGTCCCAGGCGGAGGCCGGCCGGTTGCGGGCCACCATCTCCGCGCCCAGGGCGGCGACCATCGCACCGTTGTCGGTGCACAGCTTGGGCCGCGGCACCCGCAGGGTGATGCCGGCGTCCTCGCAGCGGCGCTCGGCCATCGCCCGCAGCCGGGAGTTGGCCGCGACCCCGCCGCCGATCATCAGGTGGTCCACGCCGTTGTCCTTGCAGGCCCGGACGGCCTTACGGGTCAGCACGTCCACCACGGCCTCCTGGAACGACGCCGAGACATCCGCCACCGGCACCTCCTCACCGGCCGCCCGCTTGGCCTCGATCCAGCGGGCCACCGCCGTCTTCAGCCCGGAGAAGGAGAAGTCGTAGACCGGGTCGCGGGGGCCGGTCAGACCGCGCGGGAAGCGGATCGCGTCCGGGTTGCCCTCGCGGGCGTAGCGGTCGATGACCGGGCCGCCCGGGAAGCCGAGGTTCAGCACCCGCGCGATCTTGTCGAACGCCTCACCGGCCGCGTCGTCGATGGTCGAGCCCAGCGGCCGTACGTCGGAGGTGATGTCCGGGGCCAGGAGGAGCGAGGAGTGGCCGCCGCTCACCAGCAGGGCCATGGTCGGCTCCGGGAGCGGGCCGTGTTCCAGCTGGTCGACGCAGATGTGCGAGGCGAGGTGGTTGACGCCGTAGAGCGGCTTGCCGAGGGCGTAGGCGTACGCCTTGGCGGCCGAGACGCCGACCAGCAGCGCGCCGGCCAGGCCCGGGCCCGCGGTGACCGCGATCCCGTCCAGGTCGGCGGCGGTGACCCCGGCGTCCTTCAGGGCGCGCTGGATGGTGGGGACCATCGCCTCCAGATGGGCGCGGGAGGCCACCTCCGGCACCACACCGCCGAAGCGGGCGTGCTCATCGACGCTGGAGGCGACCGCGTCGGCCAGCAGGGTGTGGCCGCGGACGATGCCGACACCGGTCTCGTCGCAGGAGGTCTCGATGCCGAGGACGAGCGGTCCGCCGCGTGAGTCAGCCATGGTTGTCAAGTTCCTTGTACGGAGGGTGCTTCGGAGGAGGTCTGGGTGGTGCGGCGCATCACCAGGGCGTCGACGTTGCCGGGCTGGTAGTAGCCGCGGCGGAAACCGATCGGCTCGAAGCCGAAGCGCTCGTAGAGGCGCTGGGCGCGGAGGTTGTCGACCCGTACCTCCAGCAGCACCTCATGGCATTCGAAGTCCGTTGCCGCGCCCAGGAGTTCGGTCAGCAGCCGGGCGCCGAGGCCGCTGCCCCACTGGTCCCGGGCGGTGGCGATGGTCTGGATGTCTCCGGTGCCGTCGACGGCGGCCAGCCCGCCGTAGCCGACG
The DNA here is from genome assembly GCF_042724075.1 of Streptomyces sp. NPDC127097. Classification (NCBI taxonomy): domain Bacteria; kingdom Bacillati; phylum Actinomycetota; class Actinomycetes; order Kitasatosporales; family Streptomycetaceae; genus Streptomyces; species Streptomyces sp. NPDC127097. The sequence goes on along the minus strand of NZ_JBHXFI010000050.1, from coordinate 54,406 downwards.
ATCCGGCCCGCCCGCCCGTCGCCCGGCCGCCGCGGCGGCACCTCCCGTTCGGCGACGAGATAGCGGCGGGTGGCGGACGGGCCGCGGGCATGCGCCAGCTCGGACCAGAACATGCCCGGCGACCAGGCGTCCTCGGGGAACAGCTCCCGCTCCAGCTCCAGCACCGGCGCTATGTCCCACCAGCGCATCTCGCGCAGCGCGACCCCGGGCCGGGCGTCATCGCCGCGCGCAGGCGCCGGGGAGCGGGGCTCGGACGACGGGCGGGAACTCACCGGGGAGTGACCACCTTGTAGTTGGCGGGGACCTGGGCGTCCGGACGCCGCAGATACAGCGGCTGCGGCGGCAGCAGCTCCTCCCCCGCCGCGAGCTTCAGGGCGGCCAGGTCCGCCAGCGCGCCGGCGGACTGGTGCTCGGGCGCCTCGCGCCGTACGCCGGTGAAGACCGTGTCGTAGAGCACCGCGCCCGCGCCCACGGCCGGGACGCCGGCCACCTGGTCGGCGAGGTCCGCGGGGCGGTCGACGGCCGGGTCGGTCAGCCGGGTGCGGGCATCCTGGTAGCGCGCCCAGTAGACCTCTTTGCGGCGGGCGTCGGTGGCCACGACGAAGGGCTCGGTCAGCCCGGAGGCGTGGGCGAGGCCGTCCAGGGTGCACAGACCGTGCACGGGTACGCCGAGCACGGACCCGAAGGTGGCGGCGGTCACCAGGCCGACGCGCAGCCCCGTGTACGGACCCGGGCCCACGCCGACCACGATGTCGCTGACCGCGTCGAGCCGGTGCCCGGCCTCGGCCAGCACCCGGTCGACGGCGGGCAGCAGCAGCTCGCCGTGCCGGCGCGCATCCACCTGGCGGGACTCGGCGAGAACGCGGGTGCCGTCATGGAGCGCGACGGTGACGGCGGGGGTGGCGGTGTCAAGAGCTAGCAGCAGCACGTCCTTAAGACTACGGCTCGGCGGGTGGTTCCCGTTCCCGGTGCTACCGTCGCCCCCGTAGCCCAGCAGCAAGCAGCCCGGCCTCCAGGCCCGGGACTCCCCGCCGGGCGGCAGGGAGAGGGAGGAAAGGTGGCACAGCGGTGCCCGGTAAGAGCAGCACGATCGTCACCGCGCTGACCACGGCCGCCCTGGTCGTGGTCGGAGTGCTCGGCTACCAGGCCGCGGCGTCCGCCCCGGACACCCTCACCCCGGCCCGCAGCGACGGCCGGCACGGCGCCCCCGAGAAGCACCCGGCCAAGCAGGACAAGAAGCACCGGGACCCGGCTCCGGCCCCGGTCCCGGCGGCGTCCGGCAAGGGCCAGCGGATCGTCTACTCGCTCGGCGCCAAGCGGGTCTGGCTGGTCGGCGCGCAGGGCAAGGCGCTGCGGACGTTCACGGTCACGCCGAGCACGGTCAGCCCGCCGCCGGGGTCCTACGCGGTCGCCTCGCGGTCGGTCAGCGTCACGGGCTCGGACGGGATCGCGATCGAGCACGTGGTGCGGTTCGCCAGTGTCAGCGGGGTCACGGTCGGCTTCAGCGCCGCCGTGGACGGCTCGCGGCCCGACCCGGGCGCGGGGAAGAAGACCGGCGGCATCCGTGAGTCGCGTGCGGACGGCAAGGCGATGTGGGACTTCGCGCCCACCGGCACCAAGGTCGTCGTGGTCTCCTGACCGCCCGGCTCCCGGCCGGTCCGCCGTTCGCCCCTATGGGCTACGCCGCGTCGCGGCCTCCGGTGGACGCCGGCTCCTCGGACTCCTCCGGCTCCGCGGGCTTGTCCTGACGGGCCTCCGCGGCGGCGTCGGGGGGCGTGGAGACCGCGCTGGCCGCGGCGCACGCCGCCAGCAGCTCGTTCATCGTCGGCGTCTCCTGGGCAGCGCGCCCGGCCGCCGCGACGGGGCTGCCCTCGCGGCCGTCGGATGTGGGGACGGGCTGGTGGGCCGACATGGACGCCTCCCGGGGCTCCTGCGACAGAAGCTAGGCTGGCTACTTAGGCTCACCTAACTGGGGTCTCCATCCATGTGACCACGCCCGGCACCAGCTGCGCAACATCTTACCGACGGCTTGTCGGAAACTACCGGGCGCCCGGCCGGTCCATGACCGGGCCGGACCGCCGCCGTGGCCGTCCCGCGCCCGCCGTCAGCAGGTCTCCAGCGCGGGCAGACCGGCCTCCGCCCAGCGCGCGCCGAAGCCGGTGACCGTCACCTCGCGCACATCGTCCACCTCGTGCACATCGTCCGCGTCGGCCTCCAGCGCCGACGGGCCGTCGTCCCCCACGGCGCGGCCGATGACCACATGCAGCCGGTCGTCGGACAGCTCCTCGACCTTGCCCTCGCCCCACTCCACGACCACCACCGACTCCGGCAGCGAGACATCGAGGTCCAGGTCCTCCATCTCGTCCAGCCCGCCGCCGAGCCGGTAGGCGTCGACATGCACCAGCGGCGGGCCGCCGGCCAGCGAGGGGTGGACCCGGGCGATGACGAAGGTGGGAGAGGTGACGGCGCCGCGCACGCCCAGGCCCTCGCCCAGGCCGCGGGTCAGCGTCGTCTTGCCGGCCCCCAGCTCACCGGTGAGCAGGACGAGGTCGCCGGGGCGCAGCAGCGGGGCCAGGCGGCGGCCCAACTCCTGCATCTGTTCGGGGGACTTGACGGTGATGTGCGCCATCGCGCCGGTGGTGCTCATGCCGCAAATGGTACGGCCTGCCCCTCTCCCGACCACCACCCCTCAAACGACACCGCTCCGCCGGGGGGCCGGCGCCCCCGGCAGGCCAGGCGCTCAGGCGCGGGCGTGCCGGGAGCTGCGGGCCGCCGCGCCGGCCCGTTCCACCAGGGACACCAGGTGCTCGTTGACCAGCTCGGGCCGCTCCAGCATCACCAGATGCCCGGCGCCGGGGACACAGACCAGCTCCGCGTCGGGCAGCACCTCGGCGATCGTCCGGCTGTGGTCGGCCGGGGTGATCAGATCGCTCTCCCCGGCGAGCACCAGCGAGGGCACCGCGTCGTACGCGACCAGCGCCTCGGTCTTGTCATGCACCGCGAACGCCGGGAAGAACTCGGCGACCACATCGATCGGGGTCGCCTCGATCAGCCGCTCCCCGAACCGCGCGATGCCCGGGTCCACCTTCTCCGGCGTCCCGAACGAATACCGCTTGATCAGCCCGGCGAACAGATCGGCGGTGGCCCGCCGCCCGCGCTCGACGATCTCGCGCTGCCAGCCCAGTGCCTTCAGCACCCCCGGCGCGAGCCAGTGGAACGCCTTGACGCCCATGGACGGCAGCCCGAAGCCGACCTCGCTGAGCCGGCCCGCGGACGTGCCGATCAGGGCCACCCCGACCACCCGCTCCGCGACGTACTCGGGGAACTGGTCGGCCAGCGCCATCACCGTCATCCCGCCCATGGAGTGCCCGACCAGCACGATCGGCCCCTCGGGGACCGCGGCGTCCAGCACCGCCTTCAGGTCCCGGCCCAGCAGGTCGATGGTGACCGGTTCCGTGCCGTCGATCTGGCCGTGGCCGCGCGAGGAGCGGCCGTGGCTGCGCTGGTCCCAGTGGACGGTGCGCACCGCGCCGCGCAGCGCGGAGCGCTGGAAGTGCCAGGAGTCCTGGCTGAGGCAGTAGCCGTGGCTGAAGACGACCGTGGGGGCCACGGCGCGCCGGCCCAGCGCCGCCGACAGCCGCTTGCGCAGACCGCCCTGGGCCTCCTGCGCGGCCCGTGCCTCCTTGCCGCGCACCGGCTTGGCCGACCGGTCGGCCTTGCCGCCCTTGCCGTTCCTGGCCTTGCCCGGGTGGCCGTCCTTCTCCGGCCGGCCCGCCTCCACTCCCGGCTCGTCGACCTCGTAATACAGCTCGGTGCCGTCCTCGGCGATCGCCGCGCCCGGTGTGCCGCGCAGCGTGCCGTACGGGCCGGCGGCGTCCAGCGCGAGCCGGGCCCGGCGGCGCATCCCGCGGCCGACGGTCATCCGCTCTATCGCCACACCGGCCGCGGCACCCGCCGCGACCACCCCGATCGCGGCCCCGGCCACGCCGGCGTGCCGGCCCGCCCGCGCCCAGTTGCCGGCCGCCTCGACGGCCGTCTCGACCGCCTGCGCGGCGGCCTCCTGTCCCTCGGTCATGCCGTACCCCCCGTGAGCGCGCTGTCTCCTCCGGCTTCGCTCCGTATGCCGCTGTCCACGTAGACGCGCGGGACCCGGCTTCCGATCCGGGTGACGATCTCGTAGCCGATGGTTCCGGCCACTCTGGCCCAGTCCTCCGCGGTCGGCTCACCGCGGTCCCCCGGGCCGAACAGCACCGCCGGGTCACCCGGCTCGGCGCTGTCGCCGCCCAGGTCGACCACGAACTGGTCCATCGCGATCCGCCCGGCGACCGTCCGCCACTTGCCGGCGACCAGCACCGGGCCGGTGCCGGAGGCGTGCCGCGGGATGCCGTCCGCATAGCCGAGCGGGACCAGTGCCAGGGAGGTCTCCCCGGGCGTCGTGTAGTGGTGTCCGTACGACACGCCGTGGCCGCCCGGGACGCGCTTGACCGAGGCGAGCGACGCCTCCAGCGTCATCGCGGGCCGCAGCCCGAAGTCCTGTGAGGTCCCGACCTCGGGGCTGGGCGAGATGCCGTAGATGCCGATACCGGTACGGACCAGGTCGAAGTGCGCCTCGGGAAGGGTCAGCAGCGCCGGGGTGTTGGCGATATGCCGCACCTCGGGGTGCAGCCCGGCCCGCTCGGCGGTCCGCAACCCCTCCTGGAAGACGGCCAGCTGGGCGGCGATCGAGGGGTGGCCGGGCTCGTCGGCGCAGGCGAAGTGCGACCAGACGCCGGTGACGGTCAGCGTGCCCTCGGCCTCGGCGGCCCGGGCGGCGGCGGTCAGCACGGGCCAGTCGGCGGGGGCGCAGCCGTTGCGGCCGAGCCCGGTGTCGATCTTGAGCTGGACCCGGGCGGGCCGGCCGCACTCCCGGACCGCCGCGGTCACCTCGCGCAGCGCCCACAGCCCGCTCACCGAGACCTCGATGTCCTGCTCGATGGCCCGGCGCCAGGGGCCGCCCGGCGTCCACAGCCAGCACAGCAGCCGCCCGGTGTCACCGGCCGCCCGCAGCGCGAACGCCTCCTCGGGCAGCGCCGTGCCCAGCCAGCCCGCACCGGCCTCACGGGCGGCGCGCGCACAGCGCACCGCTCCGTGTCCGTAGCCGTCGGACTTGACCACGGCCATCAGCTCTGCCCGGGGTGCGCGGTCCCGCAGTGCACGGACATTCGACCGCACGGCGGCGAGGTCGATGGCGGCACGGGCGCGCTTCGCTGTCTCGTTCATCCCCCTCAGTGTCGCAGGCGACGCCGCGGGGCCCCGGGGGACGGGCGCGGAAACCGTGCTCACACGCCGGGCTTCCGCCCCCAGACGTACACGGTGTCGCCCTTCCTCAGCACTTCCCAGGCCCGCCGCGCGTCCGTCATGGTGAGGTTGACGCAGCCGTGCGAGCCGGCCCCCGAGAAGATGTCCTCGTAGACGCCGTGCAGCGCCTCCCCGCGGTCGAAGAACTGGGCGTAGGGCATCCGCGTGCCGTAGAGGTTCGAGATGTGGTGCCGGTGGCGCAGATAGATCCGGTACGAGCCGGTGCGGGTCTCCATCGTCGGCGCACCGCTCCGGATCGCCACCGGTTCGAGGATCACCCGGCCACCCTGCTGCACCCACATCAGCTGCCGGTTCAGGTCGACACACGCGGTCCGCTGGGCGAGGGCGGGGCAGTTCCCGGCCCGGTTGGGGTCCTTCCTGGCCCGCATCACCTGCACGATCGCCCCGGTGACCGGGCCGGCGAACCCGGTCGCCGGCGCGATGCGGTGGGCCTGCTGGAACCGCCGGATCGCCCGGCAGTCCCCGGTGCTCTGCCGCCCGTCCACCTGCCGCCCCAGGTAGCGCTCCGCCTGCCGCTGGTAGGGCCCGGTGGAGGCGCTGCACCGGGCCGCCCGGCCGGCGGGCGCCACCTCGGACCGCGGCACGTACTCGACGTGCCGGGGCCGGGCGGTCTCCCGCGCCGCGCGCGGCAGGCCGGGAACCAGGCCGGGCAGGCGGTACGCGGCGGACCGGGCCGCCACGGTGGGCGACGGCGCCACGGCGACCGCGGGCGGCCCGGCGACAACGAGGAGCGAGGCGCAGACCAGCAACGCCGAAAGGGTGCGTTTCATGCCCTCACGCATGCCGTGGGCGCGCCGCCGGACCGCCCGCCGGGGACCAGGTTCGCCCTGGTGCCCGCCCCATTCCCCCGCGGGGCGTAACGCCCGCCCCGGGATCTGTCAGTGCGTCACATCACGCCAGGCGGCGTCCAGATGACCGGCGACCTCGGAGGCCAGGACCGGCGCGCCGACCGGCCCGGCCGCCCGGCGCGCCGCCAGCCCGTGCAGATACGCGCCGACGGATCCGGCGTCCCGCGCCGCGAGGCCGGCGGCGAGCAGCGACCCGGTCACCCCCGACAGCACATCCCCGCTCCCGGCCGTCGCCAGCCAGCCGGTCCCGGTGGGGTTGACCCGTACGGGACCGTCCGCCTCCGCCACCAGCGTCGTCGAGCCCTTGAGCAGCACCGTGGCCCCGTAGCGCGCCGCCAACTCCCGTACGGAGGCCAGCCGCGCCGCCTCGACCTCCTCGCGCCCGCGCCCGAGCAGCGCGGCGGCCTCCCCCGCGTGCGGCGTCAGCAGCGTCTCCGCGGTCCGCTCCCGGACCCGCTCGGGCGTCAGGAAGCGCAGCCCGTCCGCGTCCACCAGCACCGGCACATCCGCCGCCAGCACGTCCTCCAGCGCCGCCGCCTCGTCCCCGATGCCGGGCCCGATCACCCACGCCTGCACCCGGCCCGCCTTGTCCGGCGGCCCGGGATGCACCAGGGTCTCCGGGAAGCGCGCCAGCACCGCGTCGGCGGCCGGCCCGACATACCGCACGGCCCCCGCGCCGCCCCGCAGCGCGCCCGCCACCGCGAGCACCGCCGCCCCCGGATACCGCGCGGACCCGGCGACCACCCCGACCACGCCCCGCCGGTACTTGTCGCTCTCCGGCGCCGGACGGGGCAGCAGCTCCGCCACGTCCGCGTGCTGCAACGCCTCCAGTTCGGCCTCCTGCGGCAGCCTGAGCCCGATGTCGACCAGCCGCAGCGCGCCGGCCCGCTCCCGCGCCGGATCGATCAGCAGCCCCGGCTTGTACGCCCCGAACGTCACCGTCGCATCGGCCCGTACGGCGTCCCCGTGCACCTCGCCGCTGTCCGCGTCCACCCCGCTGGGCAGGTCGACCGCCACCACCGTCGCCGACCCCCAGGCCGCCCGCGCGAGTTGCGCGGCCTCCGGGCGCAGCCCGCCGCGCCCGCCGATCCCGACGATGCCGTCCACGACGAGGCCGGCCCGGCCGATGTCCCGCGGCGCGTCGTCCGAAACCCGTCCCCCGGCGGCCCGCAGCGCGGCCAGTCCGCCCTGGTGGGCCCGTTCGGGCGACAGCAGCACCGCTGCCACCCCGGCCCCCCGCCGGGCCAGCCGGGCGCCGGCGTACAGCGCGTCCCCGCCGTTGTCACCGCTGCCCACCAGCAGCACCACCCGGCTGCCGTACACCTTGCCCAGCAACTCCCCGCAGGCCACGGCCAGTCCGGCCGCCGCCCGCTGCATCAGGGCCCCTTCGGGCAACCGGGCCATGAGCTCTCGCTCCGCGGCCCGGACGGTCTCCACGCTGTAGGCAGTCCTCATACCGCCAAGTCTCGCCCCTCACCCACCAGGTGCGGGGGATTTTCCCCGCCCGGGGACGGCGCCCGCCGCGACGGACCGGACGGGCGCCGTACGGCTCACCCCTCGGCGATCACCACGGCGGAGGCGACGCCGGCGTCATGACTCAGCGACACGTGCCACGACCGGACCCCGAGTTCCTCCGCCCGCGCCTCGACCGTGCCCTGCACCCGCAGCTTCGGCTGCCCGCTGTCCTCGACGTACACCTCGGCATCGGTCCAGTGCAGCCCGGCCGGCGCCCCGAGCGCCTTGGCCAGCGCCTCCTTGGCGGCGAACCGCGCCGCCAGGGACGCGATGCCCCGCCGTTCCCCGCTCGGCAATATCAGCTCGTCCTCGATGAACAGCCGGTGCGCCAGCTCCGGCGTGCGCTCCAGCGCCGCGCCGAAGCGGTCGATCTCGGCGACATCGATCCCCACCCCGATGATCACTCCACCGTCACCGACTTGGCGAGGTTGCGCGGCTGGTCGACCTCGTTGCCGCGGGCGGTGGCCAGCTCACAGGCGAAGACCTGCAACGGGACGGTGGACACCAGCGGCTGGAGCAGCACCGGCGTCCGCGGAATCCGTACGAGGTGGTCGGCGTAGGGCACGACGGTCTCGTCACCCTCCTCCGCGATGACGATCGTCCGCGCCCCCCGGGCCCGGATCTCCTGAATGTTCGACACGATCTTGTCGTGCAGCACCGACCGCCCACGCGGCGACGGCACGACCACCACCACCGGCAGATCGTCCTCGATCAGCGCGATCGGCCCGTGCTTGAGCTCCCCGGCCGCGAAGCCCTCCGCATGCATGTACGCGAGCTCCTTGAGCTTCAGCGCACCCTCCAGCGCCACCGGATAGCCCACATGCCGCCCGAGGAACAGCACCGTGTTCTTGTCGGCGAGCGAGCGCGCCAGCTCCCGTACCGGCTCCATCGTGCCGAGCACCTGCTCGACCTGGGTCCCGATGGCGGCCAGTTCGCGCACCACCGCCCGGATCTCGTCGCCCCACTTCGTGCCCCGCACCTGCGCGACGTACAGCGCCACCAGATAGCAGGCCACCAGCTGGGTCAGGAACGCCTTGGTGGAGGCCACCGCCACCTCGGGCCCGGCGTGCGTGTACAGCACCGCGTCCGACTCCCGCGGGATGGTCGACCCGTTCGTGTTGCAGATGGCGAGCACCTTCGCGCCCTGCTCCCGCGCATGCCGCAGCGCCATCAGGGTGTCCATCGTCTCGCCGGACTGACTGATCGCGATCACCAGCGTGTGCCGGTCCAGAATCGGATCGCGGTAGCGGAACTCACTCGCCAGCTCGGTCTCGCAGGGAATCCTGGTCCAGTGCTCGATCGCGTACTTGGCGATCATCCCCGCGTGGTACGCCGTCCCGCACGCCACGATGACGACCTTGTCGACCTCACGCAGCACCTCCGGCGGGATCCGCACCTCGTCCAGCGACAGCACGCCCGACGCGTCGATCCGCCCCAACAGCGTGTCCGCGACGGCCTTCGGCTGCTCCGCGATCTCCTTCAGCATGAAGTAGTCGTAGCCGCCCTTCTCGGCGGCCGAGGCGTCCCAGTCGACGTGGTACTCCCGCACCTCGGCGGGCGCCCCGTCGAAATCGGTGACCGTCACGGCCTCCCGGCGCAGCTCCACGACCTGGTCCTGGCCCAGCTCGATGGCCTCCCTCGTATGCGCGATGAACGCCGCCACATCGGAGGCCAGGAAGGCTTCACCGTCCCCGACGCCCACCACCAGCGGCGAGTTCCGGCGCGCCCCGACGACCACATCCGGCTCATCGGCGTGCACCGCGACCAGCGTGAACGCACCCTCCAGCCGCCGGCACACCTGCCGCATCGCCTCGGCCAGCTCGCCACAGGACGAGTAGCACTCGGCGAGCAGATGCGCCACGACCTCGGTGTCCGTCTCGGACGCCAACTCGTGCCCGCGGTCGGTGAGTTCGGCGCGCAGCCCGGCGAAGTTCTCGATGATGCCGTTGTGCACGACCGAGACCCGTCCGGCGTTGTCCAGATGCGGATGGGCGTTCTCGTCGGTGGGCCCGCCGTGCGTCGCCCATCGGGTGTGCCCGATCCCCGTCGACCCGGCCGGCAGCGGACGGTCCGCCAGCTCCTTCTCCAGGTTGGCCAGTTTCCCGGCCTTCTTGGCCGCCGCCAGCCCCCCATCGGCCAGCACCGCGACCCCCGCCGAGTCATACCCCCGGTACTCCAGCCGCTTCAGCCCGGCCAGGACCACGTCAAGGGCGCTCTGCCCGCCCACATATCCCACGATTCCGCACATGGTGGCAGCGTACGCGCCGGGTCCCGCCCGGCGGCGGCACGGCAACGCGGTGGGCTCGCGACCGCGCCGCCGCCCCCGAAATCAGCGGCCGGCTTCCGGCTCGGGGTCCGGAAGGAAGCCCTTCAGGTACCGCGTGCGGCTGTCCTTCACCCACCACCGGGCCATGAACAGGGCGCCATAAGCGGCAGCGCACAAGAGGAGGGTCGGCCAACGCCCCACACCGACGGCGACAGCGCCGAGCGCAAGCACCCCCACCAGAAGCCACCACAGCCCGCCGGCGTGCAACCTCGGATCCCAGGCCGGGAACGTCCGAATCGCCCGCAGGCCGTCTCCCTCGGGAAGTGATCCAGCAGCAGGCACAGGACTGCCCTCCGGGCAGTCCGACGCGTCAGCGACCCTGAGGACACCTCGCACGCATCGCTGCCCGTCCACGACCAGCACTGCGCGGAGCCGCTTCGGCCCAGGGCCGTTGACTGCGATTTTCTCCCAGTAGAGCGTTGCTTGAAGGCCCTTGATCTCCCGGGATAGATGAGCGGGATCGACCACCGGGTCGAGCAGAATTTCCAGGCGCTCTCCCTCGACGCCATCGAGTTTCACTCGGGGTTTCGGCTGCTTCGTCTCAACCCCCTTACTGTCGGTGATCTCGTCCACCACCACGCCGACACTCTTCACCGTTACGGGGAGCGAACGGCAAAGGCCCATCTTGAGGGGACGCCGCAGGCTGCGGGAGGCCCTGCTGAAGACCTCTCCCAGGACACCGAAAAGCGAGCAGAAGGCCGCGAGGACCCCTACCCCTGCCAACATGATCGGATGCCCGGCACCGCCCATCCTCTCTTCCAGCACTTCCCGGTCGGCGTCCACGAGAAAGCCAAGGCCGGCGGATGACGGTGCGAAGAGAGCCCAGACCTCGTCGCCGCGTGCCACCTGGCGCTTCGACGTGAACTCGGCCTTCTCGGACCTCGCCCCCGCGTCGAAGGGCACGGAAACCCGGGCAACCACCTTATAGTGCCTAGAGTTTTTGCTCCGGACATACTCGGAGGAGAGGACCTTCTGAATAGAGACCGCTTGGATATCGCCTTTGGCCTCGGTGATCCGAGCAGCTTCCGGGGAGGACGAAAGGGCCGCGTAGAAAAACAGCCCCACGGGCACGATCCCGGCACACAATCCGGTGGCGATCCACCCACGGTTGCGATCGGGCCACCAGTGGCTACGCGCCGCAATCCGCTCTCCTTGCGGAGAGGGCCCCCGCCGCAGGCACACCAGAGCACCTGCCAGGCCACCCACCACCAGCGCAAGACAGCCGAGCAGGTCCCAGCGGGGCAACGATGCGGAGGGCCGCATCAACACCCGCAGCGCAGCGGCCAGCACGCCTACCCCCGCCGCCGAGAGGCAGGCATTGATGGCCCGGGTCCGGATCATCCGAAAGTGTCCTTCACGCTTCGACTCCGAGGCCCTGACTTGGCCTCGGGATTCTTGTCTTCTTTCTCATCATCCCCCTGGGCCACCGCCTGACCTGCTCCTGCCAGGCCGGCACTGATCCCGCCCATCGGGCCATCGATCGACATCGCAGGACCGCTCCGCTCAGGCGCCGGGGTGAAGCCTTCGGGCGCCTGGAACCCTTCAGTAGGCTGATTGAGGCGCCCGACCCCAGCGACGGCGGCGCCGCCCGCGGCACCACCAACAGCATTGGCAGCGGTGCCCCACGCGGCGTCTTCCAAGTCGAACGATTCACCGGTCGCCACCTTGGCAGCCTCGGTGCCCCAGCCGCCGAGGACGTTGCCGCTGGCGCCGCCTGCCGCTCCGCTCGCCGCTCCACGAAGCAACGCTGATGAATTTGCCCCGAAACTTCCCTCTACGACTTTCGCGATCTTGAGCCCCGGCGCAGTCCCCACCGCCGCACCCACCCCGCCCTGCCAGGTCGCCTCCCAGAGGTCTGCCCCGCTCACCTTGTCCCCCGACCATGCCGCGCCCGCAACGGATCCCGCCGTATTGCCCGCCCAGTTGATGGCCACATTCGTGAGGAACTTGTTTGCCTTCGCGAGCTGACTGACACGCCGAAAGCCCGTAGCGATACGCGTGAGCATCGAGGCCAGACGGGCGGAAACCCGGGCGGCCTGCGCCGCAAGCCGGGTCGCGTTGGCGGCCGCCGCTGCACCGCCGAAACCCAGCGTCACAAAGGACAGTGCGACCCCGACGCCGATCGAGACACCGATCTCGACGTAGATCGCGTGGATCTCGTCGTTGACCTCTTCGATGGAGTCGGCGGCGTCGTCCAGCCCCTTCGCCGCATGGGTAAAGGTGGGCTCTGTCTTCTTAAGGCCCGCCTTCAGCGCGTTCCAGTGATGCTCGAAGGCATCGGCCGAATCGCCCTGCCAATGCTCGCCGAGCGTTGCCTGTACTTTTTTGTCGAGGGCATCGAAAGCCTCTTCCAGCTCCGAGCCCATGTTGCGCCAGGAGGTCGCTGCCGCCCGTAAAACGTCCGGCCGACCGCCGGGATTCACGAGCTCCAGCCCGGCCTCGACGATCTCCTCGCCGACCCCTTCGTTGCTCACTTGTCCCCCTGCTTGAATGCGGCAGCGATGTGCTCGTCCGACTCCTCGCTGTTTTTCACATTCTCCCGCAGGAGTTCACCGATCGCCTCGAGGTGCTTATGGAGCTTCCCCAGGGATTCCGACATGTTGTCAGATAATTCAATGTAGGCGGAGGTGACCTCTTCGGACTCGGTCAGGAGGCCGAATCCATCGTGAATCGCCTCGGAGTCCGTCTTCCCCTTGAACCCTTTCAGGGCACTCTCGATGTCATAGGCATAGCTGGCGAAATCTTTCCCCAACTTGCCGAGCTGAGCAGGTTCAATATGGAATTCTTTTGCCACCGAAGCCCCCGAGATCTGCGCATCGCCCAGACCTGCCCCCGGCACACAGTGCAGCAGGGCGCAACGCCCGAGCCTCTGACCCGGCCAGGCTAGTGAGAGCCAGGTGGCCGATTCACAGAATCAGCCACCTCCTCGCGTGGCATTTCACAGAACATGTCGGGACCTGGCCACGGCCAAATCGGACCAAGTCGTGGCAATGTGCCGTAGTCAACGCGGCTGAGCAGAGGCCGAGTTGCGGACGGGAGCTCTCCAGCCCTTCAGTACCCCCGAGATATCCGCACATGCGCCTCCCGCACCGCTTCCAAGGACTCCTCGTCCGCCTCGGCGTCCGCGCCGGGGCCGCCGCCCGGCTCGTGGCGCTCCAGGAAATCGGCGAGGTCCTCTCCCAGGTCCTCGTCCGGCAGTTCCTCGGCCAGCTCGGCGTACACCTGGGCGGCGAAGCCGTCCGTGGTGCAGTCCGGACCGGTGTGGTCCGCGCCGGCGCTTTTCCCCCAGGGCCGATGTCCCAGCAGACCGGCCTTACGCGTGCGCACCCGAACCCCCCTGATTCGTCCGCGGCCCGTCTCCGGGCCCTTCCCCGCCGCTGACCGTACCGGGCAATATCATCCGGGTACAGACAGGGTGGCCGAGAAACACCCAAGCCCACCCCGACATCCACAAGACCACCTTCCGGCGCCGTGCCGGCCACCCCGAGATGAACGGCGGGTGGCGGCTGCGCACAATGGGCGCGTGCCCCTGACGACCGATCCGCAGCAACGACGCCGCGCCGACAGCTCCCCGTACGTCGATCTGACGCGCGCACAGTGGAGCGCCCTGCGGGAGAAGACCCCGCTGCCCCTGACGGCCGACGAGGTCGAGCAGCTGCGTGGCCTGGGCGATGTCATCGACCTCGACGAGGTACGCGATGTCTATCTCCCGCTGTCCCGGCTCCTCAACCTCTATGTCGGCGCCACCAGCAATCTGCGCGGTGCGCTGAACACCTTCCTCGGCGACGCAGGCGGCGGCCCCCAGCCCGGCACCCCGTTCGTCATCGGGGTCGCGGGCAGCGTGGCGGTCGGGAAGTCCACCACCGCCCGGCTGCTTCAGGCGCTGCTGGCCCGCTGGCCCGAGCATCCGCGCGTCGAGCTGGTCACCACCGACGGCTTCCTCTTCCCCAACGCCGAACTGCACCGGCGCGGCCTGATGTCCCGTAAGGGCTTCCCGGAGTCCTACGACCGGCGGGCGCTGACCCGCTTCGTCGCGGCGGTGAAGTCCGGCAAGGCCCAGGTCACCGCACCGGTCTACTCCCACCTGATCTACGACATCGTGCCGGGCGAGCAGCTGACCGTGCAGCGCCCCGACATCCTCATCGTCGAGGGCCTGAACGTCCTCCAGCCGGCCCTGCCCGGCAAGGACGGCCGCACCCGCCTCGGTCTCGCCGACTTCTTCGACTTCTCCGTCTACGTCGACGCCCGCACCGAGGACATCGAGAAGTGGTACCTCGGCCGCTTCCGCAAGCTGCGCGAGACCGCCTTCCAGAACCCGTTCTCGTACTTCCGCAAGTACACCCAGGTCTCCGAGGACGAGGCACTCGACTACGCCCGGATGATCTGGCGCACCGTCAACAAGCCCAATCTCCAGCAGAACGTCGCCCCGACCCGCGGCCGCGCCAACCTGGTGCTCCGCAAGGGGCCGGACCACAAGGTGCAGCGGCTGTCGCTGCGCAAGCTCTAGGGAGTGCGAACACCGTGCTGCATCTGCGCCTGATCGTCCCCGCGGACCGTACGGACGAGGTGCTCCAGCTGCTGGAGCGGACCGTCGGGACCACCCATCTCGTCGTGCTGAGCGGGGCGGCCCGGGAGCCGCGGGGCGATGTGGTGCTGTGCGACGTCGCCCGGGAGGCCGGCGACGGACTGCTGGCCCGGCTGCGGGAGATGGGCCTCGACCGAAGCGGTTCCATCGCGCTGGAGCACATCGATCTGTCGCTGTCCCGGCGGGCCGACCGGGCGGAGGACGAGGCCCCCGGCGAGGGCGCGGACGCCGTCCTGTGGGAGTCGCTGACCGACGCCACCCACGAGGAGTCGACGCTGTCGGCCACCTATCTCGCGTTCCTGACCCTCGCGACGATGATCGCGGCCTGCGGTGTGGTCCTCGACAACGCCATCCTGATCGTCGGCGCGATGGCGGTCGGGCCCGAGTTCGGCCCGCTGGCGGGCATCTCCACGGCCCTGGTCCGGCGCGCCCCGCGGCCGGCCTGGCGCTCGCTGGTGGCGCTGGTCGTCGGCTTCGTCGTGGCCATGGTGCTGACCTGCGGCTTCAGCTACTTCATGGATGCGGTGGGGCTGTTCACCGAGCACCGGGTCAAGGGCCCCCGGCCCAATACGTCGTTCATCTGGCAGCCGGACTGGATGTCCTTCGTGGTGGCCTTCCTCGCCGGCGTCGCCGGCACCCTCTCGCTGACCTCGGCGAAGTCCGGTGCCCTGGTGGGCGTGGCCATCTCCGTGACGACCGTGCCCGCCGCCGCCAACGCCGCCGTCGCCTTCACCTACGGCGACTACGCGCAGACCTGGGGCTCCGTCGGCCAGCTCGGGCTGAACATGGTGGGCATCGTGATCGCCGGCACCCTCACCCTGGCCACACAGAAGCTGCTGTGGGCCCGGCACGGCACCCTCCCGGTCGCCGGCTAGCGACCGGAAACGGGCTCGTCCCGGACCGGAGACGGGCTCCCCCGGAGCGGACGGCCCGCCCCGGACCGGAAACGGCCCCGCCCCGGAGCGGCGACATGCCACCCCGGGGCGAGGCCGGTGCGTTCCGCGACACTCACCCGCGGTGTCTCAACGGCGGCCGCGGCCACCGCCCACGGCACTCATCCCAGCGCCGACTTGACCGCGTCCGCCAGCCGCTCGGCCACCGCACGGGCCTGCTCGATGTCCGCCGCCTCCACCATCACCCGCACCAGCGGCTCCGTACCGGACGGCCGCAGCAGCACCCGCCCGGTGGCGCCCAGCTCGCGCTCCGCCTCGGCGACCGCCGCGGTCACCTCGGGAGAGGTGGCCACCCGGGACTTGTCGACGTCGGGGACGTTGATCAGGATCTGCGGCAGCCGCTCCATGACGCCCGCCAGCTCGGCCAGCGGCTTGCCGGTCGCGGCGACCCGGGCGGCCAGCATCAGACCGGTCAGCGTGCCGTCACCGGTGGTGGCGTGGTCCAGCACGATGACGTGCCCGGACTGCTCACCGCCCAGCGCGAGGCCGTGCGCCTTCATCTCCTCCAGGACGTAGCGGTCGCCGACCGCGGTCTGGACGAGGTCGATGCCCGCGCCCTCCATGGCCAGCTTGAAGCCGAGGTTCGACATCACGGTGGCGACCACGATGTTCTTGCGCAGCGTGCCCGCCTCGCGCATGCCGAGCGCCAGGACGGCCAGGATCTGGTCGCCGTCGATCTCGTTGCCCTCGCGGTCCACGGCCAGGCAGCGGTCCGCGTCGCCGTCGTGGGCGACACCCAGGTCCGCGCCGTGCTCGACCACCGCGGCCCGCAGCAGCTCCAGGTGCGTGGAGCCGCAGCCGTCGTTGATGTTCAGGCCGTCGGGGTCGGTGCCGATCGTGATGACGTCGGCGCCGGCCCGGGCGAACGCCTCGGGCGAGACCCGCGCCGCCGCGCCGTGCGCGCCATCGATGACGATCTTCAGCCCGTCCAGGCGGTTGGGCAGCACGCCGACGAGGTGCGCGACATAGTTGTCGAAGCCCTCGTCATAGACGGTGACCCGGCCCACGCCGGCCCCGGTCGGCCGCTCCCAGGGCTCACCGGAGCTGTGCGCGCGGTAGGTGTGCTCGATACGGTCCTCCAGCTCGTCGGCGAGCTTGTGGCCGCCGCGGGCGAAGAACTTGATGCCGTTGTCGGGCATCGGGTTGTGGCTGGCGGAGAGCATCACGCCGAGGTCCGCGCCGAGCGAGCCGGTCAGATACGCGACCGCCGGGGTCGGGAGCACTCCCACCCGCAGCACGTCCACGCCGGCGCTGGCCAGGCCCGCGACGACCGCGGCCTCCAGGAACTCACCGGACGCGCGTGGATCGCGTCCGACCACCGCCACCGGCCGGTGACCCTCGAAAGTGCCGGCTTCCGCGAGCACATGCGCCGCAGCGACCGACAGACCGAGCGCCAGCTCCGCCGTCAGATCCGCATTGGCGACACCGCGCACCCCGTCCGTGCCGAAGAGTCGTCCCACTGGTGTCCTCCGAGTAGATGAGCTTGGACCAGAGCATTAAGTCCAGGTATACGCCCCTGGTCCCGGATAGCCGAACGCCCCGGCAGCACGGAGGTGCCACCGGGGCGTTCGCCAAGGTGCTGCACGGTGCAGCAGGCGCGATTAGCGCTTGCTGTACTGCGGCGCCTTGCGGGCCTTCTTCAGACCGGCCTTCTTGCGCTCGACCGCGCGGTCGTCACGCTTGAGGAATCCGGCCTTCTTCAGCGCCGGGCGGTTGTTGTCCACGTCCGCCTCGTTCAGCGCACGGGCCACGCCCAGGCGCAGCGCACCGGCCTGGCCGGAGATGCCGCCGCCGGAGATGCGGGCGACGACGTCGTAGCGGTTGTCGAGCTCGAGCACCTTGAAGGGCTCGTTGACTTCCTGCTGGTGCACCTTGTTGGGGAAGTAGCCCTCAAGGGTGCGACCGTTGATCTTCCACTGGCCGGTGCCCGGAACGATCCGGACGCGGGCGATGGCGTTCTTGCGACGGCCCAGGCCGGCCGCCGGCTGCGGGTCGCCGAAGCGGGAGGCGAGGGACTCGGAGGTGTACTCCGACTCCACGACCTCGGTCTCGGTGGTGTATTCCTCGACGGCGTCGTCGTTCTCGATGACGGTCTCGGGAGTGGTCTCGGCCACGATGCTCCTCAGATTCTCTGTCGTCTTAGGGGGTGGCCGGACTTACTGCGCGACCTGGGTGATCTCGAACGGGACCGGCTGCTGCGCAGCGTGCGGGTGCTCGGCACCTGCGTAGACCTTCAGCTTCGAGAGCATCTGACGGCCGAGGGTGTTCTTGGGGAGCATGCCCTTGATGGCCTTCTCGACGGCCTTCTCGGGGTTCTTGTCGAGCAGCTCGTCGTAGCGGACCGAGCGCAGACCGCCCGGGAAGCCCGAGTGGCGGTAGGCCATCTTCTGGGTCCGCTTGTTGCCGGACAGGTGCACCTTGTCGGCGTTGACGATGATGACGAAGTCACCCATGTCAACGTGCGGCGCGTAGACCGGCTTGTGCTTGCCCCGGAGAAGGGACGCGGCCTGGCTGGCCAGACGGCCCAGGACAACGTCCTGCGCGTCAATGATGTGCCACTGGCGCTGGACATCGCCGGGCTTGGGGCTGAACGTACGCACGTCTTAGCCTTCGCTTCTTAAGTGAATGGGTCCTGTACTGGTCGCCGTGACCGATCCCGCAGCAGGGCGGCACTACGGGTGACGCAACCCGATCGTCCGCCGCTGGTTATCGGTCCAGGGACCGGCGTAAGGGCCCCTCACGTGAGATAGAGCAAGCCAATACGCATAACGAACCAGCAGAATACCGGGCCGTGCCCAGCGGGGTCAAAACGCCGCCCGAAGC
Organism: Streptomyces sp. NPDC127097; assembly: GCF_042724075.1. NCBI lineage: Bacteria > Bacillati > Actinomycetota > Actinomycetes > Kitasatosporales > Streptomycetaceae > Streptomyces > Streptomyces sp. NPDC127097. Next base: position 35,998 of record NZ_JBHXFI010000050.1, on the reverse strand, counting down.
GGCGTACGGTCCGGGGCGGCCGCCCTACCGCTTCCGCTCCACCCGCCGCTCGTCCCACACCGGCTCCGCCGTCTCCCGCACCAGCCCGTCCGAGCCGAACACCAGGAACCGGTCGAAGGACTTCGCGAACCACCGGTCATGGGTGACCGCCACCACCGTGCCGTCGTACGCCTCCAGCCCCTCCTGAAGCGCCTCCGCCGACTCCAGGTCCAGGTTGTCGGTCGGCTCGTCGAGCAGCAGGGCGGTCGTCCCGGCCAGCTCCAGCAGCAGGATCTGGAAGCGCGCCTGCTGGCCGCCGGAGAGCCGGTCGAAGCGCTGCTCGGCCTGTTTCTCCAGCTCATAGCGGCGCAGCGCCGACATGGCCTGGCCCTTGTCCTTGGCGTGCTCGGTCCACAGGACGTCGAGCAGGGTGCGGCCCAGCAGCTCGGGGTGGGCATGCGTCTGCGCGAAGTGACCGGGGACGACCCGGGCGCCCAGCTTCCAGGCGCCGGTGTGCGGGACGGGCTGCGCGGACTCATCGGCGTCTCCGGCCAGCAGCCGCAGGAAGTGCGACTTGCCGGAACCGTTGGAGCCGAGGACCGCGACCCGCTCGCCGTAGAAGATCTCCAGGGAGAAGGGCTTCATGAGGCCGGTCAGCTCCAGCCCCTCGCAGGTGATCGCGCGCACACCGGTCCGCCCGCCGCGCAGCCGCATGGTGATCTCCTGCTCGCGCGGCGGCTCCGGCGGCGGCCCGGCCTCCTCGAACTTCCGCAGCCGGGTCTGGGCGGCCTGGTAGCGGGAGGCGAGACCGTCGTTGAACGCCGCCTTGTTCTTGAGCATGTTCACCAGCTGCTTCAGCTGCACATGCTTCTCGTCCCAGCGCCGCCGCAGCTCCTCGAAGCGGGCGAAGCGCTCCTTGCGGGCCTCGTGATACGTGGCGAAACCGCCACCGTGCACCCAGACGTCGGAGCCCGCCGGGCCCGGCTCCACGCTGACGATCTTCTCCGCGGCGCGGGCCAGCAGCTCCCGGTCGTGCGAGACGAACAGCACCGTCTTACGGGTCTCCCGCAGCTGCTCCTCCAGCCACCGCTTGCCCGGCACGTCCAGATAGTTGTCCGGCTCGTCCAGCAGCAGCACCTCGTCGGTGCCGCGCAGCAGCGACTCCAGCACCAGCCGCTTCTGCTCACCGCCGGACAGCGTGCGCACCTTGCGCCACTGCGCCTTCTCGTACGGCATCCCCAGCGCCGCCGTCGTGCAGATGTCCCAGACGGTCTCGGCCTCGTAGCCGCGGGCCTCGGCCCAGTCGCTGAGCGCCTGGGCATAGGCCATCTGCGCGGCCTCGTCGTCGTCCTCGGCGGTCATGATCGCCAACTCGGCGGCGTCCACCGCGGCGGCGGCCTCCCTGATCCGCGGCTGCGCCACGGAAACCAGCAGGTCACGCACGGTGCGCTCGTCCCGTACGGAGCCCACGAACTGCGGCATCACCCCGAGCCCGCCGCTGACCGTCACCGCCCCGCCGTGCGGCTGGAGCTCCCCCGCGATCAGCCGCAGCAGCGTCGTCTTGCCGGCCCCGTTGGCGCCCACCAGCGCGACCGACGCGCCCTCCCCCACCCGGAAGGACACATCCCCCAGCAGGACCCTCCCGTCCGGGAGGTAGTACTCCAGATGTCCGGCCTCAAGATGTCCCATGAACGGGATTGTGACCGGCCGCCAAGCCTTCTACCAACCGGATTAGGATGCGCGGCATGAGCTTTGGGCAAGGCGGGCCGTTCGACGGCCCCGGGGGTTCTTCGTCGTCGACGCCGGACTGGGGCGCACTCGCCGAGGAGAGTGAGGCACAGGCCCGCCGCAAACGCTGGATGTGGATCGGCGGCGGCGTGCTGGCGGCCCTCGCGGTGGCCGGCATCGTCACCGCCGCCGTCATGACCGGCGGCGCGAAGGGCGGCAGTCCGACGGCGTCGCCCAGCGCGTCCGACGACGCCGCGGTGCCGGACGACCAGCCGTCGTTCCCGGACGTCTCCGTCCCGCCCCCGCCCAACCCGCGGGACTACATCTCCGACCCCAAGAAGGACAAGGCGCCGCTGACGCCCGCCACCCTCTTCCCGCAGAAGAGCATGGTCGTCGGCGAGCACACCTACCCCCGCACCAAGACCGCCGCCACCCAGGACTGCACCGCCGGCGCCCAGGGCCCGCTGGTCTCCTCGCTGACCCACAACGGCTGCCGGAAGCTGCTGCGGGCCACGTACTCCAAGGGCGGCGTCGCGGTCACCCTCGGTATCGCGGTCTTCGACTCCCCGGCCCAGGCCACCAAGGTCATGAACGAGAACAAGGCCAACCTCATGCCGCTGCCCGGGGGCGGTGTCCCCGCGGACTTCTGCCAGGGCACGAAGTGCCGGATGGCGACCAATGCGACCGGCCGCTACGCCTACTTCACGATCGCCGGCTACCTCAACGGCAAGGACGTCACCGGCACCGAGACCAAGGCCCGGCAGATCGCCCGGGACGGCGGTGCCTACGCGTTCAGCCAGATCACCCAGCGTGGCAAGGATCAGGCCGCCCAGGCCGCCGAGCAGCAGCTGAAGGACGCCCGCAAGAAGGCCGGCCAGTCCTGACGCCTCCGGTGGCGCCGCTCTTCCGGCGCCACCACCGGGCCTCCCGGGCCGCCGCTCAGCAGCAGCCGCCGCCCGCCGGCAGCGTCCGCTTGTTCCGCGCCTCCTGGTTGCGCGCCATCAGCAGGGCGTCGGCCGGATAGCCGACCTCCTCCAGCGTCAGCCCATGGGGCCGTACGACATGCACGGCGGAGTCCCGCACCCCGGCGGCCAGCACCTTGCCCGGCCACTCCACGGGCCGGTGCCCGTCCCCGACGAAGAGCATCGCCCCCACCAGCGACCGCACCATGTTGTGGCAGAAGGCATCCGCCCGCACGGTCGCCGTGATGATCCCGTCGGCCCCCCGCACCCAGCTCAGCTCCTGGAGCGTACGGATCGTCGTCGCGCCCTCCCGCCGCTTGCAGTACGCCGCGAAGTCGTGCTCCCCCAGCAGCGGCCGGGATGCCTCGTTCATCGCCTCGACGTCCAGCGCCCAGTCGTGCCACAGCACATGGCCGCGCAGCAGCGGGTCCACCCCGCCGTGGTGATCGGTCACCCGGTACGCATAGCGCCGCCAGATCGCCGAGAACCGCGCATTGAATCCGTACGGCGCCTCGGCGAGCCGCCACACCCGCACGTCCTTCGGCAGCCGCCCGGCCAGCCGCCGCAGCAGTTTGTCCTGATGCTCGGCCCACAGCTCCGCCGGCAGATCCACATGCGCCACCTGCCCCCGCGCGTGCACCCCCGCGTCCGTCCGCCCGGCCACGGTGAGCTCATACGTCTCCGCGGACCGGGTCACCGTCCGCAGCGCGTCCTCGATCTCCCCCTGGACGGTCCGCCGCCCGCCGGCCTGCTTCGCCCATCCGGAGAAGTCCTTGCCGTCGTAGGAAAGGTCCATCCGCACCCGGACCGCGCCCGGCTTCACTTCGTCACTCACACCAGCAATCCTCTCAACCCCGCGCCGGACGCCCGCACCGGAAGACGAAAGCGGGCCCGCCCCGAAGGGCGGACCCGCTGACGCTCAAGCCGGGACTCAGGCGTCCTTCGACTCCTCGGTCGCCTCGGCAGCCGTGGCCGCCTCCGCGTCCTTGGCCGCACGCTTGGTCGCGGCCTCGGCCTCACCGGTGGCCTGCTGGGCCACGGTCAGCGCCTCCACCAGCTCGATGACGGCCATGGGAGCGTTGTCGCCACGACGGTTACCGATCTTGGTGATACGGGTGTAGCCACCCGGGCGGTTCTCGAACCGCGGGGCGATCTCCGTGAAGAGCGTGTGCACGACGCTCTTGTCCGAGATCAGCTGCATGACCTGACGGCGGTTGTGAAGGTCGCCCTTCTTCGCCTTGGTCACCAGGCGCTCCGCGTACGGACGCAGACGACGGGCCTTGGCCTCGGTCGTCGTGATGCGGCCGTGCTCGAAGAGCGCGGTGGCCAGGTTGCGCAGCATGAGGCGCTCGTGCGCAGCGCTGCCGCCCAGACGGGCACCCTTGGCGGGCTTCGGCATGTTCTTTCTCCTTGGTATCTGCCCCGGCCGTATCAGGTACCGAGGTCAGGACCCGGTGAGCGGTTGCTCACCGGCAACAACCAGCGCCCCGTAAGGGGCGCGGGGAACTGCGCGACCAGCCACAGCGGCCGCGCAGTCACAATCCGGCTGTCTCGACCGAGCTCTTAGTACTGCTCGGTCTCGACGAAACCGGCGTCGGCGTCGTCATCGGCCCCGAAGGCGTCAGCCGCAGCCGTCGGGTCGAATCCGGGCGGGCTGTCCTTGAGCGCCAGGCCCATGCCGGCCAGCTTCGCCTTGACCTCGTCGATCGACTTCGCACCGAAGTTGCGGATGTCGAGCAGGTCGGCCTCGGAGCGCGCCACGAGCTCACCCACGGAGTGGATGCCCTCACGCTTGAGGCAGTTGTACGAGCGGACCGTGAGCTCCAGCTCCTCGATCGGCAGCGCCAGGTCGGCGGCCAGGGCGGCGTCCGTCGGGGACGGGCCCATGTCGATGCCCTCGGCGTCGATGTTGAGCTCGCGCGCCAGACCGAACAGCTCGACCAGGGTCTTACCGGCGGACGCCATGGCGTCACGCGGGCGCATGGCCTGCTTGGTCTCGACGTCGACGATCAGCTTGTCGAAGTCGGTGCGCTGCTCGACACGGGTCGCCTCGACCTTGTAGGTGACCTTGAGCACCGGCGAGTAGATGGAGTCGACCGGGATACGGCCGATCTCCTGGCCCACCTGCTTGTTCTGGACGGCGGAGACATAGCCGCGACCGCGCTCGACGGTCAGCTCCATCTCCAGCTTGCCCTTGCCGTTGAGGGTGGCGAGGACCAGGTCCGGGTTGTGCACCTCGACACCGGCCGGCGGGGCGATGTCCGCCGCGGTGACCAGGCCGGGACCCTGCTTGCGCAGGTACATCACGACCGGCTCGTCGTGCTCCGAGGAGACGACCAGCTGCTTGATGTTGAGGATGAGGTCGGTGACGTCCTCCTTGACGCCCGGCACGGTGGTGAACTCGTGCAGGACACCGTCGATGCGGATGGACGTGACCGCCGCACCCGGGATCGAGGACAGGAGGGTACGACGCAGAGAGTTGCCGAGGGTGTAACCGAAGCCCGGCTCCAGCGGCTCGATCACGAACCGGGAGCGGTATTCGTCGACGACCTCTTCGGTCAACGAGGGACGCTGAGCAATCAGCATGTTCTTCGATCCTTCAGTCGTGGACGCCCGCTATTTGACGTCCGCTGTACTGACAAGGGTACGGGCGGCACGGCGCCATCGGCTCCGTACCGCCCCCACCGGTCAGCTCTTACTTGGAGTAGAGCTCGACGATCAGCTGCTCCTGCACCTGGGTGTCGATCACCTGGCGCTCGGGCATGCTGTGCACGAGAATCCGCAGGTTCGACGGAATCGCTTCCAGCCAGGCCGGAACCGTCTTCTCGCCGGCCTCGGCCTTGGCCACCTCGAAGGGGGTCAGGTTCCGAGAGCCCTCGCGGACCTCGACGATGTCGTTCACGGCCACCCGCGCCGACGGGATGTCGGTCTTGCGGCCGTTCACGGTGATGTGTCCGTGACGCACCAGCTGACGGGCGTGGTCGCGGGACTTGGCAAAGCCGGCCCGGTAGACCACGTTGTCGAGGCGGGTCTCAAGGATGCGCAGAAGGTTCTCACCGGTCTTGCCGGTCTTCTGGTTCGCTTCCTTGTAGTAGTTCACGAACTGCTTCTCAAGGACACCGTAGATGCGGCTGCACTTCTGCTTCTCACGAAGCTGGAGCAGGTACTCGCTGTCCTTGGTGCGCCCGCGACCGTGCTCACCCGGGGGGTAAGGACGGATCTCGATCGGGCACTTTGCGCTCTCGCACTTGCTCCCCTTGAGGAAGAGCTTCTGCTTCTCCCGACGGCAACGCTTGCAGTCGGCCCCGGTGTAACGCGCCATTTTCCAGTTGTCTCCGTTACCTCAGTGCGTCAGACGCGCCGGCGCTTGGGCGGGCGGCATCCGTTGTGCGGGGTGGGGGTCACGTCCTGGATCGAACCCACCTCGAGGCCGGTGGCCTGGAGGGAGCGGATCGCGGTCTCACGGCCGGAGCCGGGACCCTTGACGAAGACGTCGACCTTGCGCATGCCGTGCTCCTGCGCGCGGCGGGCGGCCGACTCGGCGGCCATCTGCGCGGCGAAGGGGGTGGACTTGCGCGAGCCCTTGAAGCCGACGTGGCCGGCCGAGGCCCAAGAGATCACGTTGCCCGTGGGGTCCGTGATCGAGACGATCGTGTTGTTGAACGTGCTCTTGATGTGAGCGTGCCCGTGGGCAACGTTCTTCTTCTCCTTGCGGCGCACCTTCTTGGCGCCGGCCGTACGGCCCTTCGGAGGCATTCATTACTCCCGTGGAGGTGGTCGGTCCTACAGCGAAGACCGCTTGGGGGGCTTGGGGGGTGTCCCCCCGAAGCACACAGTGCGTCCTGCTGAGGACTACTTCTTGCCCGGCTTCTTCTTGCCGGCGATCGCGCGACGCGGGCCCTTGCGGGTACGGGCGTTCGTGCTGGTGCGCTGACCGTGCACCGGCAGACCGCGGCGGTGACGCAGACCCTGGTAGCAGCCGATCTCGACCTTGCGGCGGATGTCGGCCTGGATCTCGCGACGGAGGTCACCCTCGGTCTTGAGGTTGTTGTCCACGTACTCGCGGATCTTGACGAGGTCTTCCTCGGCCAGGTCGCGAACACGGGTGTTCGGGTTCACGCCGGTGGCAGCGAGAGTCTGCTGCGAGAGCGTCCGCCCGATACCGAAGACGTAGGTGAGGGCGACCTCCACACGCTTTTCGCGCGGGAGATCAACGCCTGCGAGGCGTGCCATTGATGTGGCTCCTGATGGCTATTCGGAGGTCTTCCGCAGCACCGTTCCCGTAAGACTCTGAAGAATTACGAGCCGGGTCCCCGGCCTCCGAGCCGGGGGTGTCGTCCCCACGCGAGTGATGCGGGGGTCGGGTGACTGCGTATGTACGTATGTGCTTGCGTCGCGCGAAAACTGCGAAATGCAGGTGGTCGGCGTGCGTCAGCCCTGGCGCTGCTTGTGGCGCAGGTTGTCGCAGATGACCATGACCCGGCCGTGGCGGCGGATCACCTTGCACTTGTCGCAGATCTTCTTGACGCTCGGCTTGACCTTCATGGGATGTGAGGTTCTCCGGGTCAGTGCCGTCACCCCACGGGAGCGGGGCGCCGACAAGATCTACTTGTAGCGGTAGACGATCCGGCCACGCGTCAGGTCGTACGGAGAAAGCTCCACGACGACCCGGTCATCCGGGAGGATACGGATGTAGTGCATCCGCATCTTGCCGCTGATGTGCGCGAGGACCTTGTGACCGTTCTGGAGCTCCACCTTGAACATGGCGTTCGGGAGAGACTCGATCACGGTGCCCTCGATCTCGATGGCACCTTGCTTCTTGGCCACGCTTCGCCCTTCGAATCGGCTACCTTGATCGACTATCCCGCATCACACCCTCAACCAAGAGGGCATACGGATGCACGAGAGCCGACGCGTCAGTCTACGCCAGGGTCCTGGAAAAGACGAATCCAGGATTATTGCCCATCGGGCGTGATCCTTACGCCACAGGGGCGGCCGACACCGCAGAAGCCGGCTCAGGCGATGGGGTCTCCCCTGGTCCTTAAGACCTTGAGGAAGGGTCGGGCGCCGCCGTGATCCCCAGCTCGGCCAGCTTGGCCTTGCCGCCGTCCGGCGCGGTCAGCACCAGCGGGCCTTCCTCGGTCAGCGCGACCGAGTGCTCCCAGTGCGAGGACCAGCTGCCGTCGTTCGACTTGACCGTCCAGTCGTCGTCGAGCACATGCGTCTTGGCGGTGCCGAGGTTCACCATCGGCTCGATCGCGATGCAGAAGCCGGGCACCAGCTTCGGGCCGCGGCCGCGCTTGCGGTCGACGTAGTTCAGCAGATGCGGGTCCATGTGCATCTGCGAGCCGATGCCGTGGCCGCCGTAGTCCTCGACGATGCCGTACTTACCGCCGGCCGGCCGGGGCTGGCGGCGGATGTAGCCCTCGATCGCCTTGGAGATGTCGACCAGGCGGTTGCCCTTGGCGACCGCCGCGATGCCGGCCCACATCGACTCCTCGGTGACCCGGCTCAGCTCGACCAGCTCCGGTGCGTGACCGGAGCCGACGAAGGCGGTGTACGCGGCGTCGCCGTGCCAGCCGTCGATGATCGCGCCGCAGTCGATGGAGATGATGTCGCCGTCCTGGAGCACCGTCTCGGCGTCGGGGATGCCGTGGACCACGACGTCGTTCACCGAGGTGCAGATCGTCGCGGGGAAGCCGCCGTAACCGAGGAAGTTCGACTTCGCACCGTGTTCGGCGAGCACCTTGCGTGCCGCGTCGTCCAGATCCTTCGTTGTGGCCCCGGGCACCGCAACCTTCCGGGTCGCCGCGTGAATGGCGGCGACCACCAGCCCCGCCTCGCGCATCTTCGCGATCTGCTCGGGGGTCTTGATCTCCACCATGACGGCTGGCGCCTTTCCTGAACCGACTACAACGCTTCTCCGGCGGCCGTCACGACCGCCCCGTACACGATACGGCCGCGGTACCCGTTGCGGGCACCGCGGCCGTAGGCACGACGTTCTTGCTGCTACGCGTCCCGGGACGGCAGGGCCGCCATCGCGCGCTTGGTCACCTCGTCGACCTTGCCCATCGCGGGGATGGTCACCACCAGGTCCTGAGCCTTGTAGTAGTCGATGATCGGCTCGGTCTCCGTGTGGTAGACCTCCAGGCGCTTGCGGACGGTCTCCTCACGGTCGTCGTCCCGCTGGTACAGCTCGCCGCCGCAGACGTCACAGACGCCCTCGGCCTCCGGCTTGTTGTACTCGGCGTGGAAGACGTGGCTGCTGTCGTTGCGGCAGATGCGCCGGCCGGCGATCCGCTTGACGACCTCGTCCTCGGGGACCTCCAGGTCCAGGACGGCGTCCAGCGTGAGGTTCTTGTCCTTGAGGTACTCGTCCAGCGCCTTGGCCTGGCCCAGGTTGCGGGGGAAGCCGTCCAGCAGGAAGCCGTTGGCTGCGTCGGGCTGCTCCATACGGTCCTCGGCCATCGCGATGGTGACCGAGTCGGGCACCAGATTGCCGGCGTCCATGTATGACTTCGCCTCGCGGCCGAGGGGCGTGCCCTGGCTGATGTTGGCGCGGAACAGGTCCCCCGTGGAGATGTGCGGGATCGCGAGGTTCTTGGCAAGGTACGCAGCCTGCGTACCCTTGCCGGCCCCCGGGGGTCCGACGAGGACGATTCGCATCAGCGGAGGAACCCTTCGTAGTTGCGCTGCTGAAGCTGGCTCTCGATCTGCTTCACGGTCTCCAGACCCACACCCACGATGATCAGGATGCTCGTCCCGCCGAACGGGAAGTTCTGGTTCGCGTTGAAAAGCACCAACGCCACTGTTGGTACGAGCGCGATCAGCCCCAGGTACAGCGAGCCCGGCCACGTGATCCGGTTGAGCACGTAGCTGAGGTACTCGGCCGTCGGGCGACCAGCCCGGATACCCGGGATGAAGCCACCATACTTCTTCATGTTGTCGGCAACTTCTTCGGGGTTGAAGCTGATGGCCACGTAGAAGAAGGCGAAGAACACGATCAGCAGGAAGTACGTAACGATGTAAACCGGGTGATTTCCCTTGGTGAAGTTGGTGGCGATCCACGTCGCCCATGCCGCCTTCGACCCGCTGAACTGTGCGATGAGGGCTGGAATGTAGAGCAGCGATGACGCGAAGATGACAGGAATCACACCTGCCTGATTCACCTTGAGCGGGATGTAAGTGGACGTACCGCCGTAGGACCGGCGGCCGATCATCCGCTTCGCGTACTGCACCGGGATCCGCCGCTGCGCCTGCTCGACGAAGACCACCAGGGCGACCATCGCCAGGCCCACCGCGATCACCGCGAAGAACTCGATCCAGCCGTCGGCCAGCTTGCCGGTGAGCTTGATCTGCCACAGCGCGCCCGGGAAGCCGGCGGCGATCGAGATGAACATCAGGATCGACATGCCGTTGCCGATACCGCGGTCGGTGACCAGCTCACCGAGCCACATGATCAGGCCGGTGCCGGCGGTCATCGTGATGACCATCGTGATGGTGGTGAAGATCGAGTCGCTGGGGACGATCTCGCTGGCGACCGGGCAGCTCTGGAAGAGCGCACCGCTGCGGGCGGTGGCCACCAGGCCGGTGCCCTGGAGGATCGCCAGCGCCACGGTCAGATAGCGCGTGTACTGAGTGATCTTGGCCTGGCCGGACTGCCCCTCCTTCTTGAGGGCCTCCAGCCGGGGGATCACGACGGTCAGCAGCTGGAGGATGATGCTCGCCGTGATGTACGGCATGATCCCCAGCGCGAAGATCGTGATCTGAAGCAGCGCACCACCGCTGAACATGTTCACCAGGGCGAACAACCCGCTGTTACCGCCGGCCTGCTTCATACAGGTCTCGACGTTCGCGTAATTCACCCCGGGGACCGGGACATGCGCGCCGATCCGGTAGAGCACGATGATGCCCAATGTGAACAGCAGCTTTTTGCGCAGGTCGGGCGTCTTGAACGCTCGGGCGAACGCGGTGAGCACGGTGCCTCCTGCGCCTCCCGCCTGTGCGAGAGGTGACGGTCTTGAGGATCGACGAATAGTTAGCGGCCAAAACCGCACAGGCACGGCCTGTGCGGCGAACGTCCGAGGACGGGTCCCGGACAAAACAACACTGCACGCCACCTTACCGGCGACCGTACCCCCTTGGAACGACCAACCGGGGATGCCCCAATCGATGGGCATCCCCGGTCAGTTGAACCAACGAACTCAGATGAGCTCGGTGACGGTGCCGCCGGCAGCGGCGATCTTCTCCTTGGCGGAGCCGGAAACGGCGTCAACCGAAACCTGAAGCGCCACGGAGATCTCGCCCTGGCCCAGGACCTTGACGAGCTCGTTCTTGCGCACCGCGCCCTTGGCGACCAGATCGGCCACCGTGACCTCGCCACCCTGCGGGTAGAGCTCGGCCAGCTTGGCCAGGTTCACGACCTGGAACTGCTTGTGAGCGGGGTTCTTGAAGCCCTTCAGCTTCGGGAGGCGCATGTGGAGGGGCATCTGCCCACCCTCGAAGCGCTCCGGAACCTGGTAACGGGCCTTCGTGCCCTTGGTACCACGACCAGCGGTCTTACCCTTGGACGCCTCACCACGACCGACACGGGTCTTGGCGGTCTTGGCGCCCGGGGCGGGCCGGAGGTTGTGGACCTTCAGCGGGTTGGTCTCCGCCATGTCAGTCGACCTCCTCAACCGTCACGAGGTGGCGGACGGTGTGCACCATGCCGCGGAACTCGGGACGGTCCTCCTTGACAACCACGTCGTTGAGCCGCTTGAGGCCCAGCGACCGGAGGGTGTCGCGGTGGTTCTGCTTGCTACCGATGAAAGACTTCGTCTGCGTGATCTTGAGGTGCGCCATTACGCGGTCACCCCTGCACGCGCCCGCAGCAGAGCGGCGGGAGCAACGTCCTCCAGCGGCAGGCCACGACGGGCCGCGATCTCCTCGGGGCGCTGAAGGCCCTGAAGCGCGGTCACCGTGGCGTGCACGATGTTGATCGGGTTCGACGAACCGAGCGACTTGCTCAGCACGTCGTGGATGCCCGCGCACTCCAGAACGGCACGCACGGGGCCACCCGCGATCACACCGGTACCGGGGGAAGCCGGCTTGAGCAGGACGACGCCCGCAGCCTTCTCGCCCTGGATGGGGTGAGGGATGGTGCCCTGGATACGGGGGACCTTGAAGAAGTTCTTCTTGGCCTCTTCCACGCCCTTGGCGATGGCAGCCGGAACTTCCTTGGCCTTGCCGTAACCGACACCTACGGTGCCGTCACCGTCGCCCACCACGACCAGCGCGGTGAAGCTGAAGCGACGGCCACCCTTGACAACCTTGGCGACACGGTTGATCGCGACAACGCGCTCAACGTATGCGGTCTTCTCGGCGGCAGCGCCACCGTCGCGACCCTTCCGGTCCCGCCGCTCGCCGCCACCGGCACCGCTCCCGCGGCGCTGGGGTCCAGCCATTGGATTTACCTCTCTCTGTTACGTCCGCTAGCTCCGGAACCGGGGCTTAGAACTTCAGCCCGGCTTCGCGGGCGGCGTCGGCCAGAGCGGCAATCCGCCCGGCGTACTGCTTGCCACCACGGTCGAACACGACGGCCTCGACACCGGCGGCCTTGGCACGCTCGGCGACCAGGGAGCCGACCTTCTTGGCCTGAGCGCTCTTGTCGCCCTCGCCACCGCGAATCGACGCGTCCAGGGTCGACGCGGAGGCCAGCGTGTGGCCCGCGATGTCGTCGATGACCTGCGCGGTGATGCCACGGTTGGTCCGCGTCACCACCAGACGCGGACGCTCCGGCGTACCCGAAATCCGCTTACGGATGCGGATGTGGCGACGCTTAGCGGCGGCGCGCTTGTAGGCGTCACCCTTAGCGATCTTCACACCGTATGCCATGGCTTACTTACCAGCCTTTCCGACCTTGCGGCGGATGACCTCGCCGGCGTACTTGACGCCCTTGGCCTTGTACGGGTCAGGCTTGCGCAGCTTGCGGATGTTCGCCGCCACCTCGCCGACCTTCTGCTTGTCGATGCCCTCGACGCTGAGCTTGGTGGGCGACTCGACCTTGAAGGAGATCCCCTCGGGGGCCTCGACCAGGATCGGGTGGCTGTAGCCCAGGGAGAACTCCAGGTTGGAGCCCTTGGCCTGGACGCGGTAGCCGACACCGCTGATCTCGAGAGCCTTGCTGTAGCCCTGGGTCACGCCGGTGATCATGTTCGCCACCAGCGTGCGGGACAGGCCGTGCAGGGCCTTGTTCTGACGCTCGTCGTTCGGGCGGACAACGTTGATCACGCCGTCCTCACCCTTGGCGACCTCGATGGGTGCCGCGACGGTGTGCGAGAGGGAACCCTTGGGGCCCTTCACCGCGACCGTCCGGCCCTCGATGGTGACGTCCACACCAGCGGGAACCTGGATGGGCAGCTTGCCAATGCGCGACATTAGCTATTCCTCCGTTCCCTGGTTACCAGACGTAGGCGAGGACTTCCCCACCCACGCCCTTCTTGCTGGCCTGCTGACCGGTCAGGAGACCGTGGGACGTGGAGATGATCGCCACGCCCAGGCCGCCGAGGACCTTCGGCAGGTTGGTGGACTTTGCGTAGACCCGGAGGCCCGGCTTCGAGATCCGCTTGATGCCGGCGATCGAGCGCTCGCGGTTCGGGCCGAACTTCAGCTCGAGGACGAGGTTCTTGCCAACCTCGGCGTCCTCGACGCGCCAGCCGGTGATGTAACCCTCCTGCTGGAGGATCTCCGCGATGTGCGACTTGATCTTGCTGTGCGGCATCACGACGGTGTCGTGGTACGCCGAGTTCGCGTTCCGCAGACGGGTCAGCATGTCTGCGATGGGATCAGTCATGGTCATGAATTGGCCTTCGGCCTCTCTCGCCGGGGTTTCCTATGTGCGCCATCCCTCTCCCCGATCAGAGTCGGGACGGGTGCGGCGCGGGGACCTACGGCGTAGTAAGCGACGTTATGCGGGCTCGGCCCGCGGTCGGTCTCGGGCGGCGGGGCGCCCAAACCCTTCTACCCTACGGGAAAAAGGGGGTGGGTGCGCCCGCCGGCCGATTGCTTACCGAGAGCCCCGGTCATCCCTACCCAAAATTCCTGCCGCCTGCCAAGGCGCCCTTGAGGGGCGGTGGTTGGGCGACGGGTGGGCGGGATTACCAGGAGCTCTTGGTCACGCCCGGCAGCTCGCCACGGTGAGCCATCTCACGAAGGCACACGCGGCACAGGCCGAACTTGCGGTAAACGGAGTGCGGACGGCCGCAGCGCTGGCAGCGGGTGTACGCGCGCACACCGAACTTCGGCTTGCGAGCAGCCTTGGCAATCAGAGCCTTCTTCGCCATCTCGCTCACGCCTCCTTGAACGGGAAGCCGAGGTGACGAAGGAGAGCGCGGCCCTCATCGTCGTTGGTCGCCGTGGTGACCACGGTGATGTCCATACCCCGGGTACGGTCGATCTTGTCCTGGTCGATCTCGTGGAACATGACCTGCTCGGTGAGACCGAAGGTGTAGTTGCCCCGACCGTCGAACTGCTTCGGGGACAGACCACGGAAGTCGCGGATGCGCGGCAGCGCGAGCGACAGCAGGCGGTCCAGGAACTCCCACATGCGGTCACCGCGGAGGGTGACGTGGGCACCGATCGGCTGGCCCTCACGCAGCTTGAACTGCGCGATGGACTTACGGGCCTTGGTGACGGCCGGCTTCTGGCCGGTGATCGTGGTGAGGTCGCGGATGGCGCCCTCGATCAGCTTGGAGTCGCGGGCGGCGTCGCCCACACCCATGTTGACCACGATCTTGGTCAGACCGGGGATCTGCATGACGTTCTCGTAGGAGAACTCGTCCTTCAGCTTCCCGGCGATCTCTTCGCGGTAGCGCGTCTTCAGACGCGGCGCGTTGGTGGTGGCAGTCATCAGATGTCCTCACCGGTCCGCTTGGCAACGCGGATCTTGTTGCCCTCGTCGTCGAAGCGGTATCCGACGCGGGTAACGACCTTGTTGCCATCCTTCTCCACGACCAGCTGAACGTTGCTGACGTGGATGGGGGCCTCGGTCGTCACGATGCCGCCGGTCTTCGACCCACGAGCGGTCTGTCCGGCCTTGGTGTGCTTCTTGACCCGGTTGACACCCTCGACCAGGACGCGGTCCTCGCGGGGGAAGGCCTGGATGACCTTGCCCTGCTTGCCCTTGTCCTTACCGGTGATGACCTGGACCAGGTCGCCCTTCTTGATCTTCATCGGTTACAGCACCTCCGGCGCGAGCGAGATGATCTTCATGAACTTCTTCTCGCGCAGCTCCCGGCCCACGGGGCCGAAGATGCGGGTGCCGCGGGGGTCGCCATCGTTCTTGAGGATGACGGCCGCGTTCTCGTCGAAGCGGATGTACGAGCCGTCCGGACGGCGGCGCTCCTTGACGGTGCGAACGATGACCGCCTTGACGACGTCACCCTTCTTCACGTTGCCACCGGGGATCGCATCCTTCACGGTGGCGACGATGACGTCACCGATGCCCGCGTAGCGGCGACCGGAACCACCGAGAACACGGATGCAAAGGATCTCCTTCGCACCAGTGTTGTCGGCGACCCGCAGTCGCGACTCCTGCTGGATCACGTCTATCTCCTGTGTGTCTGCCGGTTCCCGGCGAGAAGCGCGAGTGCTTCGCGCTTCTCGCCGAGCCTGGCGGAACTGTTCCTAGGGGGTCCCCCTAGGAGGGATTACTTGGCCTTCTCGAGGATCTCGACGATGCGCCAGCGCTTGGTGGCGGACAGCGGCCGGGTCTCCATCAGGAGGACGCGGTCGCCGACGCCGGCAGCGTTCTGCTCGTCGTGCGCCTTGAGCTTGTTGGTACGGCGGATGACCTTGCCGTACAGCGCGTGCTTGACGCGGTCCTCGACAGCGACGACGACGGTCTTGTCCATCTTGTCGCTGACGACGAGACCCTCACGGGTCTTGCGGAAACCGCGCTCGTTCGTCTCAGTCACATTCTTCTCGCTCATCAGGCGCTCTCCACCGTCTCGATGCCCAGCTCGCGCTCACGCATCAGGGTGTAGATCCGGGCGATGTCCTTACGGACGGACTTGAGCCGACCGTGGTTCTCGAGCTGTCCGGTCGCCGCCTGGAAGCGGAGGTTGAACAGCTCCTCCTTGGCCTCACGCAGCTTGGCAACGAGGTCCTCGTTGTTCAGCTCGCGCAGCTCGGTCGCCTTGGTACCGGCCGCCATCACGACTCACCTGCCTCGCGCCGCACGATGCGGCACTTCATCGGAAGCTTGTGGGCGGCGCGGGTCAGCGCCTCCTTGGCAACCTTTTCGTTCGGGAAGGACAGCTCGAACATCACCCGACCGGGCTTGACGTTCGCGACCCACCACTCCGGAGAACCCTTACCGGAACCCATGCGGGTTTCGGCCGGCTTCTTCGTGAGCGGGCGGTCCGGGTAAATGTTGATCCAGACCTTGCCGCCACGCTTGATGTGACGGGTCATCGCGATACGAGCGGACTCGATCTGACGGTTCGTCACGTAAGCCGGGGTGACGGCCTGAATGCCGTACTCACCGAAGGCCAGCTCGGTGCCACCCTTGGCCATACCACTGCGCTTCGGGTGGTGCTGCTTGCGGTGCTTGACCCTGCGAGGGATCAGCATGTCGGTCAGGCCTCCGTTCCGGGGGTCTCCGCCGGAGCAGCGGCAGCGGCCTCGGCCTTGGGGGCCTCGGCAGCGGCGGTCTGCTGCTGCGGCTTGCGGCCACCGCGGCCGCCACGCTCGCCACCGCGGCGCGGGCGGTCGTTGCCGCCACCGCGGGCCGGGCGGTTACCCGCACGGGCGGCAGCGTTCTCGGCACGCACCTCGGCGATGTTCTTGACGTCGCCCTTGTAGATCCAGACCTTCACGCCGATGCGGCCGAAGGTGGTCTTGGCCTCGAAGAAGCCGTAGTCGACGTTCGCACGGAGCGTGTGCAGGGGCACACGGCCCTCGCGGTAGAACTCCGAGCGGGACATCTCGGCGCCGCCGAGACGGCCACCACACTGGATCTTGATGCCCTTAGCGCCGGCCTTCATCGTCGACTGCATGCTCTTACGCATGGCGCGACGGAAGGAGACGCGGGACGAGAGCTGCTCGGCGACGGCCTGGGCGACCAGCTGAGCATCGGTCTCGGGGTTCTTGACCTCGAGGATGTTCAGCTGGACCTGCTTGCCGGTCAGCTTCTCCAGCTCGCCGCGGATGCGGTCGGCCTCGGCGCCGCGGCGGCCGATGACGATGCCCGGACGAGCGGTGTGGATGTCAACGCGGACGCGCTCACGGGTGCGCTCGATCTCCACCTTGGAGATACCGGCGCGCTCCATGCCCTTCGTCATCATGCGACGAATGGCGACGTCTTCCTTGACGTAGTCCTTGTACAGCTTGTCGGCGTACCACCGGGACTTGAAGTCCGTCGTGACGCCGAGCCGGAACCCGTGCGGGTTTACCTTCTGGCCCATTACCGGGTTCCTTCCTTGCTGCTGACGACCACGGTGATGTGGCTGGTCCGCTTGCGGATCCGGTAGGCACGGCCCTGAGCACGCGGACGGAACCGCTTCAGGGTCGGACCCTCGTCGACGTACGCCTCGCTGATGACCAGCGAAGAGGCGTCCGTGTGGTCGTAGTTGTGTGCAGCGTTGGCAATGGCGCTGTCCAGCACCTTGCCAACCGGCACGCTCGCGGCCTGCGGGGCGAAACGCAGGACCGCCTGAGCCTCCGTGGCATCCATGCCACGGATAAGGTCCACCACGCGGCGGGCCTTCATGGGCGTGACGCGGATGTACCGCGCCTGGGCCCTGGCTTCCATGGTTGTCCCTTCGGTGTCAGTCATAGTCTTCGCACTCCGCCGATCAACGACGCCGCGACTTGCGGTCGTCCTTCTCGTGGCCGCGGAAGGTGCGGGTCGGCGCAAACTCGCCGAGCTTGTGGCCGACCATCGACTCGGTGACGAACACCGGGACGTGCTTGCGGCCGTCGTGCACCGCGATCGTGTGGCCGAGCATGGCCGGGACGATCATGGAGCGGCGGGACCAGGTCTTGATGACGTTCTTGGTGCCGGCATCGTTCTGAACATCCACCTTCTTGGAAAGGTGGTCGTCGACGAAGGGCCCCTTCTTGAGACTGCGCGGCATCTAAACCCGCTCCTAGCGCTTCTTGTTCGTCTTGCGGCGGCGGACGATGTACTTGTTGCTGGCCTTCTTCGGCGAGCGAGTACGACCCTCCTTCTGACCCCACGGCGAGACCGGGTGGCGACCACCGGAGGTCTTGCCCTCACCACCACCGTGCGGGTGGTCGACGGGGTTCATCACGACACCACGCACGGTCGGGCGGACGCCCTTCCAGCGCATGCGGCCGGCCTTGCCCCAGTTGATGTTCGACTGCTCGGCGTTGCCGACCTCGCCAACGGTGGCGCGGCAGCGGACGTCGACCAGGCGGATCTCACCGGAGGGCATACGAAGGTGAGCCATGCGGCCCTCCTTCGCCAGCAGCTGCACGGAGGCACCGGCCGAACGGGCGAACTTCGCACCGCCGCCCGGACGCAGCTCGATCGCGTGGATCGTCGTACCCACGGGGATGTGACGCAGCGGCAGGTTGTTGCCCGGCTTGATGTCGGCGCCAGGGCCGTTCTCAATCCGAGCACCCTGGGCCAGGCCACGGGGCGCGATGATGTAGCGCTTCTCGCCGTCTGCGTAGTGCAGCAGCGCGATGCGCGCGGTGCGGTTCGGGTCGTACTCGATGTGCGCGACCTTGGCCGGCACGCCGTCCTTGTCGTGACGACGGAAGTCGATCACTCGGTAGGCGCGCTTGTGGCCACCGCCCTGGTGGCGAACGGTCACACGACCGGCGTTGTTACGGCCGCCCTTGCTGTGCAGCGGGCGGACCAGCGACTTCTCCGGCGTGGACCGCGTGATCTCGACAAAGTCGGCGACGCTGGAGCCACGACGGCCCGGGGTCGTCGGCTTGTACTTGCGGATACCCATTTCTCAGTCCTCGTCCGATTCCGGACGACTCGGACTCCGTTAGGAGACCGGGCCGCCGAAGATGTCGATACGGTCGCCCTCGGCGAGGGTCACGATGGCGCGCTTGGTGTTCGCACGCTTGCCGTAACCGGTGCGGGTGCGCTTGCGCTTGCCCTGCCGGTTGATCGTGTTGACCCCGGTGACCTTGACCGAGAAGACCGCCTCGACGGCCTGCTTGATCTGGGTCTTGTTCGCGCCGGGCGCGACGATGAACGTGTACTTGTTCTCGTCCAGCAGCGCGTAGCTCTTCTCGGAAACCACGGGCTTGACGAGAACGTCGCGCGGGTCCGTGAAGGTCTTGCTGGTGACGACGGCCTCAGTCATCAGGCGTCGCTCCCTTCGGTCTCAGCGGCCTTGGGGCCAGACACGAAGGACTCGAAGGCGGCCTTGGTGAAGACCACGTCGTCGGAGACGAGCACGTCGTACGTGTTCAGCTGGCCCGGCTCCAGGATGTGAACCTGGGGCAGGTTGCGGGCGGACAGCCACGCGGCCTCGTCGCTGCGCTCGGCGACCAGGAGCACGTTCTTGCGCTCGCTGACCTTGCCGAGGAGAGTCTTGGCGGCCTTGGTGGAGATGTCGCCCTCGACCACGCCGGCAACGACGTGGATACGGCTGTTACGGGCCCGGTCGGTGAGGGCACCGCGCAGGGCGGCGACCTTCATCTTCTTCGGGGTCCGCTGGCTGTAGTCACGCGGCACGGGGCCGTGGACGATGCCACCGCCGGCGAACTGCGGCGCACGGGTCGAACCCTGACGCGCCCGGCCGGTGCCCTTCTGGCGGTACGGCTTCTTGCCACCGCCGCGGACCTCGCCGCGAGTCTTGGTCTTGTGCGTGCCCTGACGGGCCGCGGCCAGCTGTGCGACAACGACCTGGTGGATCAGCGGAACGCTGACCTTGGCGTCGAAGATCTCCGTGGGGAGCTCGACGGTACCGGCCTTGTCGCCTGCCGGCGAAAGGATGTCAATGGTGCTCATCGGTTACCTCAGGCCCCCTTGGCCGCGGTACGGACCAGGACGAGGCCGCCGTTCGGACCAGGAACTGCGCCCTTGATGAGCAGCAGACCCTTCTCCGCGTCAACGGCGTGGACGGTCAGGTTCTGGGTGGTGACCCGCTCATTGCCCATACGGCCGGCCATCCGCATGCCCTTGAACACGCGGCCCGGGGTGGCGCAGCCACCGATGGAGCCCGGCTTACGGTGCACACGGTGGGCACCGTGGGACGCCTTGCCGCCATGGAAGCCGTGACGCTTCATGACGCCGGCGAAGCCCTTGCCCTTGCTCTTGCCGGTCACGTCCACCTTGACGCCGGACTCGAAGGTCTCAGCGGTCACTTCCTGGCCGAGGGTGTACTCACCGGCATCGGTGGTACGGACCTCGACGAGGTGACGACGGGGGGTGACGTCGGCCTTCGCGAAGTGGCCCTTGAGGGGCTTGTTCACCTTGCGCGGGTCGATCTCGCCGAAGGCGATCTGGACGGAGTCGTAACCGTCCTGGTCATTGGTGCGCACCTGGGTAACGACACAGGGGCCGGCCTTCACCACGGTCACCGGGACGACACGGTTGTTCTCGTCCCAGACCTGGGTCATGCCGAGCTTCTCGCCCAGGATGCCCTTGATCTGCTTAGCCATCTCTTCCGCGCCTCTCAGAGCTTGATCTCGATGTCAACGCCGGCCGGAAGGTCCAGGCGCATCAGCGAGTCAACGGTCTTGGGCGTCGGGTCGAGGATGTCGATCAGGCGCTTGTGCGTGCGCATCTCGAAGTGCTCGCGCGAGTCCTTGTACTTGTGCGGCGACTTGATGACGCAGTACACGTTCTTTTCAGTGGGCAGCGGCACCGGGCCCGCGACCGACGCACCAGTACGGGTCACCGTCTCGACGATCTTCTTCGCCGACGTGTCGATGACCTCGTGGTCGTAGGCCTTGAGCCGGATGCGGATCTTCTGTCCCGCCATGGCTACTTCGTAGTCCTGTCTCTCGTAACGCTCTGGGACCCGGTACGTTCCCGTTCTTCTCCGACCCACGCGGTCGGGCGTGTCGCACCCCTTCTCGTAAATCCCCACAGGGAGGATCCTTCAAGAAGGAGAAGGCAGGGGAAGAACACCCACCGGGCGCCTGGCCGAGGCACCCCGCTGACGCTTCCCGGAAGATTCCCGTATTTCCGGCCCTGAAAAGGGACGACGAATACCTGGGACTCGCTTCCAGTCCTCCCGGCGGGAGGCGCGCAGCATCGGCACTCAACCGAGCAACCTGGACAGTGTGCCATACCCGGGACGCCTAAGGCCAATCGGACCCCAACTGTCAAGGAGCCCCGCCCACCTGATGGTGAGCGGGGCTCCTCGTGAGCTCCGGGGAGCTACGACCGGATCATCCGGATCAGCGAAATTACTTCGTGATCTTGGTGACCTGGCCGGCGCCGACGGTCCGGCCACCCTCACGGATGGCGAACTTCAGGCCCTCCTCCATGGCGACCGGCTGGATCAGCTGGACCGACATCTCGGTGTTGTCGCCCGGCATGACCATCTCGGTGCCCTCGGGGAGGGTCACAACACCGGTCACGTCAGTCGTACGGAAGTAGAACTGCGGACGGTAGTTGTTGAAGAACGGCGTGTGGCGGCCACCCTCGTCCTTGGAGAGGATGTAAGCCTGCGCCTCGAACTCGGTGTGCGGGGTGACCGAGCCCGGCTTGATGATGACCTGGCCGCGCTCGACGTCCTCGCGCTTGATGCCACGGAGGAGCAGACCGACGTTCTCACCGGCCTGGCCCTCGTCGAGGAGCTTGCGGAACATCTCGATGCCGGTGACCGTGGTGGTGGTCTTCTCGGTCTTGATGCCGATGATGTCGACGGTCTCGTTGACCTTGAGGACACCACGCTCGATACGACCGGTGACAACGGTGCCACGGCCGGTGATCGTGAAGACGTCCTCGATCGGCATCAGGAACGGCTTGTCGACGTCACGCTCGGGCTGCGGGATCGCCTCGTCGACGGCGTTCATGAGCTTGAGGACGGAGTCGCCCCACTCCTTGTCGCCCTCGAGCGCCTTGAGCGCCGAGACCTTGACGACCGGAACGTCGTCGCCGGGGAACTCGTACTCGGAGAGGAGCTCACGGACCTCGAGCTCGACGAGCTCCAGGATCTCCTCGTCGTCCACCATGTCGGCCTTGTTCAGGGCGACAACGATGTACGGAACGCCGACCTGGCGGGCCAGGAGCACGTGCTCCTTGGTCTGCGGCATCGGGCCGTCGGTGGCGGCGACCACGAGGATGGCGCCGTCCATCTGCGCCGCACCCGTGATCATGTTCTTGATGTAGTCCGCGTGACCGGGGCAGTCGACGTGGGCGTAGTGACGGTTCTCCGTCTGGTACTCGACGTGCGCGATGGAGATCGTGATACCGCGCTGACGCTCCTCAGGAGCCTTGTCGATCTGGTCGAAGGCCGAGGCCTCGTTCAGGTCCGGGTACGCGTCGTGCAGCACCTTGGTAATGGCGGCCGTGAGGGTCGTCTTACCGTGGTCAATGTGACCGATGGTGCCGATGTTGACGTGCGGCTTAGTCCGCTCGAACTTCGCCTTCGCCACTGGTTCCTCCTGAAGTGGTTCTGTACGCCTTACTCATCGGCGCCAGGTGATCTTTGCTGGGATGCCGGCTGCCGGGGCATTCCTCACGGATTGCGGGGATTACCCCGGCAGACGGTGTCAAGCCTAAAGCGTGTTCCGGCTCTCGGGAGACGGACCTATTCGCCCTTGGCCTTCGCGATGATCTCCTCGGCGACGTTCCGGGGAACCTCGGCGTAGGAGTCGAACTGCATCGAGTAGCTTGCGCGACCCGACGTCTTGCTGCGGAGGTCTCCGACGTAGCCGAACATCTCCGACAGGGGGACCAGGCCCGTGACGAGCTTGGCACCGCTGCGCTCTTCCATGGACTGAATCTGACCACGGCGGGAGTTGATGTCGCCGATCACGTCGCCCATGTAGTCCTCGGGCGTGGTGACCTCGACCTTCATCATCGGCTCGAGCAGGGCCGGGGAAGCCTTGCGCGCGGCCTCCTTGAAGGCCATCGAACCGGCGATCTTGAAGGCCATTTCCGACGAGTCGACCTCGTGGAACGCACCGTCGAGCAGGGTGACCTTAACGCCCGTCAGCGGGTAGCCGGCGAGAACACCGAACTCCATGGCCTCCTGGCAGCCCGCGTCCACGGACGGGATGTACTCCCGCGGGATACGGCCACCGGTGACCTTGTTCTCGAACTCGTACCCGTCGCCCTCGAGCGGCGCGATCGCGATCTGCACCTTGGCGAACTGACCGGAACCACCGGTCTGCTTCTTGTGCGTGTAGTCGAGACGCTCGACGGCCTTGCGCAGGGTCTCGCGGTAGGCGACCTGCGGCTTGCCGACGTTGGCCTCGACCCGGAACTCACGCTTCATACGGTCGACCAGCACGTCGAGGTGCAGCTCGCCCATACCCGCGATGATGGTCTGGCCGGTCTCCTCGTCGGTGTGCACCTGGAACGAGGGGTCCTCTTCGGCGAGACGCTGGATGGCGACACCCAGCTTCTCCTGGTCGCCCTTGGACTTGGGCTCAATGGCGACCTGGATGACCGGGGCCGGGAACTCCATCGACTCCAGGATGACCTGGTTCGAGGCGTCGCAGAGGGTCTCACCGGTGGTGGTCTGCTTCAGACCCATGACGGCGACGATGTCACCGGCACCCACCGACTCGATCTCCTCACGCTTGTTCGCGTGCATCCGGTAGATCTTGCCGATGCGCTCCTTCTTGCCCTTCACCGAGTTCTGCACCTGCGAGCCGGCCTCAAGGCGGCCCGAGTACACCCGGATGAAGGTGAGCTTGCCCAGGTGGGGGTCGCTCGCAATCTTGAACGCAAGAGCGGACAGCGGCTCGTCCTCGGACGGCTTGCGCTTGATGACCTCTTCCGGGTCGTTGACCGCGTGGCCCTCAATGGCCTCGACGTCCAACGGGGAGGGGAGGTAGCGCACGACCGCGTCGAGCAGCGGCTGGACACCCTTGTTCTTGAAGGCGGTACCGCAGAACACCGGGGTAACGGTGGTGTTCTCGGCCTTGCCCGAAGCGATGGTGATCCGGCGGATCGCCGCGTAGAGCTGCTCCACGGTGGGCTCCTGGCCCTCCAGGTACAGCTCCATGATCTCTTCATCGTTCTCGGCAACGGCCTCGAGCAGCTTGCCGCGCCACTCGTCGGCAGCCTCGATGTGGGTGTCCGGGATGTCGACGGTGTCGTACATCTCGCCCTTGGCGGCCTCGGCCGACCAGACCAGGGCCTTCATGGTGACGAGGTCGACGACACCCTTGAAGTCCGCCTCGGTGCCGATCGGCAGCTGCATCACGATCGGGGTCGCGCCCAGGCGGTCCACGATCATGTCGACGCAGCGGTGGAACTCGGCACCCGTGCGGTCGAGCTTGTTGACGAAGCAGATACGCGGCACGCCGTAGCGGTCCGCCTGACGCCAAACGGTCTCGGACTGCGGCTCGACACCGGCAACGCCGTCGAACACCGTCACCGCACCGTCCAGGACGCGCAGCGAGCGCTCCACCTCGACCGTGAAGTCGACGTGGCCCGGGGTGTCGATGATGTTGATGGTGTTGTCGACGTCTTCCAGCGGCCAGTGGCAGGTCGTCGCGGCAGACGTGATCGTGATGCCGCGCTCCTGCTCCTGCTCCATCCAGTCCATCGTGGCAGCGCCGTCGTGGACCTCACCGATCTTGTACGAAACACCGGTGTAGAACAGGATCCGCTCGGTGGTGGTCGTCTTGCCCGCGTCGATGTGGGCCATGATCCCGATATTGCGGACCTTGGCCAGGTCAAGCGAAGTGGTAGCCATAGTGGCTCAATCTTCTCTCGGTCTCGATGTGGGTTGCGACTACCAGCGGTAGTGCGCGAAGGCCTTGTTGGACTCGGCCATCTTGTGCGTGTCCTCACGCTTCTTGACCGAAGCGCCGAGGCCGTTGGAGGCGTCCAGCAGTTCGTTCATGAGGCGCTCGGTCATGGTCTTCTCGCGGCGGGCGCGGGAGTAGCCCACGAGCCAGCGGAGCGAGAGGGTGGCGGCACGGCCGGGCTTGACCTCGACCGGAACCTGGTAGGTCGCGCCACCGACGCGGCGGGACTTGACCTCAAGGGTCGGCTTGATGTTCTCGAGCGCGCGCTTGAGCGTGATGACCGGGTCGTTACCGGTCTTCTCGCGCAGACCCTCCATGGCGCCGTAAACGATGCGCTCGGCGGTGGAGCGCTTTCCGTTCAGCAGCACCTTGTTGATGAGGGACGTCACCAGAGGAGAGCCGTAGACCGGGTCGATGATGACCGGGCGCTTCGGGGCGGGGCCCTTACGAGGCATTCTTACTTCTCCTTCTTGGCGCCGTAGCGGCTGCGAGCCTGCTTGCGGTTCTTGACGCCCTGCGTGTCGAGGGAGCCGCGGATGATCTTGTACCGAACACCCGGCAGGTCCTTCACACGGCCGCCACGCACGAGCACGATCGAGTGCTCCTGGAGGTTGTGGCCCTCACCCGGAATGTAAGCGGTGACCTCGATCCCGCTGGTCAGACGCACACGCGCGACCTTACGCAGGGCCGAGTTCGGCTTCTTCGGGGTGGTCGTGAAAACACGCGTGCAGACGCCACGGCGCTGGGGCGAACCCTCGAGCGCGGGCGTCTTGTTCTTCTCGACCTTGTCCTGCCGGCCCTTGCGGACCAGCTGCTGGATCGTAGGCACCGTTTCTCCGGTTTCTGTGTGCCAGTCTCGGTAAAGCTAACCTGGAACATTCCCCGACCCACGCGGTCGGGTGTGTCGAATACTGCACGGTCCCTCGCTGGAACGAGTGAGACGGCAGATTGCGGTGTCAAAACCCGGCTTCCGTGCTGGTGGCCCTCCGGACGGAGCCCTCCGCGGCCTTACGGCCCGGCAGGTACTCCAGTGGGAGATTGCGCGCACGGCAGCCCAGGGACACCCCAGGCACAAGGTCAGAGCGTACCTACCGCATGGGCTGCGGTCAAAACAAATGCACACGCGAAGGACACGCCGGACTCCTCACGGCGTTGCGGTCACCGTAGTGGGATCCACGGCCGTACGGAAGAAGGCACCACGCACCCGCGCCGGCCCTCCCCCGGCGACACCGGGAGCCCCCGGACGACCGCCGGCCGGTCCCTAGAGGCCGACCGCGGCGGTCAGGATGAACACCAGAAGGAACAGCGCCCAGCCACCGATCGCCAGCCAGCCCAGAATCAGACCGGTGAGGGCCTGGCCGTCACCGCGCTCCCCGGACCGGCGGATCTCGGCCCGCGCCTTGTGCCCCAGGATCACCGCCGGAATCGCGGTCAGACCCCACGTCACCGGCGTCATGATCCCGCAGACCAGCGCGCCCGTCGCCGAGCTGTTCGTCGTCACCGGCACCGGCATCTGCATCGGCATGAACGTCGCCGGCACCATCGGCCGCTGCGGCACGAACTGCGCCTGCGGCACCGGGCCCTGCGGCAGATCCGCGACCAGCATCTGTAGCTCGGCGTGCGTCTGCGCCTTGTAGGCCCGGGCGATCCGCTGCTCGTACTCCGGCTGCTGAAGCCGCCCCTCGGCGAATCCCGCCTTGAGCACATCGACCGTCCGCTCACGATCGGCGTGCGAGGCACGCATGGCAGGCACCTGATTCGACGGCTGAGCCGGCTGACCGCCCTGCCACGGCTGGAATGCCACTTCGCGAACCTCCCCCCGCTCGACAGTTCTCCCCATCTTGTCATCACAGACGCAGCAATGGGAGGACGAGTTCCCCCACGCGGCCTCCGGACCGTCAGGTTGGCCCGGAACACGTCCCGTACCCACGCCGCAGGGCGGCCACCCCGTAAGGAATGGCCGCCCTGTCGCTGTCGTACGGACCAGGATTACTGGTTGTACGGACCGTAGTCGTAGTCCTCCAGCGGGACCGCCTGGCCGGAGCCGGTGCCGAAGGGCGAGTAGTCGATGTCGTCGTAACCGACGGCCGAGTACATCGCGGCCTTGGCCTCTTCGGTGGGCTCGACCCGGATGTTGCGGTAGCGGGACAGGCCCGTACCGGCCGGGATGAGCTTACCGATGATGACGTTCTCCTTGAGGCCGATGAGCGAGTCGGACTTGGCGTTGATCGCCGCGTCCGTCAGCACTCGGGTCGTCTCCTGGAAGGAGGCGGCCGACAGCCAGGATTCCGTCGCCAGCGAAGCCTTGGTGATACCCATCAGCTGCGGACGGCCGGAGGCCGGGTGGCCGCCTTCCGCCACGACACGACGGTTCTCGCCCTCGAACTTCGTGCGCTCCACCAGCTCGCCCGGCAGCAGCTCCGCGTCGCCGGACTCGATGATCGTCACACGGCGCAGCATCTGCCGGATGATGATCTCGATGTGCTTGTCGTGGATCGCCACGCCCTGGCTGTTGTAGACCTTCTGGACCTCGCCGACCAGGTGGACCTGGACGGCACGCTGGCCGAGGATCCGCAGCACGTCGTGCGGGTTGACGGCACCCACGGTCAGCGGCTGGCCGACCGTGACGTGGTCGCCCTCGCCCACCAGGAGACGGGCACGCTTGGAGACGCCGTACGCCGTCTCGTCGCTGCCGTCGTCCGGGGTGACGATGACCTTCTTGGTCTTCTCGGTCTCCTCGATCCGGACGCGGCCGGCCGCCTCCGAGATCGGGGCGACACCCTTGGGCGTACGGGCCTCGAAGAGCTCGACGACACGCGGCAGACCCAGAGTGATGTCGTCACCGGCCACACCACCGGTGTGGAAGGTACG
Organism: Streptomyces sp. NPDC127097; assembly: GCF_042724075.1. Lineage (NCBI taxonomy): Bacteria > Bacillati > Actinomycetota > Actinomycetes > Kitasatosporales > Streptomycetaceae > Streptomyces > Streptomyces sp. NPDC127097. The sequence goes on along the minus strand of NZ_JBHXFI010000050.1, from coordinate 8,546 downwards.
CATCGTCAGCTGGGTGCCGGGCTCACCGATGGACTGGGCGGCGATGATGCCGACCGCCTCACCGATGTCGACCAGCTTGCCGGTGGCCAGCGAACGGCCGTAGCAGAAGGCACAGGTGCCGACCGCGGACTCACAGGTCAGGACCGAGCGGGTCTTGACCTCCTCGACGCCCGCGTTGACCAGCGCGTCGATGAGCACGTCACCGAGGTCCACGTTGGCCGGCGCGACGACCTTGCCGTCGACGACGACGTCCTCGGCCAGCATCCGTGCGTAGACGCTGGACTCGACGTCGTCCGCCTTGCGCAGGACACCGGCGGCGTCCTTCGAGGCGATCCGCAGCTTGAGGCCGCGCTCGGTGCCGCAGTCCTCCTCGCGAATGATGACGTCCTGGGAGACGTCGACCAGACGACGGGTGAGGTAACCGGAGTCGGCGGTACGAAGGGCGGTGTCCGCCAGACCCTTACGGGCACCGTGCGTGGAGATGAAGTACTCCAGCACGGACAGACCCTCGCGGAACGACGCCTTGATCGGACGCGGGATGGTCTCGTTCTTCGCGTTCGACACCAGACCACGCATACCGGCGATCTGCCGCATCTGCATCATGTTTCCTCGGGCACCCGAGTCAACCATCATGAAGATGGGGTTCGTCTTGGGGAAGTTCTCGTTCATCGCCTCGGCGACCTCGTTGGTCGCCTTGGTCCAGATGTTGATCAGTTCCTGAGTGCGCTCGTCCTTGGTGATCAGACCGCGCTCGTACTGCTTCTGGACCTTCTCGTCCTGGGCCTCGTAGCCCGCGACGATGGCCTTCTTGGCCTCCGGGACGACGATGTCCGAGACGGCGACGGTGACGCCGGAACGGGTCGCCCAGTGGAAACCGGCCGCCTTCAGGTTGTCGAGCGTCGCCGCCACGATGACCTTGGGGTAGCGCTCGGCCAGGTCGTTGACGATCGCGGAGAGCTGCTTCTTGCCCACCGAGTAGTCGACGAACGGGTAGTCCTCGGGCAGCAGCTCGTTGAAGAGCGCACGGCCCAGGGTCGTCCGCAGCCGGAAGCTGTCACCCTGCTGCCACTCGGGCTCACCCTCCTCCGGAACCGGCGGGGTCCAGCCGCGGGGCGGAACCGTACCGATCGGGAAGCGGATGTCGACCTTCGCCTGGAGCGAGAGCTCCTTGGCGTCGAACGCCATGATCGCCTCGGCGGCCGAGCCGAACGCGCGGCCCTCACCGATGACCTTGCGCTCCGCTTCATCCGTGGTGAGGAAGAAGAGGCCGAGCACCATGTCCTGGGTCGGCATGGTGACCGGACGGCCGTCGGCCGGCTTGAGGATGTTGTTCGAGGACAGCATCAGGATGCGGGCCTCGGCCTGGGCCTCCGCGGACAGCGGGAGGTGGACGGCCATCTGGTCACCGTCGAAGTCCGCGTTGAACGCGGTGCAGACGAGCGGGTGAATCTGAATGGCCTTGCCCTCGACCAGCTGCGGCTCGAATGCCTGGATGCCCAGACGGTGCAGCGTGGGCGCACGGTTCAGCAGCACCGGGTGCTCGGCGATGACCTCTTCGAGCACGTCGTAGACGACCGTGCGGCCGCGCTCGACCATGCGCTTGGCCGACTTGATGTTCTGCGCGTGGTTGAGGTCCACCAGGCGCTTCATCACGAACGGCTTGAAGAGCTCCAGCGCCATGGCCTTGGGCAGACCGCACTGGTGCAGCTTGAGCTGCGGGCCGACGACGATGACGGAACGCGCCGAGTAGTCGACTCGCTTACCGAGCAGGTTCTGACGGAAGCGGCCCTGCTTACCCTTCAGCATGTCGCTGAGGGACTTCAGCGGACGGTTACCGGGACCGGTGACCGGGCGACCGCGGCGGCCGTTGTCGAACAGCGCGTCGACGGCCTCCTGGAGCATCCGCTTCTCGTTGTTCACGATGATCTCGGGCGCACCGAGGTCGAGAAGCCGCTTCAGACGGTTGTTGCGGTTGATCACACGGCGGTACAGGTCGTTCAGGTCGGAGGTCGCGAAGCGGCCACCGTCCAGCTGCACCATCGGACGCAGGTCCGGCGGGATCACCGGGATGCAGTCCAGCACCATGCCCTTGGGGCTGTTGCGGGTCTGGAGGAAGGCGGAGACGACCTTGAGGCGCTTGAGCGCACGGGTCTTCTTCTGGCCCTTGCCGGTACGGATGATCTCGCGGAGGCGCTCGGCCTCCTCGTCGAGGTCGAAGGTCTCCAGGCGCTTCTGAAGGGCAGCAGCACCCATGGAGCCGTCGAAGTACGTGCCGAAGCGGTCCCGCAGCTCGCGGTAGAGCAGCTCGTCGCCCTCCAGGTCCTGGACCTTGAGGTTCTTGAAGCGGTTCCAGACCTCGTCGAGACGGTCGATCTCGCGCTGCGCACGGTCACGCAGCTGCTTCATCTCACGCTCGGCACCCTCGCGCACCTTGCGGCGCACATCCGCCTTGGCGCCCTCGGCCTCCAGCTCGGCCAGGTCGGTCTCGAGCTTCTTGGCGCGGGCCTCCAGGTCGGAGTCGCGGCGCTGCTCGATCTGCTGACGCTCGACGGAGACGTGCGCCTCCAGCGAGGGCAGGTCGCGCGTGCGGCGCTCCTCGTCCACCCACGTGATCATGTAGGCGGCGAAGTAGATGACCTTCTCGAGGTCCTTGGGCGCGAGGTCCAGCAGGTAGCCCAGCCGGCTCGGCACGCCCTTGAAGTACCAGATGTGGGTCACGGGAGCGGCCAGCTCGATGTGGCCCATCCGCTCACGGCGCACCTTGGCGCGAGTGACCTCGACGCCGCAGCGCTCGCAGATGATGCCCTTGAAGCGGACGCGCTTGTACTTACCGCAGTAGCACTCCCAGTCCCGGGTCGGACCGAAGATCTTCTCGCAGAAGAGTCCGTCCTTTTCGGGCTTGAGGGTGCGGTAGTTGATGGTCTCGGGCTTCTTGACCTCGCCGTGGCTCCACTGACGGATGTCGTCAGCGGTGGCCAGACCGATCCGGAGCTCATCGAAGAAGTTGACGTCGAGCACTATGCGTCAATCCCTCTCAGGGTTGTAAGTCTTGGGGTCTGAAACGGGGGTCCTGGGGCCGGCCGGGGGAGCCATCGCTGACTCCCCGGCCGGACTCCCGTCAGACCTCTTCGACGCTGCTCGGCTCGCGCCGGGACAGGTCGATGCCGAGCTCCTCCGCTGCGCGGAAGACGTCCTCGTCGGTGTCGCGCATCTCGATGGACATGCCGTCCGAGGACAGCACCTCCACGTTGAGGCACAGGGACTGCATTTCCTTGATGAGCACCTTGAAGGACTCGGGAATGCCGGGCTCGGGGATGTTCTCGCCCTTGACGATGGCCTCGTAGACCTTCACGCGGCCGGTCACGTCGTCGGACTTGATCGTCAGCAGCTCCTGGAGGGCGTATGCGGCGCCGTATGCCTCCAGCGCCCACACCTCCATCTCACCGAACCGCTGGCCACCGAACTGAGCCTTACCACCCAGCGGCTGCTGGGTGATCATCGAGTACGGACCGGTCGAACGCGCGTGGAGCTTGTCGTCGACCAGGTGGTGCAGCTTGAGGATGTACATGTACCCGACCGAGATCGGGTCCGGGAACGGCTCACCGGAGCGGCCGTCGAACAGCTGGGCCTTGCCGGAGCTCTTGACCATCCGCTCGCCGTCGCGGTTGGGGAGCGTCGAGTCGAAGAGACCCGCCAGCTCGTCCTCGCGCGCACCGTCGAAGACCGGGGTCGCGACGTTGGTGCGGGGAGCGACGTCGTCGGCGCCGATCGCCTGGAGACGCTGCTGCCAGTCCTCGGCTCCTTCGACCTTCCAGCCCTGGCTGGCGAGCCAGCCGAGGTGGATCTCCAGGACCTGTCCCGGGTTCATTCGGGACGGGACACCCAGCGGGTTGAGGATGATGTCGACCGGGGTGCCGTCCTCCAGGAACGGCATGTCCTCGACCGGCAGGATCTTCGAGATGACGCCCTTGTTGCCGTGACGGCCGGCGAGCTTGTCACCGTCGGTGATCTTGCGCTTCTGCGCCACGTAGACGCGGACCAGCTGGTTCACGCCCGGGGGCAGCTCGTCGCCCTCTTCGCGGTCGAAGACGCGGACGCCGATGACCTTGCCGATCTCACCGTGCGGCACCTTCAGCGAGGTGTCGCGCACCTCGCGCGCCTTCTCACCGAAGATCGCGCGGAGCAGGCGCTCCTCGGGGGTCAGCTCGGTCTCACCCTTGGGCGTGACCTTGCCGACGAGGATGTCGCCGGCGACGACCTCGGCACCGATACGGATGATGCCGCGCTCGTCGAGGTCGGAGAGGACCTCCTCGGAGACGTTCGGGATGTCCCGGGTGATCTCCTCGGGGCCCAGCTTGGTGTCACGGGCGTCGACCTCGTGCTCCTCGATGTGGATCGAGGAGAGGACGTCGTCCTGCACGAGGCGCTGCGACAGGATGATCGCGTCCTCGTAGTTGTGACCCTCCCACGGCATGAACGCCACGAGCAGGTTCTTGCCGAGCGCCATCTCGCCTTCGTCCGTGGACGGACCGTCGGCGAGGACCTGGCCCTCGATGACCCGCGCGCCCTCGTCCACGACGACCTTCTGGTTGAAGGAGGTGCCCTGGTTGGAGCGGGTGAACTTGGCGACGCGGTACGTGGTGTACGTGCCGTCGTCGTTGGCGACGGTGATGTAGTCCGCGGAGACCTCCTGGACCACACCGTCCTTCTCGGCCTTGATGACGTCACCGGCGTCGACCGCGCAGCGGTACTCCATGCCGGTGCCGACCAGCGGCGACTCCGCCTTGATCAGCGGCACGGCCTGGCGCATCATGTTCGATCCCATGAGCGCGCGGTTGGCGTCGTCGTGCTCGAGGAACGGAATCATGGCGGTCGCGGCCGACACCATCTGGCGCGGCGAGACGTCCATGAAGTCGACCTCGTCGGCGGGGACCAGGTCGACCTCGCCGCCACGACGGCGGACCAGGACACGCTGCTCGGAGAACCGCATGTCCTCGGAGAGCTTCGCGTTGGCCTGGGCGATCAGGAAGCGGTCCTCCTCATCAGCGGTGAGGTAGTCCACCTCCTCCGTGACCTGGCCGTCGACGACCTTGCGGTACGGCGTCTCGATGAAGCCGAAGACGTTGACCCGGCCGTAGGAGGCCAGCGAGCCGATCAGACCAATGTTGGGACCTTCAGGGGTCTCAATCGGGCACATGCGGCCGTAGTGCGAGGGGTGCACGTCACGGACGTCCAGACCGGCCCGCTCACGGGAGAGACCACCCGGGCCCAGCGCCGACAGACGGCGCTTGTGGGTCAGACCCGACAGCGGGTTGGTCTGGTCCATGAACTGGGACAGCTGGCTGGTGCCGAAGAACTCCTTGATGGAGGCGACGACCGGCCGGATGTTGATCAGGGTCTGCGGCGTGATCGCCTCGACGTCCTGGGTCGTCATGCGCTCACGCACGACGCGCTCCATACGAGCCAGACCCGTGCGGACCTGGTTCTGGATGAGCTCGCCGACGTTGCGCAGACGACGGTTGCCGAAGTGGTCGATGTCGTCGGTCTCGACAACGATGGAGTTGCCGTTCTCGCCGATCGTCTCGGTCTCGCCGGCGTGCAGCTTGACCAGGTACTTGATCGTCGCGATGACGTCATCGGTGGTCAGCACACCGGCGTCGAGCGGCTCGTCGCCACCGAGCTTCTTGTTGACCTTGTAGCGGCCGACCTTCGCGAGGTCGTAGCGCTTGGGGTTGAAGTACAGGTTCTCCAGCAGCGTCTGCGCGGCCTCGCGGGTCGGCGGCTCGCCCGGACGCAGCTTGCGGTAGATGTCGAGCAGCGCGTCGTCCTGGCCCTGGGTGTGGTCCTTCTCCAGGGTGGCGCGCATCGACTCGTACTCGCCGAACTCCTCGAGGATCTGCTCGGTGGTCCACCCGAGCGCCTTGAGCAGGACGGTGACGGACTGCTTGCGCTTACGGTCGATGCGCACACCGACCATGTCGCGCTTGTCGATCTCCATCTCCAGCCAGGCACCCCGGGACGGGATGATCTTGGCGGAGAAGATGTCCTTGTCGGACGTCTTGTCGATGGAGCTGTCGAAGTACACGCCCGGCGAGCGCACCAGCTGCGAGACGACGACACGCTCGGTGCCGTTGATGCAGAAGGTGCCCTTGTTCGTCATGAGCGGGAAGTCGCCCATGAAGACCGTCTGGGACTTGATCTCGCCGGTCTCGTTGTTGGTGAACTCGGCGGTGACGAAGAGCGGAGCCGCGTACGTGAAGTCGCGCTCCTTGCACTCGTCGATGGAGTTCTTCGGGGGCTCGAAGCGGTGGTCGCGGAACGTCAGCGACATCGACCCGGAGAAGTCCTCGATCGGGGAGATCTCTTCGAAGATCTCCTCAAGACCGGACTTGGTGGGGACTTCCTGCCCACTCTCCAGCGCAGCCTCGACGCGACCCTTCCATGCGGCATTGCCGAGCAGCCAGTCGAAGCTTTCGGTCTGCAGCGCAAGGAGGTTCGGAACCCCGAGGGGCTCCTTGATCTTCGCAAAAGAGATGCGCAGCGGGGCGGTGCTGTCGCCGTTGTTCGTATTGGCAGTCGAGGCGTTGCGCGAGGCGGCCAAGAGGGGGTCCTTCCGAGGGCTCGGACTCACTACGCGCGTACCGGTCCCGAATCGAGCAGACTGAGGAAAAGCCCAGTTCAGGGCGGTTCATTCAGGTTTGCTCAGGCTCGGGTATGCCCCTGGTGACGGGCAGGGAGCAGCTAACAGGCAGCGCAAAGGGTCAGTGTAGCCACTTGGCACACTGATGTCCAGAGCGAGTTTCCGGAGACCGGTTCAGCACCGTGATACCGATCTTCTCCCTCCGGGAGGTCATGCCCTCCGCACCGGAGGAAGCCCTCGTTTGTTCTTCTCAATGCCATGCGCCTGCCGAAAGCCCTGCGCCAGTGGCGCACACCGATGCTTCCCTCTTCGTCCGCGATCCATGCCTCGAACCCTGGATCGCTTCTGCGTCGCGTCCCGAGAATTGCGCGCCGCGTCCGGTTCGTCAAGGCCCCCCACCTCTGGGAGATCGTCACATGGGGGCACGTCCGGGCAACGATGATCACCATACTCGCACGCAGGCGCGAGACAACGCAGCCGTGGCGAGCACGCCGAAGGGCGACCACCCGCATGGGTGATCGCCCTTCGCTGGTGTCCGGCGCGCCAGAGGCGCTGTGGACGTGAGTCAGAGACTCAGTGGGGTCACTTGACCTCGACGGAGGCGCCGGCGCCCTTGAGGGACTCGGCGGCCTTCTCGGCGGCGTCCTTGGCGACCTTCTCGAGGACGGGCTTCGGGGTGCCGTCGACGAGGTCCTTGGCCTCCTTCAGGCCCAGGGAGGTCAGCTCACGCACGACCTTGATGACCTGGATCTTCTTGTCGCCCGCACCGGTGAGGATGACGTCGAACTCGTCCTGCTCCTCGGCCTCGGCGGCGGCCGGGGCACCCGGGGCACCGGCGGCGGCAACGGCGACCGGGGCGGCGGCCTCGACGTCGAACTTCTCCTCGAAGAGCTTCACGAACTCGGAGAGCTCGATGAGGGTCATCTCCTCGAACTGCGCGAGCAGGTCTTCCTGGCTGAGCTTCGCCATGGTGGCGGTCCTTCCACTAATTCGGCTGGTGCCGGATGTACATGTCTGGCGGGCGTACTACGGGCCCGCTGGGCGTCCGAGTGATTACTCGGCAGCCTCGGCGGGAGCCGGCGTACCGGCACCGCCCTGCTCGACCTTGCTGCGAAGCGCGTCCGCGGTGCGGGCGAACTTCGTGAGCGGGGCCTGGAAGGTCGCCGCGGCCTTGGCCATGGACGCCTTCATGCCACCCGCCAGCTTGGCGAGCAGAACCTCACGGGACTCGAGGTCCGCAAGCTTCTTGATCTCGTCGGCGGACAGCGCCTTGCCTTCAAGGACACCGCCCTTGATGACGAGAGAGGGGTTTTCCTTGGCGAAGTCACGCAGACCCTTCGCCGCCGTGACCGGGTCACCGGTCACGAAAGCAACAGCGGTCGAGCCCTTGAGGTGCTCGTCCAGCTGAATCCCGGCCTCCTGGGCCGCGATCTTGGTCAGCGTGTTCTTCACCACACGGTACTGAGCGTTCTCGCCGAGAGAACGACGCAGCTCCTTGAGCTGCGCCACAGTCAGTCCGGTGTAAGAAGTCACAACAGCTGCGTTGGAGTCACGGAGCTTAGAAGTGATCTCCTCAACGGCTGCGATCTTGTCAGACGTCGCCATGAGCCTCGGCCTCCTTCCGGGTGATGAGGACCGCGCAGAAGGGGCTGGGCAAAACAAACGCCCCGGCGCAGGCGCACGGGGCGTACTCGACCAAGGCAGAAATCTGCCCGGGAGTTCATCCATACACACCTGCGCAGGCCGTCCGCAGCTAGCGGATCCTTCGGCCACTGCACACCCGGGATCGGGCGCACAGAGACAACCAGCGGTCTTTGGCTTCCGCATACGGTACGGGAGAGCCCTGCGTCAGGCAAATCGACCGAGAGGGGGCGCAGGGCGCGCTCCCGGCCGCTGGAGCGCGCCC
>NZ_JBHXFI010000049.1:27240-58319 GCF_042724075.1 Streptomyces sp. NPDC127097 | reverse complement strand
ATCCTCCGGAATGTTTCCGGTCGACGGGGTATCAACATATCTGGCGTTGACTTTTGGCACGCTGTTGAGTTCTCAAGGAACGGACGCTTCCTTTGCTCCTGTTTCACCAGGCTCTCCGGGCGCTTCCCTTCGGTCTTGCGTTTCCGACTCTATCAGATCCTTGCGGGCCCGATTTTCGCCGGTGCGTTTCCGCCTTTCGGCTTCTTCGCGTTTCCAACCTTACCAGATCCGTTTCCGTCTCTGGCGCCCTGCTGGAGCGGGCTCGGCCGTTTGGCTTTCGCTTTTCGGCCTTTCCGACTCTAACAGATCCGGATTCGTTTCGATTCCGGTTCTGATTTCCGTCGGAGGTCCGCCTCGGAGCAGCTAATTACTGCTGCCCTTTCGGCGGGTTACTACTTTAGCGGCTCTCCCTGGCGACTCATAATCGGGTCGGCGGGGTCGAATTTCGGCAACGCGAAAGAGGACCCCGTCAGGGAATCGTTGAGAGTAGTTGGTTGTGCCGCCTGGCGGTCTGCGCAGATAGCGCTGCCCGTCTCCAGCGGCTCGGGCTACGTTAGGCGGTCCGGCACACGGAGTCAAGTAGCGGTGGTGGCGCGGCGCCTGTTGCGGGGGATGTGGCGGCGGTACGGGCTGACGGTGGGGTCGTCGGCGATCCAATAGCGCCAGGGGTGATCCGCGCCGTCTCCGCCGACGCCGGTGCGCGGGCCGTTGCGTACCCGGTCGGGGGCCGGTGGCTCGCCGTGGAGGAGGGAGAGGGGGGCAGCGCCGCCGTGGCACAGGTCGGTGCTGTCGAGGGTGCGGTCGATGTCGAGGGCGGTGGCCAGGCGGGCCGGGCCCTTCGCCAGTTCATTGGTGCTGCGGGCCTTGGGGCGGCGACCGGCGGCCAGGGGTGCGCCGGTGAGGATCTCGCCGGCGCGCAGCAGGACACCGCTCGCCTTGCCCTCGGGACCGCAGACCACGTTGAGGCTGAACCACATCCCGTAGATGAAGTAGACGTACGCATGGCCGGGCGGGCCGAACATGGCGGCGTTGCGGGCGGTGCGGCCGCGGTAGGCGTGCGAGCCGGGGTCGGTCTCGCCGTCGTACGCCTCGACCTCGGTGAGCCGGAGGGTGATCGGGCCCTCGGGGGTGTTGCGGAGGAGGGTCCGGCCCAGCAGGTCAGGGGCCACGTCCACCACGGGGCGGTCGAAGAAGTCACGGGTGAGCGGCATACGTTCCGGTACGTCGGTCATGCGGACCGAGCGTAGTGGAGCCGTGGGAGAGGTCGGCTGGCCATGGAAGCGCCAGGGTTGGGAAGGTGTGGCGTGGAACCGGCTTGCGCGGTTTCGCGTTCGTAGGAATCAAGCCGAGATCTCGGCGCGCTACACAAAGCACAGGCGTTCCGCCTGGGGAGGACGAGCATGGGATTCAAGAAGCTGCTGGCGAGCCTGGGCGCCGGGGGCGCGTCGGTGGAGACGGTGCTCTTCGAGGAGAACGTGGTCCCGGGTGGGGTCGTGCAGGGCGAGGTGCGGATCCAGGGCGGTTCGGTGCCCCAGGAGATCCAGGGGCTGTCGGTCGGGCTCCAGGCGCGCGTCGAGGTCGAGAGCGGCGAGGAGGAGTACAAGCGGAACGTCGAGTTCACCAAGGTGCAGCTGGGCGGGGAGTTCACCGTGCAGGCGGGAGCGGCGCACACCGTCCCGTTCGGGCTGGAGATTCCGTGGGAGACGCCGATCACCACGTTCCTGGGGACGCATCTGCACGGGATGAGCGTCGGGGTGACGACGGAGCTGGCGATCGCCCGTGCGGTGGACTCCAGTGACCTGGACCCGGTGAATGTGCACCCGCTGCCGGCGCAGCAGGCGATTCTGGACGCGTTCGGGCGCCTCGGGTTCCGTTTCAAGGCGGCTGACCTGGAGCAGGGGCACATCCGGGGGACGCGGCAGCAGCTGCCGTTCTACCAGGAGGTCGAGTTCTACGCGCCGCAGCAGTACCGCGGGCTCAACCAGGTCGAGCTGTCCTTCGTGGCGGACGACCGGGAGATGGACGTCGTCCTGGAGATGGACAAGAAGCCGGGGCTGTTCAGCGAGGGGTCGGACACCTTCCGGTCGTTCACGGTCGGGCTGAACGACTTCCAGGGGACCGACTGGGCGGCGTACCTCAACCAGTGGCTGGCGGAGGTCGGCGGTAAGCGGAACTGGCTCTAACCTGGCCGGACAGGTGTCAGCAAGCGACCAGGAGGTGTTGCAGTGTCCGAGCTGAAGCGGCGGCCGCTCCCGCACGATTTCCATCCGCCGGTGCCGGAGTTCACGGTGCTGAGCGACGAGGTGGAGCCGGGCGGGACGCTGCGGCCGGAGCAGGTCTTCGCCGAGGGGAACCGTTCGCCGCAGCTGCGGTGGGAGGGTGCGCCCGCGGGGACGAAGAGCTACGCCGTCACCTGCTACGACCCGGACGCACCGACGGGCAGCGGCTTTTGGCACTGGTCGCTGTTCGACATTCCGGCGTCGGTGACGGAGCTGCCGGCCGGTGCCGGGTCCGGCGACATGAAGGGGCTGCCCGAGGGCGCCGTCCATGTCCGTAACGACTACGGGACGCGGGAGTTCGGTGGCGCGGCGCCGCCGCCCGGGGACGGTCCGCACCGCTATGTGTTCACCGTCTACGCGGTGGACCAGGAGAAGCTCGGTCCGGACGCGGATGCCTCGCCCGCGGTGGTGGGCTTCAATCTGCGGTTCCACACCCTCGGGCGGGCCCAGCTGATCGCCGAGTACGAGGTGCCGGCGGCGGGCTGAGCGCCGTAATTCCGTTGCGCCCCGGCGCTTCCCGCGCGCACAGTGGTGTCCGTGCCGCCGCCCCGTAAGACGGGCGTCGGGCAGCTGGTACCGCAGTGGCGGAAGCGGCGGGGCGCAGGTGTGTCGCCGGCCGCTTGTCGGAGCCCTACGTGTCTCGGGCGTCCTCGCCGGCTGCCGTTCGCTCCGGGTCCCGCGTAGTTCACGGGGGTGGGACCCGGAGCGCACGCTTTTCGTGCCGTGCGGGCGCCGCCGGAGCACCTCCTTTTCATCTGCCGATCGTCCTCCATTTCCCTTGTGGCGTGCGGAAATTGCGTTGTCCGGGGAATACCTGGCGCTGCAAGGTGGAGCAACTTCGCCACGGGGGCGGAGCGGGTCCGGGAGGTGGACGGGATGCGCGAGACGCTGGTGCTGAATGCGAGCTTCGAGCCGCTGTCGACGGTGTCGCTGCGGCGGGCGGTGGTGCTGGTCATGCAGGACAAGGCCGTCGTCGAGCACGCGCACCCGGGGCTGCGCATCCGTGCCGCTTCGGTGGATCTGCCGGTACCGCAAGTGATCAGACTCAGCAGATACGTCCGGGTGCCGTTCCGACAACGGGCGCCGTGGTCCCGGCGCGGGGTGCTGGTGCGTGACCAGCACCGGTGTGCGTACTGCGGGCGCCGGGCGACGACCGTGGACCATGTCGTACCGCGGTCGCACGGCGGTGGGGACACCTGGCTGAATACCGTCGCTTCCTGTGCGGAGGACAATCACCGCAAGGCGGACCGGACGCCCGAGCAGGCGGGGATGCAGCTGCTGCGGCGGCCGTTCGAGCCGACACCGGCGGATGCGCTGCTGTCGACGCTGGGGGTGTCGGTGCGGGAGGGGCTGCCGGAGTGGCTGGCGCGGCCCGCGCGGCCCGGGGCCGGTCCGGCCGCCGCGTGAGCCATCACCCGACTCGCCTTATTTGAGGAGGAGTTGGGTGATGGCGAGCAGTCCGACGACGACGATGAGGGCGCGCAGGGCGGTGGGCGGCAGGCGGCGGCCCACCTTCGCGCCGAGCTGGCCGCCGAGGGTCGAGCCGACCGCGATCAGGGCGACGGCGGTCCAGTCGAAGTGCGCGACGAAGAGGAAGAGGACCGCCGCCACGCCATTGACGACGGCCGCGAGGACGTTCTTGAGGGCGTTGATCCGCTGGTAGTCCTCATGGAGCAGCACGCCCATCAGGGAGAGGTAGATCACCCCCTGCGCGGCGCCGAAGTAGCCGCCGTAGACGCTGGCCAGCATCAGGCCGAGGAGCAGGACCGGCCCGCCGTCGCGGTGGGCGGTGGTGCCGTTGCGCTCGCGTCGGGCGCGGATCATCGCGGCGAGCCTGGGCTGCGCGACGACGAGGACGAGCGCGACGGCGATCAGCACCGGGACGATGGTGTCGAATGCCTGGGAGGGCAGCGCCAGTAGCAGGATCGCGCCGCCGAGGCCGCCGACGAGGGCGAAGGCGGCGAAGAGCAGGATCCGGCCGCGCTGGCCGGCGAGTTCGCGGCGGTAGCCGATGGCGCCGCTGATCGAACCGGGCACCAGGCCCAGGGTGTTGGACACATTGGCCGTGACCGGTGGCACGCCGAAGGCGAGCAGCACCGGGAAGGTGATCAGGGTGCCGGACCCGACGACGGTGTTGATCGTGCCGGCGCCGATTCCGGCGGCGAGGACGGCAACGGCTTCCCAGATGGTCACGCGAATTCCCCCCGTGCATGATCGGTACGGTTCCGACCGATCATGCACCAGGGGCGCGGCGGTGTCAGTCGATCGGCGGGGCTTCCCGGTTCGGCGAGCTGGGCTTGGGGATGGAGCCACCGCCGCCGGCCGTCGGGTTGAAGTTGCCGATGGCGCCGCCGAGGCCCTTGAGTGCGTCGCCGATCTCGCTCGGCACGATCCAGAGCTTGTTGGCGTCGCCTTCGGCGATCTTCGGGAGCATCTGGAGGTACTGGTAGGAGAGCAGCTTCTGGTCGGGGTCTCCGGCGTGGATCGACTCGAAGACCACCCGGATCGCCTGGGCCTCGCCCTCGGCGCGCAGGGCCGCGGCCTTGGCCTCACCCTCGGCGCGCAGGATCGAGGACTGCTTCTCACCTTCGGCGGTGAGGATCTGCGACTGCCGGACACCTTCGGCCTGGAGGATGGCGGCGCGCTTGTCGCGGTCGGCGCGCATCTGCTTCTCCATCGAGTCCTGGATGGAGGTCGGCGGCTCGATGGCCTTCAGCTCGACGCGGTTGACGCGGATGCCCCACTTGCCGGTGGCCTCGTCGAGGACGCCGCGCAGCGCCGCGTTGATCTCCTCGCGGGACGTCAGGGTCCGTTCGAGGTCCATACCGCCGATGATGTTCCGCAGCGTGGTGACGGTGAGCTGCTCGATCGCCTGGATGTAACTGGCGACCTCGTACGTCGCGGCGCGGGCGTCGGTCACCTGGTAGTAGATGACGGTGTCGATGTTCACGACCAGGTTGTCCTGGGTGATCACCGGCTGTGGCGGGAACGGGACGACCTGCTCGCGGAGGTCGATGCGGTTCCGGATGGAGTCGATGAACGGGACGACGATGTTCAGGCCGGCGTTGAGGGTGCGGGTGTAGCGGCCGAAGCGTTCGACGATGGCGGCGCTGGCCTGTGGGATGACCTGGATCGTTTTGATGAGTGCGATGAACACGAGCACCACCAGGATGATCAGGACGATGATGATGGCGGATCCCACAGCGGCTCCCGTGCCCTTCGTTGCTGGTCCGTGCCGGCCGGCGACCGGCTTGCCGTTGATCAGTCTTTCAGAGACGTGGCTCGTCGCGCAGCGTGTTGGGGTCAGATGACGACAGCGGTGGCGCCTTCGATCTCGACGACGTCGACCTGCTGGCCGGGCTCGTAGACCTGGTTGCCGTCGAGGGCGCGGGCGGACCAGACCTCGCCGGCGAGTTTGATGCGGCCGCCGACCCCGCCGTCGACCCGCTCCAGGACCGTGGCGCTGCGGCCCTTCAGCGCGTCGACTCCGGACGCGAGTTGGGGGCTCTGGCCTCGATGGCGGTTGGCGATGGGGCGTACGACCGCGATCAGCCCGACCGATACGGCGGCGAAGACGATGAATTGCAGGACGGTGCCGCCACCGACGCCTGCGGTGACGGCACCGGCGACGGCGCCGACCGCGAGCATCCCGAATTCGGGCATCGCGGTCACGACGAGCGGAATGCCCAGTCCTACGGCGGCGATCAGCCACCACACCCATGGATCCACGGCTTCATGGTAGATCCGTGCGGCGGCCTGGGACAGGGCACGATCGGTCAGCGGCGCGGATCCGGCGCCTCAAGTTGGCCGGGCGGCGGCGGTCAGGTCAGGGGCAGACCCTGCGCCGTCCAGCGGTCGTTGCCGTTGCGCTCGACGACCAGCGGGAGGCCGAAGCAGTGCGAGAGGTTGCTGGAGGTCAGTTCGAGTTCGAGCGGGCCGGCGGCCAGCACCTTGCCCTGACGGATCATCAGGACGTGGGTGAAGCCGGGGGCGATCTCCTCGACATGGTGGGTGACCATGATCATGGAGGGGGCGTACGGGTCGCGGGCGAGGCGGCCGAGGCGGCGCACCAGGTCCTCGCGGCCGCCGAGGTCGAGGCCGGCGGCCGGCTCGTCCAGCAGGAGCAGCTCGGGGTCGGTCATCATGGCGCGGGCGATCAGGGTGCGCTTGCGCTCGCCCTCGGAGAGGGTGCCGAACTTCCGGTCCAGGTAGGCGGTCATGCCGAGGCGGTCGAGGAAGGCCCGGGCGCGCTGCTCGTCGATGTCGTCGTAGTTCTCCTGCCAGCTGGCCGTCATGCCGTACGCGGCGGTGAGAACGGTCTGGAGCACGGTCTGGCTGCGCGGCAGCTTGTCGGCGAGGGCGATACCGGCGATGCCGATGCGCGGGCGCAGATCGAAGACGTCGACCTTGCCGAGCTGCTCGCCGAGGATCGAGGCGCTGCCGGAGCTCGGGAAGAGGTAGCTGGAGGCGAGGTTCAGCAGGGTGGTCTTGCCCGCCCCGTTGGGGCCGAGGATGACCCAGCGCTCCCCCTCCTTCACCGACCAGGAGACCTGGTCCACCAGAGCCCGTCCTTCGCGGACCACGGATACGTCCACCAGCTCCAGCACATCGCTCATGAGCGCGTTGTCTCCCATTGCTTCTCGGTCGTCGCATACACCTGTAGGCGCAGCCCCCCTGCAAACCTACGCCACTCGTTGTCGGTGCTCTTCCCTAGGCTGGGGACCATGCTCGATGAACCTCGTTCAGGACGGCTGGCAGCATGGGGAAATGCCCTATTGGCCGGACTTGTCTCACCTGATGAAGCCGCGCACCGGATCGCGGACGACGATGCGGTGCACCGCGTGGAGGGCCTGCCCGGGGAGGCGGCGCCGGTCGGGCTGACGCTCGCGCTGGGGCGGCTGCGGGCCCTGGGGGCGGTCGGCCTGCGGGTGGCGCTGCCGGTGCCCGGCCATCCGCTGGGACTGTGCGGACCGCCGGAATTCAACGCGCGGGCCCTGGAGGCCGAGGAGGCGGTGATCGCCTCGGGGGCCGGGCTCGGGCTGATTCCGGAGACGTACGAGGCCGGGCCGGAGGGCGGCGCCGGTCCCGATGTGCATGTGGAGGTGGTCTGGCGCTGTCTGCCGGTGCGGGAGGCGCCGCCCGCCGATGTGCCGTCGCTGGGCGAGGCGGAGCGGGAGCTGGCGGAGGCTCTCCAGGAGGCGACCGCGCTGCTCTCGCGGCTGGATGTGGCCGGGTCCGGCCCGGTGGCGCAGGCGGCGCTGGCGGCCTACCGGGCGCGGGCGGAGGCCGGACGGCAGGTGCTCGCTCCGGGGTATCCGCCGCGTGCGGTGCGGGTGCTGGAGCTGGCGCAGCGCGTCGGTGCGCTCATCGGCATCGCGCAGCAGGCCGGCGGGGACGGCCGGGAGCACGGCGCGGCGGTGAGCTCGTCGGAGATCGCGGCCCGTGCCGAGGCGCTGCGGCCGGTGGAGCGTACGGCCCGGCGGGCGCAGGTGGCGGCGTACAACTCCGCGGTGGAGGAGCGGGAGCGGAACCGGGGCTGAAACGGGACAGGCCCCGCCGGACCATTGTGTGGTCGACGGGGCCCGTGCCGAAGTGGGGCGCACGGCTCTGGGCAGGCGGAGCCGGACACCCCAGATCGGACAACCTCAGTTGTTGGAGCCGATGTTGTCGAAGGTGGGGCTGAGCACACCGATGACATCGGCGCTGTTGCCGGTGGCATTCACGGGGACGTGCACCGGCAGCTGCGCCAGGCTGCCGGAGCCGTCAGCCGGATCCCGCGGGCAGGCCCGTGCTCAGGGGTTGAGGCAGGGGGCGCCGAAGGTGGGGTTGAGCGCACCGATGACGGTGGCGGTGGTGCCACAGGCGTTCACCGGGACGTGCACCGGGACCTGGACGTTGTTGCCGGAGACGATGCCCGGGGAGTCCACCGAGCCGCCCTGCGCCTGCGGGGTGTGCGCCGAGGCGATGCCGGCGCCCGCGAGGGCGAGACCGCTCGCCGCCACCGTGACGGCCATTGCGCGCTTGATGTTCTTCACTTCGCTAGCTCCTCGTTGCCGTTGCCGTGGCCAGCCGCCACGGCTGCACTGGACAACGGCCCGGCCCGGGAGGGGATACGCCAAACGGGCTACGGCTACACGACAGTATGAATCTCGGATCTGACGACGACATTCCGCTTGCTGCCGTTGTACAAGGGCGCCGGGGTTGTACAGGAGACCGCGGTGCGGCGGTTCTCCCGTACGGACGTCAGGCCCCGATGCCGTGCCGTACGGCCCACAGGGCGGCCTGGGTGCGGTCGGCGAGGTCGAGCTTCATGAGGATGTTGGAGACATGGGTCTTGACGGTCTTCTCGGACAGCACCAGCGCGCGGGCGATCTCACGGTTGGAGCGGCCGTCCGCGATCAGGCCGAGGACCTCGCGCTCCCGGTCGGTGAGGGACGTACCGCGCCCCTGGCCGCCGTTGTTCTCCTCCTGGGCGAGCAGCGCGCCGGCCACCTCCGGCTGGAGCAGGACATGGCCCGCGTGTACGGAGCGGATGGCGCCGGCCAGCGCGTCCGGATCGATGTCCTTGTAGACATAGCCGGCCGCGCCCGCGCGCAGCGCCGGGACGACGGTGCGCTGTTCGGTGAAGCTGGTCACGACCAGCACCCGGGCGGGGTTGTCGAGTTCGCGCAGCTTGCGGAGCGCCTCGATACCGTCCATGCCGGGCATCTTGACGTCCATCAGGACCACGTCGGGGCGCAGTTCCTCGGCGGCGGCGAGGCCCTCGGCCCCGTCGGATGCCTCCCCCACCACCTCGATGTCCTCCTGGACCTCCAGGAACGTCCGCAGTCCACGGCGCACGACCTGGTGATCGTCGACGAGCAGGACCCGGATGGCCCGCCCCTCGCCGGTCGCCCGGCGGCCCGGACGCTCCCGGCCGTCGTCCCGGGGAAGCCCCGTCGCACCGTCCCCGTCTCTCTCAGCCACCGGGCACCTCCATCTCGACAGCGGTGCCCTTGCCGGGCTCCGACTCCACGGTGAGCTTCCCCCCGACGCCGCCGGCGCGGTCGTGCATCGAGACCAGGCCGAGATGGCGGCCGGCCCGGCGGACCGCGCGCGGGTCGAAACCACAGCCGTCGTCGGCGATCCGCAGCAGCGCGCCCTGGCCGTCGCGGGTCAGGCTCACCTCGACGGTCTTGGCGCCGGAGTGCCGCAGGGCGTTGTGCAGCGCCTCCTGGG
Organism: Streptomyces sp. NPDC127097; assembly: GCF_042724075.1. Classification (NCBI taxonomy): domain Bacteria; kingdom Bacillati; phylum Actinomycetota; class Actinomycetes; order Kitasatosporales; family Streptomycetaceae; genus Streptomyces; species Streptomyces sp. NPDC127097. The sequence continues at coordinate 48,822 of NZ_JBHXFI010000049.1, read as the reverse complement.
CGACCCGGAGAACGGCCTCTTCCTGGGCGGCGGGCAGCGCCCGGACGCCGTGGGCCTCGAAGGTGACCCGTGCGGAGTGGGCCCGGTCCAGGACCTGGGCCTGTGAGCGCAGGGTGGCGACCAGGCCGTCCTCGTCCAGGGCCGCGGGCCGCAGTTCGATGACGGCGGCCCGCAGTTCGTCGGCGGCCTCCGCGGCCAGCGCGGCGACCTGGTGCAGCTCGTCCTTGGCGCGGGCCGGGTCCCGGTCGACCAGCGCGGTGGCGGCCTGGGCGGTGAGGCGGAGCGAGAAGAGCTTCTGGGCGACGGCGTCATGCAGCTCGTGGGCGAGCCGGGCGCGCTCCCCGGCGATGGTGAGCTCGCGGCTGCGCTCATAGAGGCGGGCGTTGGTCAGGGCGATGGCGGCGTGCTGGGCGAGTATCCCGAGCAGCCGCTCGTCCTCCTCGGTGAAGCCGCAGCCGCCGGCCGGCTTGGGGCAGCGCTTGTTGGCCAGGAAGAGGGCGCCGAGGATCTCGTCACCATCGGCGACCGGCAGACCGAGGAAGTCGGACATATCGGGGTGGGCCGCGGGCCAGCCGCCGAAGCGCGGGTCCGTCCGGACGTCGGCGAGCCGCTCGGGGGTGGCGTTGTGCAGCATCGCGGCGAGGATGCCGTGCTGGCGGGGCAGCGGGCCGATGGCCTTCCACTGCTCGGCGCTGACGCCGTCCACCACGAACTGGGCGAAGCCGCCGTGATCGTCGGGCACGCCCAGGGCGGCGTACTCGGCGTCCAGCAGCTCGCGGGCCGAGGCCACGATCGTCTTGAGGACGTCGCGCACCTCCAGATGCCTGCTCATCGCCAGGATCGCGGTGCTCACCGCGGGGATCCCGGCCCCCGGTCCATTGGTCATGGGCTCACCGTACCGGCGCTGCGACCAGCCCGTATCGGTCCGGCGACGGCTGCCGCCTACGCCCCCCGGCCTAGGCCGAATGCCCTGGCCACGGCCGGTCCGGCGGCCGACGTCCGGGGCGCGGTGCCGTTCCTACCGTGAGGGCGAGGGCCGGGGTCCCGGTCCGGGCCGAAAGGGGATGTGATCATGCCGGTGGCGCTCATCACGGGGGCATCGAAGGGGCTGGGCCGGGCGCTCGCCGCGGCGCTGGCCGGGCGGGGCTGGGATCTGGTGGTGGACGCCAGGTCTGCGGGGCCGCTGGAGGAGGCGGCGCGGGAGCTGCGCGGGGCGGGAGAGGGAGCGGGGCGGGGGACGGCGGCACGGGTGGTGGCGCTGCCCGGCGACGTGGCGGACGCCGGGCACCGGGCGGCGCTGGTGGCGGCGGCCGGTGGGCTGGGCGGGCTCGATCTGCTGGTGAACAACGCGAGTGTGCTGGGGGCCGAGCCGCTGGTGCGGCTGGCGGACCATCCGCTGGACGGGCTGCGGGCGGCGCTGGAAGTGAATGTGGTGGCGCCACTGGGACTCATTCAGAAAGCTTTGCCCCTTTTGCGCAGGTCCTCCTATTCGCCGTCGTATGAGGAAGTCACCCCTCGCATAGATAGCGAGCCTTTTGGGGGTGGCGGCATCAATGGCGAGGCATACGATTCACACCCCAATACCAGGAATGCCCGAAATGCCGGTTCGTCCGATTCATCCCCTTATATAGGGACAGGTGGGGCGATTCTCAACATCAGCTCGGATGCGGCCGTCGAGGGCTATCCGGCCTGGGGCGGATACGGGGCCACGAAGGCGGCACTGGACCAGCAGTCGGCGGTGCTCGCGGTGGAGGAACCGGGGCTGCGGGTGTGGTGGGTGGACCCGGGCGATATGCGGACCGATCTCTACGCGGCCGCCGTCCCGGACGACGACGTCTCGGGGCGCCCACTGCCGGACACGGTGGTTCCCGGGCTGCTGCGGCTGCTGGACGACGGCGCCCCCAGCGGGCGGTATACGGCGGCGGCCACGCCCGGCGGGGTGAGCTCCCGGTGATCGCGGATCTGCTGCGGGTCCCGGACGAGCTGTCGGCCCGGGTCCCCGCCGAGCAGCGGGGGCCCGGCCTGGGCCGGGACGCCGTACGGCTGCTGGTGAGCCGAGGCGCGGCCGAAGTCGGTCACCACGCCTTCGGGGAGCTGCCGGATCTGCTGGTGGCGGGGGACGTCCTGGTGGTGAACACCTCACGGACACTGCCGGCGGCGGTGGACGGCCGGGTCGGGGACGGCCGGGGGCGCGGCGAGCCGGTGGTGGTGCACTTCTCGACCCGGGGCGACCGATGGCATCCGGCGGGCCGGCCGGCGGCCGGCCGCTGGGCGGTGGAGCTGCGCAGCCCGGACGGGCACGGCAGCACCCGGCCGCGGGCGGGCGGCCCGGCGGGCACCGTGGTGCGGCTGCCCGGCGGGGCGCGGCTGGTCCTGGAGGCGCCGGTGGATCCCAAGGGCGTACGACTGTGGTGGGCGCGGGTGACGGGCGGGCGGGTGCCGGAGCTGATGCGGCGCCACGGGCGGCCGATCCGCTACGGCTACACGGACCGGGACCAGCCGCCGGCCGCGTACCAGACGGTGTTCGCGGTGGACGCGCCCGGCGGCGGCAGCGCGGAGATGCCGAGCGCCGCCCGGCCCTTCACCGCGGAGCTGGTGGCGCGGCTGGTGAGCAAGGGGGTGCAGTTCGCGCCGGTCGCGCTGCACACGGGGGTGGCGTCGGCGGAGGCGTTCGAGCCGCCGTACCCGGAGCGGTTCGTGGTGCCGCCGGTCACGGCATGGCTGGTGAACGCCGCACGGGCACGGCGCGGGGCGGCGGTGCGGCGGGGCCGGGCGGCGGGCGGCACTCCGGCCGGGCGGATCGTGGCGGTGGGGACCACGGCCGTACGGGCCCTGGAGTCGGCGGCCGGTCCGGACGGGAGGGTACGGCCCGCGGCCGGCTGGACGGATCTGGTGGTGACGCCGGAGCGCGGGGTGCGGGCGGTGGACGGCCTGCTCACCGGGCTGCACGAGCCCACCGCGTCCCATCTGCTGATGCTGGAGGCGGTGGCGTCGGCGACGGCGGGGACGTCGGACGGGGAGATGCTGCGGCGCGCTTACGCGGCGGCGGTGCGGCGGCGCTATCTGTGGCACGAATTCGGGGATCTGCATCTGGTGCTGCCGGACTGAGCTCCGGGGGCGGTGGGTGCCGCCCCGCCGTGTGAAGCGCTGGACGCCCGCCCAGGCCGCGGGGTCAGGGCGGCGACGGGGCGGCGGCACCGCGGCGGGGCGGCGGGGCGGCGGGGCGGCGGCGGACGGTGGCAGGACGGCGGGGCGGCGGGGCGGCGGGGCGGCGACGTACGACGACAGGACGGCGCAGGCCCGTCGACGCGCGCGCTCGCGGTGATTCCGGCGCGCTTTCCCCGCCCCGGAATGCGAAGTGTCCGATTTGACCAGAAAGTCCCTCGATGGGGTCGCGGACGAGTTCTGGCATATACAGGCTGTGCATTTGCAATTACGTCTGGCGAGACAAACCCCTTGGCGCTGTGACGCCGCGCATAGGACGCAGGTCACTTACGAACGGGGGTAGTGGAACCGGAAATGCGGCGTGAGCTGGGCTGCTTCCATCCGGGACGGAATATTCCGCACCGTGGTTCCACTAAGTCGCATCGTACGTCACACCTTTGCCGGGGCAATTTCCTGCCGCTAAGAATGGCTTTCGTCGCTCGGCGCCGTGGTCGGAAACTCGGCGTTCGCCCCGCTCAAGGCCCGTGCGACCTCCCCCCATTCGGAAGGTCTGTCCCGCCATGCCTAAGCACCTCACTTCTGGTCTCCCCCGCCTGTCCCGGACCCACAAGCTCTCCGTCGCCGGTGTCGCCACCGCCGGCGCCGCCGCACTGGTCTTCAGCATCGTTCCGGGTGCCGGCGCCGACCAGGGCACGAGCCAGGCCACCGCCGTCGAGAACGTGAAGCCGGTTGCCTTCAGCGCGGTGGACACCTCCGCCAAGGCCCAGCAGGCCACGATCACCCAGCAGGCCGACAACTCCGCCGCCAAGGGCAAGGCCGAGGCCGCCGCCAAGAAGGCCGCCGCCGAGAAGGCCGCCAAGGCCAAGGCCGCCGCCGCGGCGAAGGCGAAGGCCGCGAAGGCGCGTGCGGCGAAGGCTGCCGCGAGCCGCTCCGAGGTGCGCGCCGCGATCCCCGCCGCCGCCCCGAAGCCCGCCGCCAAGCCGGTCGCCAAGCCCGCCGCAAAGGTCTACCCGGACAACCTGGACGGCTGGATCCGCGAGTCGCTGGACATCATGGCCAAGAAGGGCATCCCCGGCTCCTACGAGGGCATCCACCGCAACATCATGCGGGAGTCCAGCGGTAACCCGATGGCCATCAACAACTGGGACATCAACGCCATCAACGGCACCCCGTCCAAGGGCCTGCTCCAGGTGATCCAGCCGACCTTCAACGCGTACCACGTCGAGGGCACCTCCTGGAACCTGTACGACCCGGTCGCCAACATCACCGCCGCCTGCAACTACGCGGCCGACCGCTACGGCTCGATGGACAACGTCAACTCGGCGTACTGAGCCGGCGCTTGACGCGGTCCGCGCACACCGCCGAGGGGCGGCACCCATTTCGGGTGCCGCCCCTCGGGCGTTTCTGCGGTGCGCGGCGTTACTTGCGCATGACCTCCGGCTCGTGGCGGCGCAGCAGCCGCGCGACGGCGAAGGCGAGGCCGATGCCCAGCGCGATCAGGATGATCATGTCCATCACATAGACGCCGGTCTGGTGCTTCCACAGCGGGTCCGGGTTGCCCGGCTCCCACGGCAGCAGCGTGTTCATATCGGCGGTCGCGCCCATCGCGCCGACGGCCCAGCGCGACGGCATCAGCCAGGCGAACTGCGCGACGCCCACCGTGTCGAACAGCTGGAAGAGCACGCCGGTGAAGACGACCTGGACGATGGCGAACATGACCAGCAGCGGCATGGTCTTCTCGGCGGTCTTGACCAGCGCGGAGATGATCAGGCCGAACATCATCGAGGTGAAGCCGAGCGCGATGATCGCCAGCGCCATCTCGATCGCCGGGACCTTCGCGACCAGGAGGCCCTCTTCCGGCATGTTCCGGGTCGAGAAGCCGATCGCCGCGATGATCACGCCCTGGATGGCCGTGACCACCCCGAGCACGATCACCTTGGACATCAGATACGCCGACCGCGACAGGCCGGTGGCCCGTTCGCGCTCGTAGATGACGCGCTCCTTGATGAGCTCACGGACCGAGTTGGCGGCGCCCGAGAAGCACATACCGACCGCGAGGATCAGCATGATCGTGCTCGCGTCGCGGTTGGTGCGGTGTCTGTTCAGCGGACCGTAGCCGAGGCCGTAGTCGCTGGGGATCAGCATCGAGACCACACCGAGCACCGCGGGCAGGATCAGCATCAGCCCGAGGAATCCGCGGTCGGAGGCGAGCACCGAGACATAGCGGCGCATCAGCGTCCACAGCTGCGAGCCCCAGCTCTGGGACTTCTGTATCCGGGCCGGCGGCACCTGGACGTTCACCGACTGCGGGGCGACGGCGTCGATGTCGGCGGCGTACATCTGGTAGTGCGGGGAGCCGCGCCAGCGCCCCATCCAGTCGTAGTCGCGGTAGTTCTCGAACGCCGAGAAGACATCCGCCCAGGAGTCGTACTGGAAGAAGTTGAGCGCCTCGTCCGGCGGGCCGAAGTAGGCCACGCCGCCGCCCGGCGCCATCACCAGCAGCTTGTCGCAGAGCCCGAGTTCGGCCACCGAGTGCGTGACGACCAGGACCGTACGGCCGTCGTCCGCGAGGCCGCGCAGCAGCTGCATGACATCGCGGTCCATGCCCGGGTCGAGTCCGGAGGTCGGCTCGTCCAGGAAGATCAGTGACGGCTTGGTGAGCAGCTCCAGGGCCACCGACACCCGCTTGCGCTGACCACCGGAGAGCGAGGTGACCCGCTTGTCCTTGTGGATGTCCAGCTTGAGCTCGCGCAGCACCTCGTCGATCCGGGCCTCGCGCTCGGACTCCGCGGTGTCGCCGGGGAAGCGGAGCTTGGCGGCGTAGCGCAGCGCCTTTTGGACGGTCAGCTCCTTGTGCAGGATGTCGTCCTGCGGGACCAGACCGATGCGCTGGCGCAGTTCGGCGAACTGCTTGTAGAGGTTCCGGTTGTCGTAGAGGACATCGCCCTGGTTGGCGGGCCGGTAGCCGGTCAGCGCCTTGAGGAGGGTCGACTTGCCGGAGCCCGAGGGACCGATGACCGCGATCAGCGACTTCTCCGGGACGCCGAAGGACACGTCCTTGAGGATCTGCTTGCCGCCGTCGACGGTGACGGTCAGATGGCGGGCCGAGAAGGAGACCTCGCCGGTGTCGACGAACTCCTCCAGGCGGTCGCCGACCAGCCGGAACGTGGAGTGACCGACGCCGATGATGTCGTTCGGGCCGACCGGCGCCTTGCCGGACTTGGGGACCGGCTGGCCGTTGACGTAGGTGCCGTTGTGGCTGCCGAGGTCATGGATCTCGAAGCGGCCGTCGGGAGTGGCGCGGAACTCGGCGTGGTGGCGGGAGACCTGGAGGTCGGAGACGACCAGCTCGTTCTCCAGCGCACGGCCGATGCGCATCACCCGGCCCATGTCCAGGCGGTGGAAGGTGGTCGGGCTGCGGTCGCCGCGGGCCGGTGCACCCGCCTGCTGCGCGGGGCGCTCCTGCGGCGGGCGAGCCTGCTGTGGCGGCACGGCCTGCTGCGCGTGCTGAGGCTGCTGCGCCTGCTGCGCCTGCTGGGGCGGAATGTAGGGCGGCTGCTGGGCCTGCGGCGGCGCCTGCCAGCCCTGCTGGGCGGGCGGCTGGTGCGCGGGAGGTGCCTGCCAGCCCTGCGCGGCCTGCTGCTGCGGCGCGCTGAAGGCGTCGGCGGCCGGGGCCGACAAGGTCACCCGGGGGCCGTCGGTGGCGTTGCCCAGGTGCACGGTCGAGCCGGGGCCGATCTCCATCTGGTGGATCCGCTGGCCCTGGGCGTAAGTGCCGTTGGTGCTGCCCTGGTCTTCGATGATCCAGCCGCGGCCGGCCCATCTCACGGTGGCGTGCCGCCAGGAGACCCTGGCGTCGTCGAGCACCATGTCGCCCTGCGGATCACGCCCCACGTTGTAGGACCGGGACGGGTCGAGCGTCCAGGTCCTTCCGTTCAATTCGAGTACGAGTTCAGGCACTCCACGCCCCATTACATAGTCCCCCGAGTGACGCCCTGTATGGGAAGTCTAGGGATGGCGAACATCGTGAGGAACTATTTCAGGCTCGGCCCACGGACCGGAAACCGGGACGGGGCCGGGGTGCAAGGAGTTCGCGCCGGTGCGCCAAACGCTCCCGGAGCACGGGAAGAACCCACGGATGGGCAAAGATCATCGGATACCGGGTGTTACGGACGGACCCGGGTGCGGCGGGGAGCGGCGGCGGCCGCCGAGTACGCCATGCACGTCCGCCCCGGAGGCCGCATGATGGGATGAAGCGGACGAATACCCGAGCGGCAGCGCGGCCCGCCGTGGTCGCGCGCCCTCGGCCTGTCGAACGCTCCGGCCCGGCACGGTCGTTGGCATGCCGAGCGGATGCCCTGGTCAACGGCCCGGGGCGGGCCGGACACGACTCCATAACGATCGACGGCGGCGGCCGGGACCGGGAGCCACGGGGTGCGGGCGCGAGGAACGGGGCCGCGCCGGTCCGAACCCCGGACACCCGTACGGAGCCGCCCGCCCGGCGGCTACCGTAAGGGCACCATGAGCGCATCGCAGACCCCGCCTGCCACCGCCGTACCGGGCGATGACGTACCGACCCTTCTCGTGAAGATCTTCGGGAAGGACCGGCCCGGCATCACCGCCGGCCTCTTCGACACCCTGGCCGCCTACTCCGTCGACGTCGTGGACATCGAACAGGTGGTGACCCGGGGACGCATCACGCTGTGCGCACTGGTCACCGCCCCCTCCCCCGCTCAGGGCGGCTCCGGCGCCGCCGAGGGCGACCTGCGGGCCACCGTGCACAGCTGGGCCGAGTCCCTGAACCTCCAGGCGGAGATCATCTCCGGCCGGGGCGACAACCGTCCGCGCGGCACCGGACGTTCGCACGTCACCGTGCTGGGGCATCCGCTCACGGCCGAGTCGGCCGCCGCGATCGCCGCCGCCATAACATCCACCGGCGGCAACATCGACCGCATCTTCCGGCTCGCCAAGTATCCGGTGACGGCCGTCGAGTTCGCGGTCTCCGGTGCGGCGACCGAGGCGCTGCGCAGTGTGCTGGCGCCCGAGGCCGCACGGCTCGGGGTGGATGTCGCCGTAGTGGCGGCCGGGCTCCAGCGCCGGGCACAGCGGCTGGTCGTCATGGACGTCGACTCGACGCTCATCCAGGACGAGGTCATCGAGCTGTTCGCGGCACACGCCGGCTGTGAGGCCGAGGTCGCCGAGGTCACCACCGCCGCGATGCGCGGTGAGCTGGACTTCGAGCAGTCGCTGCACGCCCGGGTCGAGCTGCTCGGCGGGCTCGACGCGTCCGTGGTCGACGCCGTACGCAAGGAGGTGCGGCTCACCCCCGGGGCCCGCACCCTCGTCCGGACCCTGAAGCGGCTCGGCTATCAAGTCGGCGTCGTCTCGGGCGGTTTCACCCAGGTCACCGATGCGCTCAAGGAGGAGCTGGGGCTGGACTTCGCCTCCGCCAACACCCTGGAGATCGTCGACGGCAAGCTGACCGGGCGGGTCACCGGGCCCATCGTGGACCGGGCCGGCAAGGCCCGGCTGCTGCGGGACTTCGCGCAGCAGGCCGGGGTGCCGCTCGCGCAGACCGTGGCGATCGGCGACGGCGCCAATGACCTCGACATGCTCAACGCGGCCGGGCTCGGTGTCGCCTTCAACGCCAAGCCGGTGGTGCGGGAGGCGGCGCACACCGCGGTGAACGTGCCGTTCCTGGACACCGTGCTGTATCTGCTGGGCATCACCCGCGACGAGGTCGAGGCGGCGGACACCCACGTCGGGTGACCGCACGGCCGCCGCCCGCACCGGCTCGGCCACCTCCGGCGCGGCCAGGCCCGGCACCGCCCGGCGGGAACCCGTCCTTGCACGGCCGAGGGCCCCGGCAGAAACCTCTGCCGGGGCCCTCGTCGTCTCCGCTCCCCGCACGCACCGGGCATGCGGAGGCGCCGGGCTCAGTCGTGCGGCGTCCAGTACGCGACCAGCCGTCCGACGCCGTGCTCGACGGACTTCCAGGAGCCGTTGAAGGTCAGCACGGCCACCGAGGCGGTCGGGAAGCCGCTGCGGTTCATCCGCGGCAGCAGATCGCCCTCGGCCTCGCCCGAGAGGGCGTCCGCGAGGGCGTGCACACCGGGGTTGTGCCCGACCAGCATCAGGTCGTTCACCTCGTCGGAGGTCTCGTTCAGCAGCGCGATGAGCTCGCCGAGAGAGGCTTCGTAGATCCGCTCCTCATAGACGGTCTTGGGGCGCTGCGGGAGTTCATGGACGGCGAGCTTCCATGTCTCGCGGGTCCGCACTGACGTCGAGCACAGGGTCAGATCAGGGGTGATCCCGGCTCCGGCCAGCCAGCGGCCGGCGACCGGGGCATCCGTGCGGCCGCGGCCGGCGAGCGGACGCTCATGGTCGCTGCTGTCCGACCATTCGGCCTTGGCGTGTCGGAGGAGGACAATCCGGCGGGGTGTATCGGCGCTCATGCGTCCCAGCTTCGCACGAAAGGCGGCGCGGGGCGCGGGGTGTTGAAGCGCTCGTTCCGCCGGGTGGGACGCGGGCACGGCCGATCACCACGCAGCGCTGCGCGTGATCACCACGCGGAGCCGTGCAGCAGCTGGACCAGGAATCGCAGCAGCGGAGCCAGGCCCTGCCGGGCGCTCGCGGCACTCGCCTCGGGGGAGCCGACGACGAGCGCCAGCAGGGCTATGAAGGAGACCACCGGCAGGGCCAGCGCCCACCACGGCAGCCGCGTCCGCAAGCGGGACGCGCCGGGCGCGGGTGACCGGCGGAACACGGCGGACATGGGGATCGCCTCCGAGGTGCGTCGACGGGCGGCGCGACCGCGGACCGCGGCACGCCCACCGCTGTCTGCGGTGTACTTCGACGCTACGGATCACCGGCGGCCGTTCCTACCCGGGAAGCCACCCACTTGCCCCTGATGCCTTCCCCCTAGGGGACGGTGGGGCCTTCCGCACCCCGCTCACGGGATCCGGGCCCCGGCCCGGCAGGCGGGACCGTGAAGACCAGCCCTAGGGCGCGACGACGCTCGCGATGATCGCGACGACGACGGTCACGCCGAGCATGGCGCCCAGGACGAGGAGCAGCTTCTTCTGTCCGCCCTGCGGATTCGGTTCGAGCACTGGCATGGCCCCAGTGTCGCACTCACACCTCGTCCTCGATCCGCCGGTCCCGGCCGGCCAGCACACCCACCGCGATCTGCGGCACCATGAGCCCGGCCATCAGGGCGATCGGCAGCCCCCAGCCTCCGCTGTGCTGGTAGAGCGTGCCGACCAGCAGCGGTCCGGGGATGGAGATCAGATAGCCGACGCTCTGGGCGAAGGCCGAGAGCTTGACGACACCGGCGGAGCTGGTCGAGCGCATCCCGATCATCGTCAGGGCCAGCGGGAAGGCGCAGTTGGAGATGCCCATCAGCAGCGCCCAGGCCCAGGCGCCGGCGGCCGGTGCCAGCCACAGTCCGGCGTAACCGGCCAGGCCGCAGAGGCCGAGCAGCACCGCGAGCGGGCCCTGGTGCCGCATCCGGGCCGCGAGCCGTGGCAGGACGAAGGAGAGCGGCACACCCATCGCCATGGTGACGGCGAGCAGCACCCCCGCGGTACCGGCCGAGACCCCGGCGTCGCGGAAGATCTGCGGCATCCAGCCCATGGTGATGTACGCGGCGGTGGCCTGGAGACCGAAGAAGACGGCCAGCGCCCAGGCGGTCGGCGACGCGGTGATCCGCACCGGGGATTCCGCGGGCCGGGCCGCGGTGGAGCCGGCCGGTCCGGCGGCCCGGCGCTGCCGCACCACCACGAGCCAGGGCAGCACGGCGACCGCGGCGAGCGCCGCCCACACCGCCAGGCCGGTCCGCCAACTGCCGCCCAGCGCCCCGGTCATGGGGACGGTGAGCGCCGCGGCGAGCGAGGTGCCCAGGGCCAGCGCCATGGAGTAGAGCCCGGTCATCGGGCCGACCCGGCTCGGGAACCAGCTCTTGATGACGACCGGCATCAGGACATTGCTGACCGCGATACCGGCCAGGGCGAGCGCGCTGGCGGCGAGGAACCCGCCGGTGCCGCCCACGTACGGGCGCGCCACGACGCCCACGGTGATCGCGACCATGCCGGTGCAGACGACCGCGCCGGGCCCCCAGCGCCTGGCCAGCCGGGGTGCGGCGATGCCGAAGGCGGCGAAGCACAGGGCGGGGACGGAGGTCAGCAGCCCGGCGACGGTGCCGCTCATGCCGAGGCCGTCCCGGACCTCCTCCAGGAGGGCGCCGAGGCTGGTGATGGCCGGGCGGAGGTTGAGCGCGGCGAGGACGAGACCGGCGATCACGAGGCGCGGCAGCCAGCGGCCGGCCGGCCCGTCCGCGGGGGCGGCTCCGGCGCCCGGCTGCGGGTGTTCCGGGCCGGCGGCCGGCTGGTCGGTGGAGGTCGTACGGGGCCCGGCGGCGGGGCCGAGGGTCGCGAGGTCGTCATCTGCCATAGACCCATCATAGAATCATGGGATGAATCCTTGTCCAGCCGATACAGCCGATGCCGATAGCCTCTGCTGTCCCGGGCGGCGCCGGGAGCCGACAGGGTCCGGTGGGCGCCGCACCACCGCCGTCCGTCCGCCCCTTCCCCCCGGAGCGCAGCCATGCCTCTGACCTCGCCCCGCCGGTCCGCGCTGGCGGACCAGGTGATCGCGCAGCTGCGCGCCCAGATCACGTCCGGCGAGTGGCCGATGGGATCCCGTATCCCGACCGAACCGGAACTCGTCGAGCAGCTCGGGGTGGCCCGCAACACCGTCCGTGAGGCCGTCCGGGCGCTGGCCCACAACGGGCTGCTGGACATCCGTCAGGGTTCGGGCACCTATGTGGTGGCCACCAGTGAGCTGGCCGGGGTGATGAACCGCCGGTTCGCGGCGGCCGAGCCCGGTCACGTCGCCGAACTGCGCAGCGCCCTGGAGGCATCGGCCGCCCGGCTCGCCGCGGAGCGCCGTACCGCACAGGACCTGCGGCAGATCGACGCCCTGCTGGAGCGGCGCGAGCGGGCCTGGGAGTCCGGCGCCGCCGAAGCCTTCGTGGAGGCGGACGCGAATCTGCACATGGCGATCGTGTCGGCCTCCCACAACGAGGTGCTGGCCGAGATCTACGCCGACCTCGGGGGCGTGCTGCGGGACTTCCTGCGGGCCGACGTGGGCGAGGAGCTGCGACCCGAGGCGCATATGGACCATGCCCGGCTGGTGGAGGCGATCCGCGCGGGCGACGCCGAACGGGCCGCCGCCGAGGCGAGCGCGCACCCCTTCGGCTGCCGGCTGACCGTACCGGGGTCCTGAACCGCGCCGGGCCGCGAACCGCGCCGGGGCCCTGAGGGGGGGCGAACCAGGCCGGGCCACCCCCCCCCCCCGGCGATCAGGCAGGGCTGCTACTCCCCCAGCCCACACGCGTACTGCCCGCCCCGGCGCAAACCGGGACGGGCAGTACGGAGGAAACGCGGGGCGTCAGGCGCCCATCATGTGCACGCCGCCGTCGACGTGCACGATCTCGCCCGTCGTCCGCGGGAAGAAGTCGGACAGCATGCCGACGACACCACGGCCGGCCGGCTCCGGGTCGGCCAGGTCCCAGCCGATCGGGGCACGGTGGTTCCACACGTCCGCCAGCTCCTCGAAGCCGGGGATGGACTTGGCGGCCATCGACTTGATCGGGCCGGCCGAGACCAGGTTGCAGCGGATGTTCTTGGGGCCCAGGTCACGCGCCAGGTAGCGGTTGGTGCTCTCCAGCGCCGCCTTGGCCACGCCCATCCAGTCGTACTTCGGCCAGGCGATCTGCGCGTCGAAGGTGAGGCCGACGACCGCGCCGCCGTGCTCCATGAGCGGCAGGCAGGCCATCGTCAGCGACTTGTAGGAGTACGCCGAGACCTGGACCGCGGTGCCCACGTCGGACCACTCGGCCTCCAGGAAGTTGAAGGCGCCCTGCGGGCCGAAGGCGATGGAGTGCACGATGCCGTCGAGGCGGGCGCCCTCACCCTGGTGCTCGCGGATCTTGTCGGCCAGGCCGTCCAGGTGCTCCTGGTTGGTGACGTCCAGCTCGATGACCGGGGCGGGCTTGGGCAGCCGCTTGGCGATCCGCTCCACGAGGGAGAGCCGGCCGAAGCCGGTGAGAATGACCTCGGCGCCCTCGTTCTGGGCGACCTTGGCCGCCTGGAACGCGATCGACGACTCGGTCAGGACACCCGTGACGAGGATGCGCTTGCCTGCGAGGATTCCACTCATGCTGATCAGTGACCCATGCCCAATCCGCCGTCGACAGGAATGACGGCTCCGGTGATGTACGCGGCCTCGTCGGAGGCCAGGAAGCGGACCGAGGCGGCGATCTCCTCGGGCTGCGCATACCGCGCGAGCGGTACCTGCTTGACGATGCCCTCCCGCTGCTCATCGGTGAGCACCCGGGTCATGTCGGTGTCGACGAAGCCGGGGGCGACGACGTTGACGGTGATGTTACGGCTGCCCAGCTCCCGGGCGAGCGAGCGGGCGAAGCCCACCAGGCCGGCCTTGGAGGCCGCGTAGTTCGCCTGGCCCGGCGCGCCCATCAGGCCCACCACGGACGAGATCAGCACGACCCGGCCCTTGCGGGCCCGCAGCATCGCGCGGTTGGCGCGCTTGACCACCCGGAACGTGCCGGTGAGGTTGGTCTCCAGGACCGAGGTGAAGTCCTCCTCGGACATCCGCATCAGCAGCTGGTCACGGGTGACGCCGGCGTTGGCCACCAGCACCTCGACCGGACCCTGCTTCTCCTCGATCTCCTTGTACGCCTGCTCGACCTGCTCGTTGTCCGTGATGTCGCACTTCACGGCCAAAAATCCCGCGGGGGGCTCGCCCGAGCGGTAGGTGATGGCGACCTTGTCGCCTGCCTCGGCGAAGGCACGGGCAATGGCGAGGCCGATGCCGCGGTTACCTCCGGTGACCAGAACCGAGCGGCTCAAGAGATCACCCTTTCCGTTTCCTGTCCGTCCAGCGTTTCGATACGAAACTATCGGTCACGGGGCACTTCCGGGGAATCGAGCACGGACAGGCGCGTGCGCCGGTCCCTGTGGGGTCTCCACAGAACCACGGCGGAATCCCGTACCGCGACGGCCCCCGCCGGCCGTGTCGCGACGGCCCCCGGCACCCGCGCCACCCCGGCCGGCGGCACGGCGCCGCACCCCGGTGCACTCTGGGCCACCGGCCCGGCACAGGGCATGATGCAGGCGCCGACCACGGGAGGAATCCTTGCCTGCACCCCATGCCGTTGACGAGACATTCCTGGCGCTGCCGCGGCACGCGCTGGCCGATGCCGCGCTGGCCCGCGCCCGCGCGCTGGGCGCCGACCACGCGGACTTCCGCCTGGAGCGGATCCGCAGCGCGTCCTGGCGGCTGCGGGACGCCCGTACGTCCGGGACTTCGGACACCACCGACCTGGGGTACGCGGTGCGGGTGGTGCACGGCGGTGCCTGGGGGTTCGCGTCCGGGGTGGATCTGACGATGGACGCGGCGGCGCGGGTGGCCGCGCAGGCGGTGGCGATGGCGAAGCTGTCGGCGAAGGTGATCCGCGCGGCGGGCTCCGGCGAGACGGTCGAGCTGGCGGCGGAACCCGCGCACCCGGACCGCACCTGGGTCTCCTCGTACGAGATCAACCCCTTCGACGTCCCCGACGCCGACAAGACCGGGCTGCTGGCGGAGTGGAGCGCGCGGCTGCTGGCCGCCGAGGGCGTGGCCCACGCGGACGCCTCGCTGCTGACCGTCCAGGAGAACAAGTTCTACGCGGACACCGCGGGCACCAGCACCACCCAGCAGCGGGTACGGCTGCATCCGCAGCTCACCGCGGTCGCCGTGGACCCGGCGAGCGGCGACTTCGACTCGATGCGCACCCTGGCCCCGCCGGCCGGGCGCGGCTGGGAGTATCTGACCGGCGGCCACTACGACTGGGACGGTGAGCTGGCCCGCATCCCGGAGCACCTCGCCGAGAAGATGCACGCACCGACCGTCGAGGCCGGCGCCTACGACCTGGTGGTGGATCCGTCCAACCTCTGGCTGACGATCCATGAGTCGATCGGCCACGCCACCGAGCTGGACCGGGCGCTGGGCTACGAGGCGGCGTACGCGGGGACCTCGTTCGCCACCTTCGACCAGCTCGGGAAGCTGGCGTACGGCTCCGCGCTGATGAATGTGACGGGCGACCGGACCGCCGAGCACGGGCTCGCCACGATCGGCTACGACGACGAGGGGGTGGCCGCGCAGTCCTGGGACCTGGTCAGGGACGGCACCCTGGTCGGCTACCAACTCGACCGCAGGATCGCCGCGTTGACGGGCTTCCCGCGCTCCAACGGCTGTGCGTACGCGGACTCCCCCGGGCATGTGCCGGTCCAGCGGATGGCGAATGTCTCGCTCCAGCCGGCGGCGGACGGACCGTCCACGGAGGAGCTGATCTCCGGGGTGGAGCGTGGCATCTATGTCGTCGGCGACCGCTCGTGGTCCATCGACATGCAGCGGTACAACTTCCAGTTCACCCAGCAACGGGCCTATGCGATCCGGAACGGCCGTCTGTGCGGGCAGCTGCGGGACGTCGCCTATCAGGCGACCACCACCGACTTCTGGGGCTCGATGACCGCGGTCGGCGGCCCGCAGACCTATGTGCTGGGCGGCGCCTTCAACTGCGGCAAGGCCCAGCCGGGCCAGGTCGCCGCCGTCTCCCACGGCTGCCCGTCCGCTCTCTTCCAGGGCGTGAACATCCTCAACACGACGCAGGAGGCCGGTCGATGAGCCCGCGCAGGTCGCGTACGAATGCGCCGCACGAGATCGTCGAGCGGGTGCTGGAGCTCTCCCGGGCCGATGGCTGTGTGGTCATCGCCGATGAGCACTCCAGCGCCAATCTGCGGTGGGCGGGCAATGCGCTCACGACCAATGGCGTCACCCGGGGCCGCAGCCTGACGGTGGTGGCGACCGTGGACGGCGGGCAGGGCGCCGCGTCGGGTGTCGTCTCGCGCTCGGCGGTGACCGCGGACGATCTGGAGCCGCTGGTCCGGGCCGCCGAGGCGGCCGCCCGGGAGGCCGGGCCCGCCGAGGACGCGCAGCCGCTGGTCGGTGGCGAGAAGGCGTCCGCCGACTTCACCGAGGCGCCCGCCGAGACCTCCTCGGAGGTGTTCGCGGCGTTCGCGCCGGCGCTCGGCGAGTCCTTCCGGCAGGCCCGCTCCGGCGGCCGGGAGCTGTACGGCTTCGCCCACCACGAGGTCGTCTCGTCGTATCTGGGCACCTCGACCGGGCTGCGGCTGCGGCACGACCAGCCGACCGGGACGCTGGAGCTGAACGCCAAGTCGGCGGGTTCCGGCGAGGCCGTGCCCCGCTCGGCCTGGGCCGGCCGGGCGACCCGCGACTTCACCGATGTCGACCCGCGGGAGCTGGACGGCGAGCTGAGCCGGCGGCTGGGCTGGGCCGGGCGGCGCGTCGAGCTGCCGGCCGGCCGGTACGAGACGCTGCTGCCGCCGACCGCCGTCGCCGACCTGCTGATCTACCAGATGTGGTCGTCGGGGGCCCGGGACGCCGCCGAGGGCCGCACGGTCTTCTCCCGGCCGGGCGACGGCGAGGAGCGGCCGGGGGCGGGCACCCGTTTGGGCGAGCGGCTCAGTGAGCTGCCGCTGACGCTGCGCAGCGACCCGGGGGCGCCGGGGCTGGAGTGCGCACCGTTCGTCCTGGCGCACTCCTCCGGCGACGATGCCTCGGTCTTCGACAACGGGCTGCCGCTGACGGCCACCGACTGGATCCGCGAGGGGGTGCTCCACCGGCTGCCGACCACCCGGCACAGCGCCGGGCTGACCGGTCTGCCGGTGGCGCCGGGCATCGACAACCTCCTTCTGGAGGGCGGTGGTTCGCGCTCGCTGGACGAGATGGTGGCGGCCGCCGGCCATGACGGTCCCGCGCTGCTGCTGACCTGCCTGTGGTACATCCGCGAGGTGGACCCGGCGACGCTGCTGCTGACCGGGCTGACCCGGGACGGGGTCTATCTGGTGGAGAACGGCGAGGTGGTCGGCGAGGTCAACAACTTCCGGTTCAACGAGTCGCCGGTGGATCTGCTGTCCCGGGCGGTGGAGGCGGGCCGTACGGAGCGGACCCTGCCGCGCGAGTGGGGCGACTACTTCACCCGGGCGGCGATGCCGGCGCTGCGGATCCCGGACTTCAACATGAGTTCGGTCAGCCGCGGGGTGTGAGGCGGGTGTGCGCCCGGCCCGTCGCGGCGGGCCGGGCGGGCGGACGGCGCGGGAGTGTCGTACGGGGCTAATAGACTGTCCGCTTGTCCTCCCCTCGGGGAACCACGATCGATCAGGAACGCCATGACACGCCTCGGCGAATCCGTCGCCCGCGCCAGCACTCTGCTCTCCGCCGACCTCTCCTCGGACGCCACGGTCCAGGAGCTGCTCAAGGAGACGGGCGCGCGGCGCTATCTCGACCTGACGGACCTGCCCGCCAAGGAGCAGGCCGAGCTGATCGCGGCCCGTACGGTCGAGGTCCTGCCGGGCGTGGAGAAGCTGGCCGAGCGGATCGAGGAGCGCCGGGCGGCCGGCCGGGGTCTGCACATCAAGCTGGGCATCGACCCGACGGCGACCGATGTGCACCTCGGGCATGCGGTCCCGCTGATCATCCTGAGCCGGTTCCAGCGGCTGGGCCATGACGTCACGCTGATCATCGGTGACTTCACCGCCAAGATCGGCGACCCGTCGGGCCGTACGGCCGAGCGCCCGCCGCTGACCGACGCGGACATCGCGCAGAACCTCGCCACGTACCGCGAACAGGTCCGTCCCTTCTTCGACTTCGAGAAGGTCAGCTTCCGGCAGAACAGCGAGTGGCTGGCGCCGTACACCTTCCCGGAGCTGCTCGCGCTGCTCGCGCAGGTGCCGGCCTCGCAGCTGCTCCAGCGCGAGGACTTCCGCAACCGGCTGGCGGCCGGGTCCGGTCTGACCATGACGGAGCTGCTGTACCCCATCGCGCAGGGCCTGGACTCGGTGGCGCTGGAGTGCGATGTGGAGCTGGGCGGCTCCGACCAGCTGCTGAATCTTCAGATGGGCCGCAAGCTGATGGAGCTGCGCGGGCAGCGGCCGCAGCTGGTGGTGACCATGCCGCTGATCGAGGGCACGGACGGCACCGGCGCCAAGATGTCCAAGTCCAAGGGCAATTACGTCGGGCTGAGCGCGCCGGCCGACGATGTCTTCGGCAAGATCATGTC
Source organism: Streptomyces sp. NPDC127097 (assembly GCF_042724075.1). Classification (NCBI taxonomy): domain Bacteria; kingdom Bacillati; phylum Actinomycetota; class Actinomycetes; order Kitasatosporales; family Streptomycetaceae; genus Streptomyces; species Streptomyces sp. NPDC127097. The sequence goes on along the minus strand of NZ_JBHXFI010000049.1, from coordinate 30,455 downwards.
GGTGCCGGACCGGCTGATGGAGCCGTACCTGAAGGCGTGGACGGAGTGGACCGACGCGGAGATCGCGCTCGTCCTGGGCCGGGTCGCGGACCGCTCGATGCACCCGATGGACCTCAAGAAGGTGCTCGCGGGCGAGGTCGTGACCGCGCTGTACGGGCTGGACGCGGCGATGGCGGCGCGGGCCGGTTTCGTGGCGCAGTTCTCCAAGAAGTCGTTCTCCGATGTGGAGTCGCTGCCGTCCGTGGATGTCGCGGCGCACGGCGCGGAGACGGTGGCGGCGGTGCTGACGACGGTGCTGGAGTTCACCCCGAGCGCCTCGGCGGCGCGGCGGCTGGCCAAGCAGAACGCGCTGCGGCTGGTCGTGGAGGGCGAGGGCGGCCAGCAGGCCGTGGTCCTGGCGGAGGCCGACGCGGCCCGGCCGCTGGGCGAGGTGCTGGCCGAGAAGCTGGCGGACTCCCCCGGCGTCGCGTACCTGAAGGCGGGCCGGAAGCTGGCCCAGCTCGAAGGGCGCTGAGACGGCGGACGCCACGGGCGGCCGGTGCGCGGAGTGCGCGCCGGCCGCCCGTGGCGTGAGTTGGCTGGTCGGTGCCGTGCGGATCGGTCTCGGTCCCCGACCGCCCTAGGTCGCGTGTTTCTTGCGGCCCCGCATGGAGACCCAGAGGCGGTCGCCGACGGCGACGACGAGGACCGCACCGGCCAGCTGGAGCAGATGCCGGATCCAGTCGACGCCCCCGGTCTCGTTGACCCCCAGGCCGGTGGCCGCCCAGTTGCCGAGCACGCTGCCCAGCATGCCGAAGATCACGGTCAGCCAGAGCGGGATCTGCTGCTTGCCCGGGATGATGGCCTTCGCGATCAGGCCCAGCACCAGGCCCACGATGATGGCCCACAACCACGTCATGTCGACTCCTCTTGCGGCGCGGTGCAGATGTCGGTCGCTCCGTCAGTGTCGCCCCGCATCGACTACGGCGCACGCCGGAGCCGGTGGTACTCACGGTGGCCCGGCCGACCCGGGCGAAGCGTGGCACGACCCGGTCTCGAAGGCGGCGCAGTCGCGGCGTACCGTGGAAACCGACCGGATACCGGGGAGAATCCGGCATGACTGACCAGGTGGTGGAGCGTGATGCGGAAGCAGAGCAGCGGCCAGACCTTCCGGATCACGGGGGCCCGGCAGGGGTTGTCCGAGGACGTCCGCGGGCGGCAGCGCCGGTATGTGATCTCGATGGCGGTGCGCACGGTGGCCGTGGTGCTGACCGTCGTGCTGTGGAACATTGAGCGGCCGGTGGCCATCGCGACGTTGGTACTGGGCCTGGCGCTCCCCTATATCGCGGTCGTCATCGCCAACGCGGGCCGGGAGAACGCCCCTTCGCTCCCGAAGACGTTCGTCGCGGGCCCGACCAGGCCGATGCTGAAGCCGGGCGCCTCCGACACCCCCGCGGAGTCCGTTCCGGAGCGTCCGGCGGCGGGCGCTGCCGGGCCGCAACATGACCCCAGCTGATCATCTCGCGGTCTGCAAAGCTCAAGAAAAGCTCAGATCAATCATGGAGTTCCGGTGCACTCGGCACCATCCCCCGTGACATACTGCGTACGCGCTCCGCATCCCCCGTCGGAGCGACAGACCGACGCCGGGCGGCTCCCCCCGTGGCTGCCCGGCGTCGTCATGTCCGCCGGGCCTGAGGGCGGATCGCCGGGCCGGGGCCGTGGGCCCAGGACGTAGGGTTGAGGCCGTGAACTCCCCGAATCCCCAGGACTCCGCCGACAGCGCCGTCATCTGCTCCGCGAAGGGCTGCCGCGCCGCGGCCGTATGGGTGCTGGCCTGGAACAACCCGAAGCTGCACACTCCGGACCGGCGCAAGACATGGCTGGCGTGCGAGGAGCACCGGGAGCATCTGTCGCAGTTCCTCGGCGTGCGCGGCTTTCTGAAGGATGTCGTGACGCTCGCGGACTGGGAGGCGTCGGCCGCCGGTCACTGAGGCCGGACCGGCTCAGCCGCCGATCGCGGACATCGGGCGCTCCGGCTGGAGGAACGACGGGTCGTCGAGACCGGAGCCCGCCTTCTTGCCCCACATCGCGGTCTGCCATATCCGTGCGATCTCGTCATCGGGGGCGTCGGAGCGCAGGGCGGTGCGCAGGTCCGTCTCCTCGGTGGCGAACAGGCACGTACGGACCTGGCCGTCGGCGGTCAGCCGGGTACGGTCGCAGGCCCGGCAGAACGGGCGGGTGACCGAGGCGATCACTCCGACGCGGTGCGGGCCGCCGTCGACGATCCAGCGCTCGGCGGGCGCGGAGCCGCGCTCCTCCTGGCCCTCGGGGGTGAGCGTGAAGCGGGTACGCAACGAGGCGAGGATGTCGCCCGCGGTGATCATGCCATCGCGCTTCCAGCCGTGCTGGGCGTCCAGCGGCATCTGCTCGATGAAGCGGAGTTCGTAGTCGTGGGCGAGCGCCCAGGCGAGCAGGTCGGGGGCCTCGTCGTCATTGAGGCCCGGCATCAGGACGGTGTTGACCTTGACCGGCGTCAGTCCGGCGTCGCGGGCCGCCTCCAGACCGCGGAGGACGTCGTCGTGCCGCTTGCGGCGGGTCATGGCCTGGAAGACCTCCGGCCGGAGGGTGTCGAGGGAGACATTGACGCGGTCCAGGCCGGCGTCGCGGAGGGCGGCGGCGGTGCGCTGGAGGCCGATGCCGTTGGTGGTCAGCGACATCTGGGGGCGCGGGTCGAGGGCGGCGACGCGCTCGACGATGCCGGTCAGGCCGGGGCGGAGCAGCGGCTCACCGCCGGTGAAGCGGACCTCGTCGATGCCCAGGTCGCGCACCGCGATGGTGATCAGCCGGACGATCTCGTCGTCGGTGAGCAGATCGGGCTTGGCCAGCCACTGAAGGCCCTCCTCCGGCATGCAGTAAGTGCACCGCAGATTGCACCGGTCGGTGAGCGAAACGCGCAGGTCGGTGGCCACGCGGCCGTACGTGTCGATGAGCACTGGGCCCCCTCCCCAAGAATGATGGCTCGCGTACTTCTCCTCCGGTGGATCAGTACGTCTTCGAGCCTACGCGATGGGTGTGACAGCGAGCAGAGATGAGAAGCACGAGGCGGGCGGGGGGGGGGGGGGGGGTGGCAGGGTGAGGGATTGCTGACGATCTCCGCGGGCCCCGGGCGGGGCCGGCCCGCCCACCGCCGGCCCGAGATGCTGACCCGCCTCCGGCACACCGCCCTGCCCTGGGCC
>NZ_JBHXFI010000049.1:0-27230 GCF_042724075.1 Streptomyces sp. NPDC127097 | reverse complement strand
CTCACCCCTTGCCTGTTGGTGCGTACGCCTAGCACTCCACCTCCCAGGGGGGGGGGGGGGGGGGGTGCTGATTCACCCCCAACCCCCCGCCCCCCGGCCGGCCCGGCGCGGATGCCTCAGCCGGGCCGCGTCAGTGCGCGCCGGTCCCGGTCAGCGAGCGGACCTCCAGCTCGGCGTACTTCCGGGCGTCCGGCTCCTCCTTCGACAGCAGCGATCCCAGCCAGCCGAGCAGGAAGCCCAGCGGGATGGAGATCAGCCCCGGGTTCTCCAGCGGGAAGAAGCCGAAGTCCGCGCCGGGGAACATCGAGGTCTCCTTGCCGGAGACGACCGGGGAGAAGAGCACCAGGAAGACGGAGGAGGCGAGGCCCCCGTAGATGGACCACAGCGCGCCCTGGGTGGTGAAGCGCTTCCAGAACAGGCTGTACAGGAGCGTCGGGAGGTTGGCGGAGGCGGCGACCGCGAAGGCGAGCGCCACCAGGCCGGCGACGTTCAGCCCGCGGGCGAAGACCCCCAGCACGATGGCGACCGCGCCGATGCCGACGGTCGCCCAGCGCGCCGCGCCGACCTCCTCCTTCTCGGTGGCCTTGCCCTTGCGGAGGACGTTGACGTACAGGTCGTGCGCGAAGGACGAGGACGAGGCGAGGGTGAGACCGGCGACCACCGCGAGGATGGTGGCGAAGGCGACGGCCGAGATGACGGCGAGCAGGATGGCGCCACCCGTGGAGCCGGCGCCGCCGCCGATCGCCTCGGCGAGGAGCGGGGCCGCGGTGTTGCCCGCCTTGTTGGAGGTGGTGATCGTCTCGGGCTTGATCAGGGCCGCGGCGCCGAAGCCCAGCGCGATGGTCATCAGGTAGAAGACGCCGATGATGCCGATCGCCCAGTTCACGGACTTACGGGCGGCCTTGGCGGTGGGGACCGTGTAGAAGCGGATGAGGATGTGCGGCAGGCCCGCGGTGCCCAGGACGAGGGCGAGGCCCAGCGAGATGAAGTCGATCTTCGAGGTGGTGGTGACGCCGTACTTGAGGCCGGGCTCCAGGAAGGCGGCACCCTTGCCGCTGTTCTCGGCGGCGGCGCCGAGCAGGTCGGAGAGGTTGAAGTGGAACTTGAGCGCCACCAGGAAGGTGATCAGCAGGGTGCCGGCGATCAGCAGCACGGCCTTGACCATCTGGACCCAGGTGGTGCCCTTCATGCCGCCGATGGTGACGTAGAGGATCATCACGATGCCGACGAGGACGACGACGAGGATCTTGCCCGCCTCGCTGGTGATGCCCAGGAGCAGGGTGACCAGGGCGCCCGCGCCGGCCATCTGGGCGAGCAGATAGAAGATCGAGACGATGATGGTGGAGGTGCCGGCGGCCGTTCGGACCGGGCGCTGGCGCATCCGGTAGGCGAGGACGTCGCCCATGGTGAACCGGCCGGAGTTGCGCAGGGGTTCGGCGACCAGGAGCAGCGCGACGAGCCAGGCGACGAGGAAGCCGATGGAGTAGAGGAAGCCGTCGTAGCCGAAGAGGGCGATGGCGCCGGCGATGCCCAGGAAGGACGCGGCGGACATGTAGTCGCCGGAAATGGCCAGTCCGTTCTGGAATCCGCTGAACTGCCGGCCGCCGGCGTAGAAGTCCTCCGCGCCCTTGGTCTGCCGTCCCGCCCAGACCGTGATGCCGAGGGTGGCGGCGACGAAGACCGCGAAGAGGGTGATGATCAGGGCGCGGTGCTCGCCCGCGCCGCCGGCCGCGAGCTGCTGGGTGAGGTTCATGCGTCGTCCTCCTTGTGGAGGGCGACGCCCTCCAGGCGGGACTTGATGGCCTCGGCCTTCGGGTCGAGCTTGGCGGCGGCGTGCCGGGAGTACCACCAGGCGATGAGGAAGGTCGTCACGAACTGGGCGATGCCGAGGACGAAGGCGACGTTGAGGTGGCCGGCGACCTTGGTGGCCATGAAGCCGCCGGCGTAGCTCGACAGCAGCACATATCCGAGGTACCAGAGCACGAAGGCGACGGTGAGCGGGAAGGCGAACGAGCGGTGTGCGCGGCGGAGTTCATCGAATTCCGCGCTCGACTGCACCTGGAGGTAGTCGGGCGGCTCATGCGTCCCCGGGTCGAGGGTCGGTGCGGCGCTCACGGGGTCTCCTGACGCGAGGGGGCGGGTTCCCAGGGACCGGTCCGGGTCTGCGCGGGAGCACCCCGCCCGGTCATAAGGCTCATATAAGTGAACTGGATCACGCATCGTAGAGGCGTGGCTCACGATCCGACAGGGGGTCGTTGGTTGAATCCCAGAAGAAACCGGGGAATGCCCGCGCCGACCGCCACCGCGTGCGGGGCACTTCGTTGAGCCCGGTGTGAATCCGCCGCCCCAGCAGGCCCCGCAGCCACCCGCTCCCCGTCGGCGCCCGTACGGCAGCATCCGGCTGCCGGCGCCGCTCGCCGTCCCCCCGTCGGAGCCCCGGCCGGGGACCGCCGCGGCCGCCCGCCGCTGGTACGGCCCGCGGATCGCGCTGCCCCCGCTGAGCATCACGACGTTGCGGCGCCCCGGCTGAGCGGGGCACCGTCCAGATCAGGCCAAGATCGGCTGACCCTCCGTCAACTTGACCCCCTGGCCAGGTTTTCGCCCCGTTTTTTTGCGTTTCCATTGCTGCCCGCGAGTGATCGCCGATAACTTCACGCACATTGCACCGGCCCGTGCGCAAATCCGCGCCCGGGCGGTCTCACGGATGATGTGGAGTATCCATGGCACATCCCCGCTCAAGACGCATGCGGGCGCTGGCCGTACCGCTCGGACTGGCGCTGACGGCGTCGCTCGGTTTCCTGCCGAACGCGGCCACCGCCGCACCCCAGGACTCCGCCCCGGCCGCAGCGGCCTCGGCCGACGGCCCGCTGCTCTCGTACGTCGTGAACACCGCGCCCGGCCACACCACGGTCGGCAAGGTCAAGAAGGCGATAGCCCAGGCCGGCGGGAAGGTGATCGTCGCCCATGAGCAGATAGGCGTGATCGTCGTCCACTCGGCCGACCCGCAGTTCGCCGCCACCGTGCGGACGGTGCCGGGCGTGCAGTCGGCGGGCGCGACCCGTACCGCGCCGCTCAAGGCACAGGGCACCACCGACATCGGCAAGCCGCAGAAGGTCGACCTGCCGAAGTCCCAGCTCAAGGCGGCCGGCCAGGCAGCGAAGGCCAATGGCGAGGAGCCGCTGGAACCGCTTCAGTGGGACCTGCCCGCCATCAAGGCCGACAAGGCCGCGAAGGTGAACCCGGGCAACAAGAACGTCACCGTCGCCGTCATCGACACCGGTGTGGACGACACCCACCCCGACCTGAAGCCCAACTTCTCCGCGAAGCAGTCCGCCAACTGCGTGGGCGGGGTGGCCGATACCTCCAAGGGTGCCTGGCGCCCCTGGAACCCGGACGAGGACTACCACGGCACCCATGTCGCCGGCACGATCGCCGCGGCCCGTAACGGCGTTGGTGTGTCGGGCGTCGCCCCGGGCGTGAAGATCTCCGCCGTCAAGGTCAGCGAGCCGGAGACGAGCCTCTTCTACGCCGAGAGCGTGGTCTGCGCCTTCGTCTTCGCGGCCGACCACGGCGTCGAGGTCACCAACAACAGCTACTACGTCGACCCGTGGATGTTCAACTGCAAGAACGACGCCGACCAGGCCGCCATCATCGACGCGGTCGGCCGTGCGGCGAGCTACGCGCAGCGCAAGGGCGCGATCAATGTCGCGGCGGCGGGCAACTCCGCCATGGACCTGGGGGCCGCCCAGCTCACCGACACCTCCAGCCCCAACGACACCACCCCCGTCGAGCGCAAGGTCACCCCGAAGACCTGCTGGGACGTGCCCACCCAGCTGCCGGGCACGGTGACGGTCGCGGCGAGCGGCGTGCAGAAGCTCAAGTCGTACTACTCGAACTACGGCCTCAACCAGATCGATGTGGCCGCGCCGGGCGGTGACACGAGGCAGGTGCCCGAACTGCCCGCCAAGAACGGCAACATCCTCTCCACCATGCCGGGCGGCGACTGGGCCTACCTGGCCGGTACCTCCATGGCCAGCCCGCATGTCGCGGGTGTCGCGGCGCTGCTCAAGAGCGCCCACCCGAAGTCCAGCCCGCAGGAGATCCAGTGGCTCCTCAAGAAGCAGGCGGACAACCCCGGCTGCCCCACGGGTGAGACGACCTGCACCGGCACCAAGCATGTCAACAGCCACTTCGGCTACGGCATCGTCGATGCGCTGGACGCGGTGAAGAAGTAACTCCCGGTCCGGTGACGGCCGTTGCGGAAGAGGGCCGGGTGATCATCACCCGGCCCTCTTTCCTGCCTCCCGGGAGCGGGCCCGTGGGCCGGTCAGGCCGGGTCGCGGCCGAGGAAGGCCGCCAGCCGGTCCGTGGCGCCCGCGCCGGGCGGAGCGGGGCGCTCCGGGGCGAACGAGCTGCCCTCGGTGCGTGGCGCCGCGCCATAGATCCGGCGCGCCGCGGCCAGGGTCTCCTCGGCGGCCTTGGGCGCCAGTCCGGTCGGCGCGCCGATCGCCCGTGCCAAGTCCCACCCGTGTGCGAGGAGTTCGACCACGACCTGTTGGACGATCATCGCGCCGGGCGCCTCATAGGGGCCGTAGGTGCGGTGCAGCATCCCGCTGCCGGTGAAGGCCGCGCGGGCGGCGTACACCGAGTCCGCGAAGGCGGTGCGGTGGTCGTCGCCGAGATGGTCGGCGGTGTGGTCGGCGCGCGGGGTGCCCTCGGCGATCGAGGTGGCCATCAGGTTCTCCCACACCATGTGGTCGAGCAGCTCCCGGACGGTCCAGCCCGCGCACGGTGTCGGCAGCGCGAGGTCCTCGGGCCGTACCGCGGCGACCAGGGCGGCGACGTCCCGGGTCACCTCTTCGTAGGCGCGCAGCACCCGGTCCGGGTCGGTGCCGTCGAACGCGGAGCGGTCCAGTTCGTACGGGCCGGGGTGGGCGCGCAGCGCGGCCGTGGTCCAGGTGCCGGCGGTGTCCCAGCGGGGTGGCGCGGGCCGGCCGGTGACCGTGCACAGCAGCTGCCAGTAGCGCTCGACCACCGGCTCGGCGGCGGTCTCCAGCTGCTCCAGCAGCCGGGCGCGGGCCGCCGGGCCGTCCTCGGCGGGCGGGTCGGCGGTGCCGGTCTGGGTGGGGAGCCAGGCGGCGACCAGTTCGGCGATGACGGGCTCGGCGGCCGGGGAGTCCGGCGCGATACCGGCCGCGACGGCCGCCTCGCCGCGTGTCCGCATCAACTCGGCGACACCGATGGCTGCTTGCTCCTGCGCGGGCGCCTCCCCCACCGCCCCCGCCGTACGCGCGCTGTACTCCGCCAACCGGCGCAGTGCCGCCCGTAGTTCCGGCTCGCGGACCAGGGCGGCCAGTTCGAGCCAGGCGCCGATCTGCTCGGGGGCGGGGTCGTCGGGCAGATCGGGGGTGGCGGCCAGCAGGCCGCGGCGGTAGGCGGGAGCGTCCACCCCGTCGAGGGCGTCCTCGACGAAGTCCGTGATGATCAGGCGGCGTTCCCGGGCCGACAGACGGGCCAGTTCGGTCATGTACGGCAGCTCCTCTGCTGCGCTGCCCCGCGCGGCCACCGAGCGCAGCACCGCGGACTGGAGCCGCAGGGTGCAGATCTGCGCGTCCAGCGCGTCCGCCCACTGCGCCGCCGTCCCGGCGAGCGTGCACTCGCGGTGCAGTACGGACCGGATGGCCGCCAGCCCGATGCCCAGCGCGCGCAGGCTGCGCACGATCTCCAGGCGGGCCGGGGCGTCCGGGCCGTAGAGCCGGTAGCCCGCGGGGGTGCGGGCGGCGGGCGGCAGCAGGTCCTGGTCCGACCAACTGCGGATGGTCTTGACCGGGACACCGGTCAGCCCGGCCAGTTCGCCGATGGTGAGCAGACCCGTGCCGTCCTCGTTCATGCCGTCCACTCTCGGGTCTCCCCCGGAGGGAGACTCAAGCCGAGGGCCTACGGCGGTGCACCGGCCCGCCGGAAGGCCCTCGGCGACTCACGGTGTGCCCGCCGCCCGCAGCTCCCGCGCCTGCCGTGGCGTGGGCCGCGGAGCCGTGGTGGCGGACCGCAGCACCCCGTCGGCCAGCGCCCACTGGGCCGCGGCATAGGTGCACATGATCCAGAACTGCGGGGCCGGGAGCTGCGGCCAGTGCGCGATCCCGCTCGCGATCAAGGTGTCGGAGAGCAGGAACAGCAGCCCGCCGGCCGCGGCCCACGGGCCCGCCCGGAGCCCGCCGAACGCCATCGCGGTGAGCAGCAGGCTGTACCCGGCGACCGGAATCCGCAGCTCCGCCGGGAGGTCCGGCCACAGGAGCACCACCGTGCCGGTCAGCAGCACGGCGTACGCGGCACCGGCCGCCACGGTCGGTCCCCGTCGGCCGCCTGCGGGAGCCGTCCCGTAACGGGCGAACAGCAGCAGATAGCAGACGTGTCCGGCGGCGAACGAGCCCATCCCCACCAGGAAGGCGATATCCCCGCCGATCTGGAGGAAGGTGTCGCCGCCACAGCCGAAGAGGAGCGCACCGGCGAGCAGCGGGGGGCCGCCGCGCGCCAGCGCATAGCCGGCGAGCACCGGCATCAGCGCGGGCTTGGTGAGCTGTACGACGGGCGGGACGCCCGCCAGCAGTGCCCCGAGGTGCACGACACTCAGCAGGGCGAACGCCCACAGCAGCGGTGATACGGCCCGCGGCCACCGTGCCGTCACGCGGCCGGCTCCTCTACGGAGGCGGGCGCCCGGTTCCCGGACGGGCCGTCCTCCGGGGCCTTCGCCGCGACGGCCCGCTCGGCCGGCTGCCAGCCCGGCCCTCGGAACACCCGGCCGGCGCGCTCGCGCCAGCTGTCCGCGGCCCGTATGTCCCGCGCGATGGCGGCGTACTCATGGGTGGCCACCCGCAGCGGGTTGAAGGTCTCGATGTTCTTGGTGAGCCCGTAGACCGGCCGCTCGGTCTCCGCGACGAACGAGCCGAACATCCGGTCCCAGAGGATCAGGATCCCGCCGAAGTTGCGGTCCAGGTAGCCGCCCTGTGAGGCGTGGTGGACGCGGTGGTGGGAGGGGGTGTTGAGCACGAACTCGAAGGGCCGGGGCAGCTTGTCGATCCGCTCCGTGTGCACCCAGAACTGGTAGACGAGGTTGGCCCCGGAGGTGAAGGCGATCACGGCCGGATGGACGCCGAGGGCGACCATCGGGACGTAGAACGGCCAGACGGTCCAGGTCGTCCAGGGCTGTCGCAGCGCGGTGGTGAGGTTGAACTTCTTGCTGGAGTGGTGCACCACGTGGCAGGCCCACAGGACACGGATGACGTGGTGGCCGCGGTGCGACCAGTAGTAGAAGAAGTCCTGGGCGAGCAGCATCAGGAGCAGCGTCCACCACACCACGGGCACCCGCAGCGGGGTGAGTTCGTAGATCGCGGCGTAGATCGCCACGATCGGTATCTTCCACAGCGTGTCGAACACGAGGCTCCCGAGCCCCATGCCGACGCTGGTGGCGGCGTCCTTCGCCTCGTAGCCCTCCGCGTCCTCGTCGGGATGCAGGCGGTAGCTCACCATCTCCACCACGGTGAGCAGGACGAAGGCCGGTACGGACCACAACACGACATCGGGCAGGTGCGGCATGTCCCGCACCATAAAGGCGTTGACGGGCGTGCCGCTAGGGGTTGTTACTGAGAAGTATGTAAGACGCGCCGTCAGCTGGGCCGCATCGTCCGCCGCCGGCACCCCACCACGACCGGAAACGAGGCCCCATGACCGGCACCCCCACCCTCGCCCTGTTAGGCGGCGGCTTCTCCGGCGATCCGGACGGCCTGCTGGACGACTTCGTCCTGGAGACCGTGGGCCGGCCCCGGCCGAAGGTCTGCTTCCTGCCGACCGCGAGCGGCGATGCGCCGGCGTACATCGAGGGGTTCCACGCGGCGTTCGGGGCGCGGGACTGCGAACCGGACCCCCTGGAGCTGTTCCGGCGCACCGTGACCGACCTGCGGTCCTTCGTCCTCGCGCAGGACATCGTCTACGTCGGCGGCGGCAACACCGCCAACATGCTCGCCGTCTGGCGGGCGCACGGCCTGGACGCCATCCTGCGCGAGGCATACGCGTCCGGGGTGCTGCTGTGCGGCATCAGCGCCGGGGCGTGCTGCTGGTTCGAGTCCGCGTTCTCCGACTCCTTCGGCCCGCCGGCGCCGCTCACCGACGGGCTGGGACTGCTGCCGGGCAGCCTGTGTCCGCACTACGACAGCGAGCCGGAGCGGCGGCCCGGGTATCTGGCGGCGGTCAAGGACCGTGCGCTGCCCGGGGGCTGGGCGGTCGACGACGGCGCCGCCGGGGTGTTCACCGACGGCCGCCTGGTGGAGGTGGTCACCCGGAAGCCGGGGGCCACCCTCCGCAGGGTGAGCGTCGGTGCGGACGGCGCGGTGACGGAGGTGGCACGGCCGGCGCGACTGCTGGGGGCTTAGGGCTCGCACAGAAATCGCGGGGCGCTCCGCTGCGGGCCGCCGCATCGCGAGAAGGCCGTCCGGCCGGAGCGGACGGCACACGACAAAGGCAAGGAGGTTCACCTCCCTGCCACTCTCAACCTATAGCGCACCGGGGGGCTTGCGGCAAGACCCGGGTCGTGCCGCAAGATGGGCGGCCGAAACCAGAACCTGGGGAAATGGGGGATTTGCGCTATGCGTGTGGTGTTGTCGGCATGGGGGTCGCGCGGGGACGTCGAGCCACTGGCCGCGCTGGCGGTGCGGTTGCGGGAATTCGGCGCGGAGGCACGGGTGTGCGCACCGCCGGACGAGGAGTTCGCGGCGCTGCTGGCCGGTGTCGGCGTGGAGCTGGTGCCGCTCGGCCCGTCGGTGCGCTCGGTGGTGACCGGCGAACGGCCGCCGACGGCGCAGGACGCGTTCCGGCTTGCGCCCGAGTTGGTCGCCGCGCGGTTCGAGACGCTCACCGCGGCGGCCGAGGGGTGTGACGCGCTCCTTGCGACCGGCCTGATGCCGGCCGGCGCCCGGGATGTGGCCGAGAAGCTGGGCATCCCCTACGTGCTCGCGTGCTTCCATCCGTTCGGCCTGCCCTCGCGGCACTTCCGTCCGGGGGCGCGGCCGGGCACGCCGTCGCCGCGGGAGGAGACCGACCTCAAGGTGCTGTGGGAGCAGGACGCCCAGCGCGTGAACGCGTTGTACGGGGAGGCGCTCAACCGTCACCGGGCGGCGATCGGTTTGCCGCCCGTGGACAACGTCCGTGACCACGTCCTCACTGGCCGGCCGTGGCTGGCGGCGGACCCGGTCCTGGGCCCGTGGCAGGAGATGACGGAGCTCGACCTGGTGCAGACCGGGGCGTGGATCCTGCCGGACGAACGCCCCCTCCCGGACGGCCTGGAGGCGTTCCTGGACGCCGGTGAACCGCCGGTGTACGTGGGCTTCGGCAGCATGGCCCTGCACCTCTCGAAGGACCTCGCCCGGGTGGCCGTCGAGGCGGTCCGCGCACGAGGGCACCGGGTCCTCCTCGCCCGCGGCTGGGCCGGGCTGGCCCCGATCGACGACCGGGACGACTGCTTCGTCGTGGGCGAGGTGAACCAGCAGGCGCTGTTCGCCCGGGTGGCCGCCGTCGTGCACCACGGCGGCGCGGGCACCACGACGACGGCCGCCCGCGCCGGTGCGCCTCAGGTCGTGGTGCCCCAGATCGCGGACCAGCCGCACTGGGCCGCCCGGGTGGCCGAGTTGGGCATCGGCGCGGCACACGACGGCCCGGCCCCGACCGTCGACTCCCTGTCCGCCGCGCTCACCACGGCCCTGGCCCCGGAGACCGGGGCACGAGCGAGGGCCGTGGCCGGCACGATCCGCACCGACGGGGCGACGCTGGCCGCGCAACTGCTGCTCGACACGGCCGGCCGGGGAAGGCCGCCCGGGTCCGCGTGAACCACCGGAAGCGTTGAGCCAGGGGCGGCGGGCGTCGGACGGCACCGGCTTCGAGCGGCATGTGGTGCGGCGTCCTCAGGGCCTGGCCGCCGGGGGCGCCCCTTCGCCAGTCGTCCGGCCGCTCCGCGCCCTCACCACACCCGCACCGACCCACCCCGGGCGAACGCCGGGCTGGTGGCGTCCGGGGGGATCTTTTCCAGGGGCTCGGAGATATCGGTGATCCTGGGGCCGACGCGGGCGGCGTGGGGGGCGAGGCGGGCGAGGTCGAAGCCGTAGACGCGGGCGGCGTTGGTGCCGAGCATGGCGGCGGTCTCGTCGGCCGGGACGTCCGCGTAGGCGAGGCGGAGGGCCTCGCGGGAGTGCGGGTGGGTGCCTTCGTCGTGGGGGTAGTCGCTGCCCCACATGATCTTGTCGAGGCCGATGCGGTGGCGCAGCGGGACCTCGTGCGGGCGCATGAAGCTGGCGCCCACGAAGCAGTGGTCGCGCCAGATCCCGGCCGGGGAGTCGCCCATGGCCGCGGCCAGGCCGACGCCGAACTTGGCCTCGGCGGTGGCGGCCCGCGACGCCGCGACCAGCCGCCCGTGGTAGTAGTCCAGCATGTCCAGGACGCCGGGGATCCAGCCGGAGCCCTGTTCGGTGAGGACCAGGCGGAGACCGGGATGGCGGTGGAAGACGCCGCCGAAGATCAGGTGCCACAGGGCCCGGTGGGAGAACCAGGTCGTCTCGACCATGAACACGGCGCGGGCGGCGGGTTCGTCGCCGAGCGGCGGGGAGGCCGAGCCGCCGTGGTGGTTCACCGGCACGTCCAGTTCCGCGCAGACCGCCCAGAGGGGGTCGTAGTGCGTGGAGTGGAGTTCGGGGAGGCCGGAGCCGGGCGGGGTGCCGGGGAGCATGATGCCGCCGGTGAGGCCGGCTTCCTTGGTGCGGCGGACCTCCCGTACGGCCTCGTCGACATCGTTGAGGAGGATCTGGGCGACGCCGGCCCGGCGGCCGGGGGCCTCGGCGCAGAAGTCGGCGAGCCAGCGGTTGTGGGCGCGCAGGCCCGCCCAGCGCTGCTCGGCGTCCGTGCGGGTGGGCGCGGGGGCCATGAGGGCGGCGCTGGGGAAGAACGGCGGGATGGTGTTCGGGAAGACGACCTCGGCGACGATGCCGTCGGCTTCCATTTCGGCCAGCCGGCGGGCGGAGTTCCAGTTGCGGTCGGCGGTGTCGGCGAGCAGATCCTCGTGCGGGTTGACGTAGGAGGCCGCCCAGGCGTCGAAGTCCTCGTGGTAACGGGACTCCAAGTAGGGCCGGTAGTCGAGGAGGTCGGCGCCGGCGTGGCAGTCGGCGGAGATCACGGTGTAGCGGTCGTCGGTCATCGCTGCGCCCCCAGTACCGGGAAGTCGTGGTCGGTCAGCCAGTGGCGGCCCACCTCGCGGGAGCGGGCCCAGGACGCCTCGACCGCCAACTGGTCGGCGCTCTGGCCGAGCTCGGCCGGGGTGGGGCCGATACGGCGGGCCAGCGGGGCCAGCCGCGCGGTGTCGAAGCCGAACGCCTCGGCGGCGGACAGGCCCAGCATCCGGCGGGTCTCGGCGACCGGAATGTCATGGAAGGTCTTCGTCAGCCAGTCGCGGGTGTCCGGCCAGGTGCCTTCGGGGTGCGGGAAGTCGCTGCCCCAGAGGATGTTGTCGACGCCGATCTCGTAACGCTGGGCGAGTTCCCGGCGCTTGGTGTTGGTGGCGCAGACGAAGACCTGCCGGTCCAGGTACTCGTGCGGCGGGCGCTTGAGGGCGGCGAACGGGGAGAGCTTCTTGCCGCCGTGGGCGCCCAGGTAGAGCCGGTCCATGAACCACAGCAGGTTGGGCAGCCACCAGCAGCCGGACTCGGCGATGCCGAAGCGCAGGCCGGGATGGCGTTCGAAGACCCCGGACCAGAGCAGGAACCACAGGGGCCGCGCGGGCCACCAGGTCACCTCGGAGACATAGATCCCGAGGTGGTCGCCGTACTCGTGGCGGGGTGCGGCCCCGGAGTGGGTCAGCACCGGCATCGCGCACTCCGCGGCCGCCGCCCACACCGGGTCGTAACGGCGGTCGTGGTACGGCTCCTTGTCGACCCACATGGACGGGATCATCAGGGCGCCGAGCCCGGATTCCTTGGCGCGGTGTATCTCGGCCACGACCCGGCCGGTGTCGGCGGTGACCGGCAACAGGGCCACCCCGCAGTGCCGTTCGGGGTGCCCGGACACGAAGTCGGCGAGCCAGCGGTTGTGGGCCTGGGCACCCGCCATGCCGAGGTCCGGGTCCTGGTCGCCGGAGAGGCCGAGACCGACGCCGAACGGGGCCGCGGTGCCGCTGTCGACGGCGTCCGCGTCCGGGAAGACGACCTCCGCCGCCACCCCGTCGCCGTCGAGTTCCTTCAGGCGCTGCGCGGGGTCCCAGCCGCCGCGCAGGCCCTCCTCGTGGTCCTGGAACCACCGGGCGGCGAAGGCTTCGTTGCGGATGCCGAGGCGGGTGGCCGCCGCGCGGCGGGCGTCCCGTTCGCCGAGGAATGTCTCGAAGGCACGGTGGAAACGGGCCTCCAGGTAGGGGCGGTACTCCTCGGTGGGGAGCCCGGCGTGGCAGTCGGAGGAGATGATCAGGTACGGATCGTCCGGGCCGGGACGGGTGTCCGGCCGGTCCTCGGGGGCCTGTGGGTCCGTAGGGGCCTGTGGGTCCGTGGGGGCTTGTGGGTCCGTCATGGCGAACCTCCCTCAGTCGTCCGGGTCGAGGATGAAGTGCTCCAGGTAGTCGGGGGCGGTGCGGCCGAGCATCGAGGCGGACCGCGCCCGGATCTGCGCGTCGGTGTGCGCGGCGGGCGGCAGCAGCCAGAAGCGGTCCGCCCGGACGCCGTCCACGACCTGCGCGGCGACGTCCTCGACGGGGGTGAAGGCGACCTCCTGTCCGGCCTCCTTCATGGCCGCCTCCCATTGCGCCAGGCTGCGGTACGGCGTACGGCGCGGCCGGGACTTGGCGTAGCGCGCGGGCCGGTTGCGGTGCGACTCCCACAGGCCGGTGCGGAGCATGTGCGGGCCGGGGAAGAGCACCGAGGCGCCGATGGGGGCGCGCTCGGCCCTGAGGTGGGCGTAGAGCGATTCGGTCATGGTCACCACGGCCGCCTTGGTGACGGCGTAGACGGACGCGGTGGGCAGCGGGGCGACGCCGCCGTCCGTCGAGGAGGTGTTGACGACATGGCCGGGGCCGCCGCCCGCCAGCATCCGGGGAACGAAGCACTGGATGCCGTGGAAGACGCCCCAGACGTTCACCGCGAACGCCCAGGCCCAGTCGTTGGGCTCGTGTTCCCACATCCGCCCCTCGGCGCCGGAGCCCACCCCCGCGTTGTTGCACAGCAGATGGACGGCGCCGAAGGTGTCGTACGCGGCGTCGGCGAGGGCGGCGACCTCGGCACGCACCCCGACGTCCACGGTGCGCGCCAGGACCCGGGCGCCGTCCGCGGTCAGCTCGTCGGCGGCGGCCCGCAGCGGCTCCTCCTCGACGTCCGCGAGGACCACCCGCAGCCCCTCCGCGGCGAAGCGGCGCGCCATGGCCAGGCCGATGCCGCTCGCGGCGCCGGTGACGACCGCGACCTGTCCCGCGGTCAGCTCCATGCCCGCTCCCCTCTCCGTGCCGCTGGGGCCGGCCGCTTCTCCGGCCGGGGGCTCGGCGTTGCTCTCCGGGCAGCACCGGCATCAGGCACTCCCCTCGGGCGGCCCGTCGAGGAGCTGCTGCGGATCGTCGTAGCGCTGGTGGATGTACGGCAGCAGGGACTCGGCGCTCACCCGCTCGACGACCCGGCCCTGCTGGTCGGTGGTCTTCTCGCCGAGGGTGAGCTCGACGAGGGTGTGGACGGGGAGGTCGGCGACGGGGTCGTACATCGACTCGCGCAGGACGACATCGCCGGTGATCCGCTCCAGCCTGCGGACCTTCTCGTGGCGCAGGCAGTGCACCAGCACCGGGTCGAGGTCGAAGCCCGAACCGTCCACGGCGGGCAGGAACTTGAAGTAGAAGTCGGTCTTCCGGACCGGCTCGGGGACCGGCAGCGGTCCGCTCACCGCGCCGCGTACCTCGACGAAGGCGATGCCGTGCCGGGCGAGCGCGGCGCGCACCACCGGGCCGTCGCGCTCGACGGTGACCTCGCCCAGTTTCTTGGGTTCGCCGAAGACCTCCCGCCCGCCGGTCAGGGCCCGCTCATGGGTCATCGGCATCACGAGCGGATACCAGCCCTCGACGCCGCGGTGGGCGGCGGCGACGGCGACCGAGCCGGCGCCCAGGGGGTAACCGGGCAGCTCGACCTTGCTGACGGTGGCCCGGACCAGCGGGCGTCCGGTGGGTTCGAGGGGCGGCGGCAGCACGGCCGCGACCGCCTCCGGGTCGCTCTCCCACACGGCGAGCACACCGGTGGACCAGATCTCGGGAAGCTTGGAGCTCGCGGTGCGTGCCGCGGTGATCTCCGCCGCGGTGCGTGCTCCGTAGCGTATGCGTGCCATGGCGTACCACCCTTCGTCGTCGGTGACTTGCGGGGGTCGTGCGAGGCGTCTGTAACACTGTTACACCGAGCGGGATGAGGGGTAAAGGGCTGTGTAGGCACGGGAGTTGAGCGATAGTCGACCGATAGTCGACCGATAGTTGAGCGATGGGTGGATGGGGGCAGTGGGGGAATATGACACGTACCGCGCTGACCGGCGAAGAGGTGCTGACGGCCGCCGCCCGGCTGGTGCGGGCGGACGGCCCCGGCGCGCTGACCATGCGCCGCCTCGCCACGGAACTGGGCACCGCCGTCACCTCCATCTACTGGCACGTCGGCAACCGCGAATCGCTGCTGGACGCCCTCGTCGAGCGCACCGTCCGGGAGATGGGCGAGATCCACCCCACCGGGGACACCCCGCACGCCCGCGTCGTGTCGGTCGCCCGCGCGCTGCACTCGGCGCTGCGCGAGCGCCCTCAGCTGATCGCGATGGTGCACGAACGCGGCCTGACGGAGCGGATGTTCCTGCCGGCGCAGCAGGCGCTGGTCCATGAGATGCACGCCGCCGGGCTGCGCGGCGAGACGGCCGCCGAGGCGGTGCGGGCGGTCCAGTTCCAGGTCGTCGGCTTCGTCCTGGTCGAGCGCAACCGCGAGCGGTCACCCGAACAGCGTCCGAGCGAGGGCGAGCTGTGGGACTCCCCCACCGCCGAGCACGATCCGGCCCTGGCCCGCGCACTGGCCGGCCCGGCCGACACCGGCCGGCTGTTCACCGTGTCACTGGAGGCGCTGGTGAGCTCACTGCTCTCGACTGGAGTGGGCGGCTCCTGAACGGGGAAGGGCGCTTTGCCTGCTTCCTTCCGGAGGCTTCCGTATGCCCCTTTCCAGGGCCTGCTGTTTTTTCCCCGGCCGCGCATGCCTGCTCTTTTTCCCCGCCGCCCACACCCCGTCAACTCCCCCACCCACCCGCGAACTGCGGGGGCGCCAGGTGTGTGTCACTCCCAGGGGATCCGATGCGGTTCGGTGGCTGTCAGTGGTGGCCCGTATCCTCAGTGACCATGCTCGAAGACCGCATGGCAGCAGCCGCCGACCCGATCGCGCCGAAGATCGGGCAGCAGCCGGGCCCGCAGACGCCGCCGGCTCCCTGGCCGTCCGCGTATCCACAGGGATACGCGGTGGTCGACGTCGAGACCACGGGCCTGGCCCGCGACGACCGGATCATCTCGGCAGCCGTGTACCAACTCGACGCCCAGGGCGACGTCCAGGACCACTGGTACACCCTCGTCAACCCGCAGCGGGACCCCGGGCCGGTCTGGATCCACGGGCTCACGAGCGCCGTGCTCGCCGATGCCCCGCTCTTCCCGGAGATCGTCCCGGAGCTGTCCCGGCGCCTGGCGGACCGGGTGCTGGTCGCGCACAACGCCATGTTCGACTGGTCGATGATCGCCCGCGAGTACGCCCGCGCCGCGGCGACCGCCCCGGTGCAGCAGCGGCTCTGCACCATCGCCCTGTCCAAGGAACTGCGGCTGCCGCTGCCCAACCACAAGCTGGAGTCCCTCGCCGCCCATTACGGCGTGGTGCAGGAGCGCGCCCACCACGCGCTGGACGACGCCCGGGTGCTGGCCGAGGCGTTCCGTCCCAGTCTGCGGCGCGCCGCGCAGGAGAATCTGCGGCTGCCGCTGCTCAGCTGCCAGCCGCTGACGGAGTGGTCGGACACCCCCGCGCCCCGGCAGCGTGCCGCCGCCCCGTCGTCCTACCGCCCCACGTCCTGGCGGCCGTCCCGTAAGCGCCCGGCGTGCCCGTACCCCAATCCGGGGCGTTACGAGTCCGGCGGCCGGCTGGTCCAGGGGATGCGGGTCGCCTTCTCGGGTGACACCTCCGTGGACCGTGAGCTGCTGGAGGACCGGGCGATCGAGGCGGGGCTGCATGTCGCCACGAGCGTGTCCCGGCTGACCAGCCTGCTGGTGACCAACGACCCCGACGCCCGGACCTCAAAGACCGCCAAGGCCGCCTCGTTCGGCACGGTCGTCATCGACGAGGCGGCCTTCATGCAGCTGCTCCAGGACGTGGAGCCGGCGCCTGCGTCCGGGTGAAGCCCGCCCAACACACCCGTCGGCACCGCGCCGCGCGCGGGCGGCGCCCGCACGCTGTGGCGCATGGCACGTTGTGAGGTCTGCGGAAACGAATACGGCATGACGTTCGAGGTGCACGCGCAGGGCGCGGTGCACGTCTTCGACTGTTTCGCCTGCGCCATCCACCGCATGGCGCCGATCTGTGAGCACTGCCGCTGCCAGATCATCGGGCAGGGCGTCGAGGCCGACCAGAAGTGGTACTGCGGCGCGCACTGCGCCCGCTCCGACGGCAGAGTGGGCATCGTCGACCGGGTGTGAAGCGGGCCTGAACCGAGGCGGCCACCGGGGGCGGCCACCCGGACAGGCACGGCGGACCCGGCCGGCCCCCGGCCGGCTCCCCCGGCGGACGCCGGGCGGTACCCCCAGGGGGACCCCCGGCTCGGCGGCTCCGGCGCCCCAGGTACCGTCGAAGCCGTGTACCGCTTCCTGTTGTCCCGGCAGTGGGTGATCCTCACCCTCGTGGGTCTCGTGCTGATCCCCGTCATGATCAAGCTGGGCTACTGGCAGTTCCACCGCCATCAGCACAAGGTGGCGCAGAACCAGCTGATCGCGCGCAGCCTGGATGCCGACGCGGTTCCGGTCGCCACGCTGACCGCACCCGGCCGGGAGCTGCCCCGGCGCGACATGTGGCGCACGGTCACCGCCACCGGCACCTACGACACCGCCCACGAGGTCGTGGTCCGCCAGCGCACCGCCGCCGACGAGCAGAGCATCGGCTATTACGTGGTGACCCCGCTGGTCCTCGGCGACGGCCGGGCCGTGCTGGTCAACCGCGGCTGGGTCTCGGCCGGCAACGACCTCACCAAGTTCCCGGACGTCCCGGCCGCCCCCCGGGGCAAGGTCACCGTCACCGGCCGGATGATGGCCGACGAGACCACCGCCGCCAGCGGCATCAAGGACACCAGGGGCCTGCCCGCCCGCCAGGTCATGCTGATCAACAGCGCGGAGCAGGCGAAGCGGACCGGCCGGGCGATGCTCGGCGGCTATATCGAGCAGACGGCGCCCAAGCCCGCCCACAACACCCCGGAGCTGGTCCCCGAGCCGGACCACGACTCCATCGGCCCGCACATGGCCTACGCCGTCCAGTGGTGGCTGTTCGCCGCCGCGGTGCCGGTCGGCTGGGTCGTCCTCGTCCGCCGTGAGCGCCGCGACCGGGCGGCCGCGGCCAAGGAAGCCGAAGAGGCCCGGGAAGCCGGGGCCGCCGCGGCCGCGGGCGACGGCGGGCGCGCTGCGGGACCCGCCGCATCCGGGGAAGCCGAGGCCGCCGGCGACGAGGCGGCGCCGGCCCCGGCCAGCCCGTAACCCGGACAGCCGTCACCACCGCGTAGCGCACCCTCCCGGCGGGAAGGGGCGCTGAGTGCACCCACGTATCGAGGACTATGCGCTCATCGGCGATCTCCAGACCGCCGCACTCGTCGGCCGCGACGGGTCCATCGACTGGCTGTGCCTGCCGCGTTTCGACTCCGGCGCCTGCTTCGCCGCCCTCCTCGGCGGCAAGGACAACGGCCACTGGGGGCTCGCTCCCTGCTCCCCCGACGCCCGCGCCCAGCGCTCCTACCGCGGCGACTCGCTGATCCTCGACACCGTCTGGGAGACCCCCACCGGCAGCGTCCGGGTCACCGACTTCATGCCGCAGCGCGACCGGGCGCCGGACCTCGTACGGATCGTCGAGGGCCTCAGCGGCAGCGTTGAGATGCGCGGGGTGCTGCGGCTGCGGTTCGACTACGGGCGGGTGGTGCCCTGGGTGCGCGCCACCGAGGGCTGCCGGGTGGCGATCGCCGGACCGGACTCGGTGTGGCTGCGCACCCCGGACCAAAGCACCACCTACGGCAAGGACTTCAGCACCCGTTCGGACTTCACCGTCGCCGCGGGCGAGCGCACCGCGTTCGTGCTGACCTGGCACCCCTCGCACGAGCCCCGGCCGACCCAGATCGAACCGTTCACGGCGCTCCAGGACACCCTGGACGACTGGCACGCCTGGTCCGCGCGCTGCCGCTACCAGGGGCCGTACCGCGAGGCCGTGCTGCGCTCGCTGATCACCCTCAAGGCCCTCACCTACGCGCCCACCGGCGGCATCGTGGCGGCCCCCACCACCTCGCTGCCCGAGGAGCTGGGCGGCGTCCGCAACTGGGACTACCGCTACTGCTGGCTGCGGGACGCCAGCCTCACCCTGAACTGCCTGCTCTCCGCCGGATATCTGGACGAGGCAGGCGCCTGGCGGGACTGGCTGCTGCGCGCGGTGGCCGGCGCCCCCGACGACCTTCAGATCATGTACGGGCTGGCCGGTGAACGGCGGCTGCCGGAGGCCGAGCTGCCGTGGCTGACCGGGTACTGCGACTCCGCGCCCGTACGCATCGGCAACGCCGCCGTCGAACAGCGTCAGCTCGATGTCTACGGCGAGGTCCTCGACTCCTTCCACATCGCCCGCACGGCCGGGCTGCCCGCCGAGCAGCACGCCTGGAGCATCCAGCGGGCGCTGGTGGACTACCTGGAGTCCACCTGGCGCGACCCCGACGAGGGGCTGTGGGAGATCCGCGGGCCGCGCCGGCACTTCGTGCACTCCAAGGTCATGGCCTGGGTGGCGGCCGACCGGGCGGTGCGGGCGGTCGAGACGTATCCGAAGTTCGGTGGGGAGGCCGACCGCTGGCGGGCGATGCGCGACGAGGTCCGCCGCGAGGTGTGCGAGCGCGGCTACGACGCCGACCGCGGCACCTTCACCCAGTTCTACGGCTCCGGCGAACTGGACGCCGCGACCCTGCTGATCCCCCGGGTCGGCTTCCTGCCGGGGGACGATCCGCGGGTCCTCGGCACCATCGACACGGTGCGCCGGGAGCTGACGCACGACGGTCTGGTACGCCGTTACAGCACCGAGGGCGTCTCGGTCGACGGGCTGCCCGGCGGCGAGGGCACCTTTCTGGCCTGCTCGTTCTGGCTCGTCGACGCCTTGCAGCTGAGCGGCCGGCGGGCCGAGGCCCAGGAGATGTTCGAGCGGCTGCTGGGACTGCGCAACGACGTGGGGCTGCTGTCCGAGGAGTACGACCCGGCCGCCCGGCGCCAGCTGGGCAACTTCCCGCAGGCTTTCAGCCATATCGGCCTGGTGGGGACCGCCTTCGGCCTCCAGGACGGGGCACGGGCACACTAGGGGCCATGGATCTAGGACTCACCGACCGGACGTACCTCGTCACCGGGGCGACCCGTGGCCTCGGCTTCGCCACCGCCCGTGAACTGGTCGCCGAAGGCGCCCGGGTCGTGCTCACCGGACGCACCGAGGAGAGCGCGGCCGCGGCGGCCGCCTCGCTCGGCGAGCGGGCCCTGGGCATCGCGGCCGACAACGCCGACCCGGAGACCCCCGGCCGCCTGCTGGCGGCGGCCCGGGAACGCTTCGGCCGGCTCGACGGAGTGCTCATCAGCGTCGGCGGCCCGGCGCCCGGCACCGCCGCCGACAACACCGACGCACAGTGGCAGTCGGCCTTCGAGTCGGTCTTCCTCGGCGCGGTACGGCTGGCCCGCGCGGCCGCCGCCGAGCTGCCCGAGGGCGGGGTGATCGGTTTTGTGCTGTCCGGCTCGGTGTACGAGCCGATCGGCGGACTGACCATCTCCAACGGGCTCCGCCCCGGTCTCGCCGGTTTCGCCAAGTCGCTCGCCAACGAGCTGGGGCCGCGCGGTATCCGCGTGCTCGGCGTCCTGCCCGGCCGGATCGCCACCGACCGGATGACCCAGCTCGACGCGCGCTCCGGCGACCCCGAGGGGTCCCGCGCCCGCAACTGCGCCGAGATCCCGCTGGGCCGCTACGGCCTGCCGGAGGAGTTCGGGAAGGCCGCGGCCTTCCTGCTGTCGCCGGCCGCGTCGTACATCAACGGGGTGATGGTGCCGGTGGACGGCGGGGCCCGGCACGGGTTCTGACGCGGGGCGGACGGCGGCTCCCGGGCCGGTCGTCCGGAGGCCCTAACTGACCCGCTCGGGCCGGTGCTTGACCGCGCGCAGCCGGACCTCGGCCGGCAGCCGGTCGAGGCCGGCCGAGCGGCGGGCGTGCGCCACCGCCTCGTCCGACAGCCGCCGGACGACGGTCCCCGGGTCGGCGTGCGGGGCGAGCGCCAGTACGGCCCGGACATGCGGTTCGCCCCGGCGGCCGGTCAGCAGCACACCGGCCCCGTCGACGCCCTCCAGCGCCTCCGATTCGGCCGTCAGGGCGGCCTCCAGGGCCCGGCCGCGCAGCTGGGCGCCCTCGCCGTCGCCGCTGTCGACGAGGATCTCGTTCATCCGGTGCCGCCGGAGCTGGGTCAGCAGCCACCACAGCACCAGCAGCACGAAGACGGCGAGCGCGGCGATGACGACGGGCCACCACCAGCCCTGGTCCGTCCAGCGGGTGCGCTGCCGGGCAGGGAGCAGCACCTGGCCGGGACGGGACCAGGGCCAGCCGGCGGGCAGTCCGAGGTGCCATTTCGCGGGCAGATCGAGGCCGCCGAGCAGCACCAGGCCGCCCACGCCGAACAGCACCACACCGATCAGACCGAGCAGCACCCGGTTGACCCTTCCGCGGACCCTGCGCATCGCTCGCTCACCTCTTCTTCGGGCGCCGGACGTCCACGGTCAGACGGAGCTCGTGCGCCAGGCCCAGCTGCCGCAGCCCCTCGCCGAGCGAGGTGTCGAGGTCGGCGCGGACCTCGTCCAGTTCGCGGAAGTGCGAGACGGCGTGCGTCTTGGCCTTACGGCGGCTGACGGCGACCCGTACGGACTGCACGCCGGCGACCTCCATGGCCCGGTCGCGCAGCACCAGCGCGGCGGCCGCGCGGTCCAGCCCGGCCCGGACGTCCGGTGCCGCCGGCCGCATCGGCAGCACCTGGCGCAGCCCGGGCGTGACGGCCGTGACGATGAGCCAGATACCCAGCACCATGGCCAACGCGGCGGGGGCCAGGACCCAGGGATTGTCGAGGTGACGGGTGCCCAGTTCGTGGGCCAGCCACCGGCGCCAGGCCATCGCGGGGCGGTTGGCGCGCACCGCGGCCACGTCGTAGAGCAACAGGCCCGCGGCGGCCAGCAGCACCAGCGCGACCAGGGCGGCCGGCACCCGGCGGGCCGACCGGAAGCGCCGCACCCGGTCGTGGCCGGCGGTGCCGGTGGCCGGGGTGTCCGCGCCGGACGGTGTCGCCCCGCCCGTCCCGTCCGTCCCGCCTGCCTTGTCCGTCCCGTCCGGCGTCTTGTCGAGCGTGGGCAACCGTCGGGTGTCGGACCGCTCCGCGTCCTCGTCGCTCATCGCACCCTCCCGCGGTCCGTACGGTCCAGCAGCGGGGAGTGCAGCCGCTCGACCTCCACCGCGACCTCGGGCACCGTCATGTTCGCCAGCTCCGTCACCCGCTCGGTGACCCGGCGGCGCACCACCCGGCACTGTGCACCGATGTCGGAGGGGTAGCCCAGCTCCACGGTGATCCGCAGCCGCGCCTCACCGAAGTGCCGGCGGTCGTCGCGCCGGTGCACGGTGACCGTCGCATGGGCGTCCGTACGGGCGCGCGGGGACTCCGCACGCAGCGCCTCCCGGGCGGCCCGTGCGGCGATCTTCGCCACCACCCGGTCCGCGATTCTGGTCGCGCCCCGCTCACCCGCCGGTACGGCGGTGGCAGCGGCGGGCGGGGACACCGTCGCCACCCGGCTTCACCGCCGCCGGTCGCGGTCGCCGCCGCGCGGACGGAAGAAATCGCCGGCCTCCAGGTCCCCGTCGAGGAACCTGCCGGCCACGAACCCGATGGCGCCCAGCGCCGCCACCAGGACGAAGGCGCCGAAGCCGCCGAAGTATCCGGCGAAGCCCAGCGCCATGCCGGCCAAGAGGCCGACCACGGCCATGCTCATCGTGCGCTCCTTCGCTGCCACTCCGGACGGGCCCGGCTAATGGATCCGCGGCTCCGCTCCCTCTTCTTCGTCTTCCTCGTCGGGCAGCTTGACGTCGCTGACCGCGATATTGACCTCGACGACCTCCAGGCCCGTCATCCGCTCCACGGCGGAGATGACGTTCTCCCGGACCGACCGTGCGACATCGGCGATGGCGACGCCGTAATCGACCACGATCTCCAGGTCCAGCGCGGTCTGCACCTCGCCGACCTCGGCCTTGACACCCCGGGTCGCGGTCGCGGACCTGCCGCCGCCGGGCACCCGGTCCCGCACGGCGCCGAGCGTACGGGCGAGGCCGCTGCCCATGGCATGCACGCCGATGACGTCCCGGGCCGCCAGACCGGCGATCTTCTCCACGACACCGTCGGCGATGGTGGTCCGCCCCCGGGTCGCGGGGTCGCCGCCGCCCCGTTTGGCGGGCGTCCTGGGCCCCTCTGCGTGCTGCTGGCTCTCGCTCATCGCCGTATCCCTTTCCGCGGGGAGAAGCGGTCCGCCCGCTCCGCTGCCCACAGTAGGCCGGGTGGCTCCGTCCCGCTCCGGGGATGCGGCAGGCGAGTGCTCCATACGGCGCCGCCGGGCCCACCGCCCTGCCGTACGGGCGGGTCTGCGGCAGGCTGGGGGCGTGGTCCGGGACGTGTCCGGAGACGGTCCGGGGACCTTCCGGGAAAGGGGTGACGCGGTGGCCGTGAACCAGTGGGCGCAGACGGTCCGCACACAGCTCGGGATCGGCCGGCTGCTGCCGCTCGGCGGGCCCGCGGACGGGTCGTGGATCACCGAGCAGGCGGCCGCCGGGGCGCTGCGGGCGTCCGCGGACACCCCGGCCGGTGTCCGCCTCGGCTCGCTGCGGCTGTCCGTCGCCGACCCCGGCCACGCCCCGGAACCGGCGGTGCCGGCGCCGCCGAGCGCCCTGCCGCCCGGCCCGCTGCGGATCGAGGCGGAGTTCGCCGCGGTGGCCGACCGGCCGCTGCCGGTGCTCGCCGACCAGGTCCGCGCGGCGCTGCTGGAGGCGTCGATCCAGGGGCTGGGGCTGGTGGTGGGCGTGGTGGATCTGCGGGTCAGCGGCCTGCTGGAAGCGGACGAGACCACGACGGAGGGCGCGTCAGCCGGTTCCGCTCCCCAGAGGGAGGTGCCGCCGGCCGCGCCCTCGACGGGTGACCGGACCGGTGCGACACAGGAGGGCGCGGCGGGCGTCGCCGTCGTCGCGCGGGGCGTCGCGGGCGTGGCCCGGCTGGCCCCGGTGCTCGGCGGTCCGTCCCGTCCGGTGCGGCTCACCGACGGGCATGCGCTGATCCAGCTGGCGACCGCGCCCGGTCACCGGGCGCTGGATGTGGCCTGCGCCGTACGGCAGGCGGTGGCGGCCGGGCAGCCCGCGGTCTCGACGGTCGCGGTGCTGGTCACGGCGGTGGACCTGATGAGCCGGCCCGGCCGGACAGCTCCGTGAGAGCACGGCCGGGCAGCTCGGGCAGCTGAACCGTGCGGTACGGGGTGCTACTCCCCCACGCCCGCGAGGTCGCGCAGCCGGCGCGCCTGGGCGGCCCGCTCGGCGCGGCGCTGCTCCTCGTACGTACGGCCCGCGGCACCGGCCAGCAGGGCCTTGGTCTCGATGACGGCGTCGCGCGGCGCGGCGGTGAGCGCCGCCGCCAAGTCGGCCACGGTGGCATCGAGTTGGTCGCCGGGCACCACGAGGTTGGCGAGGCCGATCCGCTCGGCCTCCTCGGCGTGTACGAAGCGCCCGGTGGCGCAGATCTCCAGCGCGCGGGCGTAGCCCACCAGCCCGACCAGGGGGTGGGTACCGGTCAGGTCCGGTACGAGCCCGAGGCTGGTCTCGCGCATGGCGAACTGGACGTCCGGCGCGACCACCCGCAGATCGCAGGCGAGCGCCAGCTGGAAGCCGGCACCGATGGCATGCCCCTGCACGGCGGCGATGGACACCAGGTCGGTGCGCCGCCACCAGGTGAATGCTTCCTGGTACTCGGCGATCGTGGCGTCCAGAACGTCGTCCGTGCCGCGCGCCAGATCGATGAACGACGGCTCGCCGTCGAAGCCTTCGGGCGTGAACGCCTGACGGTCGAGGCCCGCGGAGAAGGACTTGCCCTCACCGCGCAGCACCGCGATCCGTACGTTTCCCGGCAGCAGCGACCCCGCTTCGGCAAGCGCCCGCCACATGGCCGGCGACTGCGCATTGCGCTTGGCCGCGTTGGCGAGGGTCACCGTGGCGATCGCATCGTCCACGGTGAGTCGCACGCCGTCCTTGTCGAGCAGAGTCATCAGCGCCTCCGAGTCAGCCAGCCGCACCTGCGTGCGTAAGTGACTGAACGGTAACCTCCCGGCCGACTGCTCGGTCGACCGGGGGGACACCGCTGCACCCGGAGTCGCGGCCGTCAGGCCGATGCGGCCTTCTTGCCCCTCGTGGCTCCGCCGCGACCGCGCAGGACCACACCGGATTCGCTGAGCATCCGGTGCACGAATCCATAGGAGCGGCCGGTTTCCTCGGCCAGCGCCCGGATGCTCGCACCGGAGTCGTACTTCTTCTTCAGGTCTGCCGCGAGCTTCTCGCGCGCGGCGCCGGTTACCCGGCTGCCCTTCTTCAGAGTCTCGGCCACCCGTGCCTCCTCGTGGGAAGTGCGCTCTGGACTCTCATGATCACCCCTCCCCGGCTTCCTGGCCACCCATTCCGCAAGGTCGATACGACATCGTTTGCCGGCGGAGGCCCGGCAACACGGGCCGGAATCGCAAATTCCGGCTGCGCCGGCGGCCGCCCGCGTCCGGCCGTCCGCGAGAAGTGGCAGGTCAGG
This sequence comes from Streptomyces sp. NPDC127097, assembly GCF_042724075.1. NCBI lineage: Bacteria > Bacillati > Actinomycetota > Actinomycetes > Kitasatosporales > Streptomycetaceae > Streptomyces > Streptomyces sp. NPDC127097. Next base: position 2,069 of record NZ_JBHXFI010000049.1, on the reverse strand, counting down.
TGGTGTGCGGCCGAAAAGGCAACGGCCGGGCCCCAAGGACCCGGCCGTAGGCCGCAGACTCGCCGGTGTACGAGCCGTTCTCACTCAGATGATGGATCACACATCGGCCGAATGATCCATACGGCATGATCCATCCGCCTCGGTCAGGCCAGCGCGACCAGGTCCGCGTAGTCCTGGCCCCACAGGTCCTCGACGCCGTCGGGCAGCAGGATGATGCGCTCCGGCTCCAGCGCGTCCACCGCACCCTCGTCGTGCGTCACCAGGACCACGGCGCCCGTGAAGGTGTGCAGCGCGCCGAGGATCTCCTCGCGGCTGGCCGGGTCGAGGTTGTTGGTGGGCTCGTCGAGCAGCAGGACGTTGGCGGAGGAGACGACCAGCGTCGCCAGGGCGAGCCGGGTCTTCTCGCCACCGGAGAGCACCCCGGCGGGCTTGTCGACGTCGTCCCCGGAAAACAGGAACGAGCCCAGCGTCTTGCGGATGGCGACCAGGTCCATGTCCGGGGCGGCCGAGCGCATGTTCTCCAGGACCGTGCGGTCCGGGTCCAGGGTCTCGTGCTCCTGGGCGTAGTAGCCGAGCTTGAGGCCGTGACCGGGGCGGACCTCGCCGGTGTCCGGTGTCTCGACGCCGGCCAGCAGCCGCAGCAGGGTGGTCTTGCCCGCACCGTTGAGGCCGAGGATGACGACCCGGGAGCCCTTGTCGATGGCCAGGTCGACGTCGGTGAAGATCTCCAGCGAGCCGTAGGACTTCGACAGGCCCTCGGCGGTGAGCGGGGTCTTGCCGCACGGTGCCGGGTCCGGGAAGCGCAGCTTGGCGACCTTGTCGGCGGCCCGCACCTGCTCCAGGCCGGCGAGCAGCTTGTCGGCGCGCTTGGCCATGTTCTGCGCGGCGACGGTCTTGGTGGCCTTGGCCCGCATCTTGTCGGCCTGCGAGTTGAGCGCCGCGGCCTTCTTCTCGGCGTTCGCCCGCTCGCGCTTGCGGCGCTTCTCGTCGGCCTCGCGCTGCTGCTGGTAGAGCTTCCAGCCCATGTTGTAGATGTCGATCTGCGAGCGGTTGGCGTCGAGATAGAACACCTTGTTCACGACGGTCTCGACCAGGTCGACATCGTGGGAGATCACGATGAAGCCGCCGCGGTAGGTCTTGAGGTAGTCGCGCAACCAGACGATGGAGTCGGCGTCGAGGTGGTTGGTCGGCTCGTCGAGCAGCAGGACGTCGGAGTCCGAGAACAGGATCCGGGCCAGCTCGACGCGGCGGCGCTGACCGCCGGAGAGGGTGTGCAGCGGCTGGCCGAGGATGCGGTCGGGCAGGCCGAGGCTGGCGGCGATGGTCGCGGCCTCCGCCTCGGCGGCATACCCGCCCTTGGTCAGGAACTCGGTCTCCAGGCGCTCGTACTTCTTCATCGCCTTGTCGCGGGTGGCGCCCTTGCCGTTCGCCATCCGGTCCTCGTTCTCGCGCATCTTGCGCAGCACGGTGTCCAGATCGCGGGCGGACAGGATGCGGTCGCGGGCCAGCACGTCGAGGTCGCCGGTGCGCGGGTCCTGCGGCAGATAGCCGACCTGGCCACCGCGGGTGACCGTGCCGGAGGCGGGGATGCCCTCACCCGCCAGCACCTTGGTGAGGGTGGTCTTGCCGGCGCCGTTACGGCCGACGAGGCCGATGCGGTCGCCCTTGGCGATACGGAAGGAAGCGGACTCGATGAGAATGCGGGCGCCGGCGCGCAGCTCAAGGCCGGAGGCGGTGATCACGGGAAAAGCTCCAGGGTCAGGGACGGCGGGTTGGACGGACGGTCCGAGGGCGAGCTGCGCCGTCTAATGAACCCAAGGGAGAACTGCCATGGGGGCAGTGTAACGCCCCGGGCAAGTCCCACGTTTTTGGCTTTTCCGCCGTGGTAGTTGCTCGCCGTTGCGCCTGGCGGCGGGCCGGTCCGCCGCGCTTTGCCTCGGCCGACGCTTGCGGCTTCCCCCGCCGTTGCGCCTGGCGGCGGGCGTTGCCGCTGCGCGGGGCTGTCGGGGTGCGGTGACGGACCTCCGGGGTAGGGGTGTGGGACTGCTTCGCTTTACGTCCCACACCCC
>NZ_JBHXFI010000048.1:0-59085 GCF_042724075.1 Streptomyces sp. NPDC127097 | reverse complement strand
TGCGGCGCCCCGGCCCCCCGCACCGGCCCATCGACGGCCCGGCCCGCGTGTCCGCGGGCCGGGCCCTCGCCGTGTCCGATGAGTACCCGGCCGGGGCCGGCGGTGCCGTCGCACCACTGCCGCCGTCGCCCTATGTGGCCGGGACCGCGGAGTCCCCCTCGTGGGCGTGCTGCCGGGGCGGGGTCGGGCGCACGATAAGGAAGAGGAGTACACCCGCCTGATGACCGGCGCCGGGCAGTCGGCAGGCAGGATGGTCACGGGCCTGTCCGGCCGGCGGGACGGGCCGGGGCGGCGCCCCGCGGCAGGCCATGAAGGCACCGATCGGCACGAGAGAGAAGAGATCCGCATGCGTATCGCGCTGTGCCAGATGACGGCAACGACCGATCCGAAGGAGAACCTCGCGATCGTCCAGGACCAGGTCCGCCGTGCGGCACGCGAGGAAGCCCGGCTGGCGGTCCTTCCGGAGGCGGCCATGGTGCGCTTCGGGGCCGCGCTCGGGCAGGTGGCCGAGCCGCTGGACGGCCCGTGGGCGGAGGGGGTGCGGGCGGTGGCCCGGGAGACCGGTGTGACCGTGGTGGCGGGCATGTTCACCCCGGCGGACGACGGGCGGGTGACCAACACCCTGCTGGCCACCGGGCCCGGGGTCGAGGACTTCTACGACAAGATCCATCTGTATGACGCCTTCGGCTTCCGGGAGTCCGACGCGGTGGCCCCGGGCAAGCGCGTGGTGACCATTGAGGTCGACGGGGTCCGGGTGGGCCTGGCGACCTGCTACGACCTGCGGTTCCCCGAACTCTTCCGGGCCCACGCCGACGCGGGGGCCACGGTGTCGGTGCTGCCCGCCGCCTGGGCCGCGGGGCCGGGCAAGCGCGCACAGTGGGACCTGCTCGTACGGGCGCGCGCCCTGGACGCGACGGTCTGGCTGGCGGCGGTCAATCAGGCCGCGCCGGATCCGCAGGCCGATCCGGAGGCCCCCACCAAGGCGCCGACCGGTGTCGGGCACAGCGCGCTGATCGGCCCCGACGGGACCGTACGCGGACAGCTGGGCGACCGGGCGGACCTGCTCGTCGGGGACGTGGACACCGAGGAGACCGCCCGGGTGCGGCGGGCGGTGGCGGTGCTGGACAACCGGAGCCTGTAGGCCGGCCCTCAGCCGTGCACCGCGTCCGCCGCCCCTGACGGTGCGTCACGGAGACCGAGCCGCAGATGCTCGACGTGGAACAGGGCCTGGTCGAGGAGTTCGGCGACGTGGTGGTCGTAGAGGGCGTAGACGATCGAGCGGCCGTTGCGTTCGCCGGTGACCAGGCCGAGGTTGCGCAGCAGCCGGAGTTGGTGGGAGCAGGCGGACTGCTCCATGCCGACGGCGGCGGCGAGGTCACCGACTGCGCAGGGGCCTTCCTGAAGGCGGGCCAGGATGTGCAGCCGGGAGGGCGTGGACAGGGCCTGGAGGGTGGCCGCGACATCGGCGGCCCCCACGGCGTCCAGGCGCTCGCGGGTGGTGGTGCGGTGGTCATCCATTCCATGGCCCATAAGAGCCATCCTAACGACGATAAATGAAGACCTCTTCATTTGTTCCGGTACGGTGGGGGCCCCGTCGTTTCCCCGCCCGCGAAGGGTTGTTCCGGCATGCCGTCTGCCGTGTTGCCCCATCCGCCCCGGACCACCACGGCCGGTCCGGGCGCCCCACGCCGCACCCGGTTCCTCGACCGGCCCGAGGCCCGCTGGGCGGCCGCGGCCACCCTCGCGTTCCTCCTCGCGGCGCTGCTGCAACTCGGCGGCGCACCGGCCTGGTTGTGGGGTCCGCTGTATGCCGTCGCCTATGGGACGGGCGGTTGGGAGCCGGGCCGGTCCGGGCTGCGGGCGCTGCGGGAGAAGAGCCTGGACGTCGATCTGCTGATGATCGTGGCCGCGCTCGGGGCGGCCGCGCTCGGCCAGGTCCGGGACGGTGCGCTACTGATCGTCATCTTCGCCGTCTCCGGCGCCCTGGAGGCGCTGGCCACCGCCCGCACCCAGGATTCGGTACGCGGGCTGCTCGCGCTCGCGCCGAGCACCGCGACCCGGCTGGCCGACGACGGCAGTGAGACGACCGTGGCCGCCGCGGACCTCGTGGTGGGTGACACCGTGCTGGTCCGTCCCGGCGAACGGGTCGGCGCGGACGGCCGGGTGCTGGACGGGGTCAGCGAGATCGACCAGGCCACCATCACCGGTGAACCGCTGCCGGTGGCCAAGGGACCCGGTGACGAGGTGTTCGCCGGCACCCTCAACGGCACCGGCGGGCTGCGGGTCAAGGTGGAGCGCGATGCCGGTGCCTCCGTCCTCGCCCGGATCGTGGCCATGGTCGCCGAGGCGTCCGAAACCAAGGCGCCGGGCCAGCTGTTCATCGAGAAGGTCGAACAGCGCTACTCGGTCGGCATGGTGGCCGTCACCCTGGCCGTCTTCGTGATTCCGCTGGTCTTCGGCGCAAATCCGGCGCGCGCCCTGTTGCGGGCGATGACCTTCATGATCGTCGCCTCGCCGTGCGCGGTGGTCCTGGCGACCATGCCGCCGCTGCTGTCCGCCCTCGCCAATGCCGGACGGCACGGCGTGCTGGTCAAGTCCGCCGTCGTCATGGAACGCCTCGGCCAGGTGGACCGCGTCGCCCTCGACAAGACCGGCACCCTGACCGCGGGCACCCCTCGGCTCACCGCTATCCGCCCGCTGTCCGGCTCCGGGATGACCGAGGAGACCCTGCTGACCCGGGCGGCCGCGGCGGAGTACGCCGGTGAACACCCGCTGGCCCGTGCGATCGTGGCCGCCGCCCGCGCCCGTGGCCTGGTCCTGCCCGCCGCCGGGGAGTTCGCCGCCGCCCCCGGCACCGGCGTACGGGCCACCGTCGACGGCACCCGGATCGCGGTCGGCGCCCCGGCCCGGCTGCTGCCCGCCGGTGATCCGGCCGCCGCGGAGGCCGGCGGCCTCGTCACCGAGCTGGAGGAGGCCGGACACACCGCCGTGCTGGTCCTCTGTGACGGGGTGCCGGCCGGGGTGCTGGGCCTCGGCGACCGGCTGCGTCCCGACGCGGCGGCCACCGTCGCCGGCCTCCGGTCGCTCACCGGACACCCGCCGGTGCTGGTGACCGGTGACAATCCGCGCGCCGCCGCGCGACTCGCCGCGGCGGTCGGCATCACGGACGTCCGGGCCGGGCTGCTGCCCCAGGAGAAGGTCGGCGCCGTGCGTGCCCAGGAGGCGGCCGGGCACCGGGTACTGATGGTGGGTGACGGGGTGAACGACGCGCCGGCGCTGGCCGCCGCGCACACCGGGGTCGCCATGGGCCGGACCGGCTCCGACCTCGCGCTGGAGACCGCCGACGCGGTCATCGTCCGGGACGAACTCGGCAGCGTGCCCGCCGTGCTCGCGCTGTCCCGCACGGCCCACCGGCTGGTCGTCCAGAACCTGGTGCTGGCCTCGGTGTTCCTCTCCGGGCTGGTCCTCTGGGACCTGATCGGTGAACTCCCGCTGCCGCTGGGCGTCCTCGGCCATGAGGGCTCCACCGTCCTCGTCGGCCTCAACGGCCTGCGGCTGCTGCGCGAGGCGGCCTGGCGGCGGGCGGCGCGGCCCGCCCCGTGAGAGCGGCCGTGCCCCGGGCCGCCCCGGGGCACGCCGCAGCCGCTCAGCGGTCGGTGCGGATCACCACCGCCAGCGTGCGCGGACCGTGCACCCCCTCGACCCGCTCCAGCTCGATGTCGGAGGTGGCCGAGGGACCGCTGATCATCGTGATCGGGTGCTCCGGCGTCAACTGCGCCACCGCCTCCGGCACTCCGGTCCGCACCGACGACAACTCGACGACACAGACATGCAGATCGGGGACGAGGGTCAGCGCGCGCCTCCCCTGATCCGCGGCGGCGCCGTCCAGGAAGATCGTGCCGGTCTCGGCGCAGCTGACGGCGGAGCCCGTCACCACCCCGTCCAGCACATCCAGGGAGGGCGCCGGCACCTCCGCGGAGTCCGTCACCGTCTCCCCGTCATACGCGGCCAGCCAGGCCGGATCGAGCCCCGGGGGCACCCCGACCGTCCGCGCGCCGTGTGCGTGCAGCACCTCGGCGAGCACCGCCGCGGTGGTTCCGGCGGTGCAGGTGCGGACCTGCGCCCGGTAGTCGACGAGCCGGTCGACGAAGAGGGCGAGCCGCTCCTCGTCGGGGAGCGAGCGGCCGGTGCGATAGGCGCGCGGAACGGTCACCTCCGGTCCGTCGGAGAGGGCCAGGGCGTCCCGGACACGGCGGAGCACCGTCTCCCGTGCGGTCGCGGTCACGATGCCTCCTGCGGGTCGTCGTCGGTGTGCCGGGCGCCTTGTTCGGCCGCGGCCCGCATCGCGGCCGCGCCCTCGGCGGAGGCGAACCAGGAGCGGAAGGTCTGCTTGGGCGGGGCGGGGGTGTCCCGGCTGTCGCTCCAGCCGTTGAGCGGCGGGGGCAGACGGGAGAGGGTGCCGTCCCGCCCCGCCGGCAGGCGTCCGAGCCCGGCCGCCTTCTGTGCGGCGGTGAACAGCCCGGTCCGCTTCATGACCGCGGCCGCGGCCTTCATCGCCAGCTTCTCCGCGGTCGCCCCGGACTGCTCGGTGTGCTGGTGCCGCAGCTCGACGAGGAGCGAGGGAATGTCGATCTTCACCGGGCAGGCGTCGAAGCAGGCTCCGCACAGACTGGAGGCGTACGGCAGCGAGCTGTTGGGATCATCCTTGGCGCCGTGCATGCCGGCCAGCTGCGGGGTGAGCACCGCACCGATCGGGCCGGGGTAGGTCGATCCGTAGGCATGGCCGCCCGTCCGCTCGTAGACCGGGCAGACGTTGAGGCAGGCCGAGCAGCGGATGCAGTTGAGCGCCGCGCGCCCGATCCGGTCCGCGAGCGCCGCCGTCCGCCCGTTGTCGAGCAGCACGAGATGGAACTCCTGCGGGCCGTCGCCCGGCGTCACGCCCGTCCACAGCGAGGTGTAGGGGTTCATCCGCTCACCGGTCGAGGAGCGCGGGAGCAACTGGAGGAAGACCTCCAGGTCCTGGAAGCGTGGCAGCACCTTCTCGATGCCCATGACGGTGATCAGCGTCTCGGGCAGGGTCAGACACATCCGGCCGTTGCCCTCGGACTCGACCACCGCCAGGGTGCCGGTCTCGGCGATGCCGAAGTTGGCGCCGGAGACGGCCACCTTGGTCGTCATGAACTTCTCGCGCAGGAACGCGCGCGCCGCGGCCGCGAGCCGGGCGGGGTCGGCGTCCAGTGCGGGGTCGACGCCCGGGATGTGCCGGAGGAAGATCTCCCGGATCTCCTCGCGGTTGCGGTGGATCGCGGGCACCAGGATGTGTGACGGCCGGTCGTCGGCGAGTTGCACGATCAGTTCGGCCAGATCGGTTTCCAGCGCCGCGATCCCCTGGCTCGCCAGATGCTCGTTGAGGCCGATCTCCTGTGTGGCCATCGACTTGACCTTGAGGAGCTCGTCGCTGCCGGTCTCCCGCACCAGCCGGGTGACGATCTCGTTGGCCTCGACGCCGTCCCGGGCCCAGTGGACGGTGCCGCCGCGCTCGGTGACCTTCCGCTCCAGCTGCTCCAGCAGTTCGGGCAGCCGGTTCATGGTGTCGGTCTTGATCGCCGAGCCGGTGTCGCGCAGCTGCTCCCAGTCGGGCAGTTCGCCGGTGACGGCGAGGCGCTTGGCGCGGATGGAGTGGGTGGCCTTGCCCAGATTGCGGCGCAGCTGCTCGTTGCCCAGCTCGTCGTGCGCGGCCCGGGGGAAGCTGCGCTCACCGCGCAGATGGCCCGTCCCGTACGGGGAGCGCGGGGGGACGGCCGGCATGCCGAGGAAGGTGCCCGGCGTCGCGGGGCCGGTCGGACTGCTCATCGGGCGGCCTCCGTCAGGACGTGCGGCGCGGTGCGGGTGGCGGCGAGGATCTGGGCCAGGTGCAGGGTCCGCGTACCGGACCTGATGCGCGAGAGACCACCGCCGATATGCATCAGACAGGACGAGTCGCCAGCCGTGCACACCGCGGCCCCGGTGCCGGTGATGTGGTCCATCTTGTCCCGCAGCATCGCGGTGGAGGTCTCCGCGTTCTTGACCGCGAAGGTGCCGCCAAAGCCGCAGCAGGCGTCGGCCTCGGGCAGCTCCACCAGGTCGATGCCCTCGACGGCGCGCAGCAGCCGCAGCGGCTTCTCGCCGACCCGCAGCATGCGCAGCGAGTGGCAGGTGGGGTGGTAGGTCACCCGGTGCGGGAAGTACGCGCCGACGTCCGTCACGTCGAGGACATCGACGAGGAACTCGGACAGCTCGTACGTCTTGGTCCGGACGGCGGCCACACCGGCGCGCAGGGCCGCGTCCCCGTAGCGTTCGGCGACGAGCTCGTGCTGATGACGGACCGAGCCCGCGCAGGAGCCCGACGGCACGACCACGGCCTCGATCGCCGGGTCACCGAACTGTTCGGCGAAGTTCCGTACCAGCGGTACGGGTTCCCGCTGATAGCCGGTGTTGACATGCATCTGGCCGCAGCAGGTCTGCTGCGGCGGGAAGACCACGTCATGGCCCAGACGGGCCAGGAGTACCGCGGTCGATTTCACCGCCTCCGGGAAGAGCGTGTCTCCCAGACAGGTGGCGAAGAGGGCGATGCGCATAGAGCCTCCCTGGCGCTTATGGTCCGACCATACTCCCCTCGAACCGAGAGAGAAAAGTGAGGGCGCAGTTTGGTCCGACCTTATTGACATGCGACATCTTCGGTGGGCTACTGAGGACCGATCGTCAGCCACACGGCGCCGCGATGACCGGAACGGGACGTTCACCACCGGCCGGACGGCGCGCAGAACTCGATGAGGAGCACTCCGTGGCCACCACTCCGCCCGCTGCCCTGGCGGCCTACACCCCCGACGTGGCCGCCGTCGGGGACAGCCTCACCACCACCGCGCTACTGGGCCTGGTGCCCCTGGCGACCTTCTTCCTGCTGTTGATGGCGGCCAAGCGCTCCGCGCTGCACTCCGCCCTCGGCGCCCTGCTGACCGCACTCCTGGTCGCGGTCCTCGGCTACGGAATGCCGCTGCGGCTCGGCGCGCTGTCCGCCACCCAGGGCGCGGCCTTCGGCCTCTTCCCGGTGATGCTGATCGTCGTCTCGGCCATCTGGTTCTACGAACTCACCGTGGTCAGCGGCCGTTTCGACGATCTGCGCCGCTCCTTCAACGCCGTCGGCCGCGGCGATCTGCGTATCCAGGCCATGCTCATCGCGTTCTGCTTCGGCGGACTGCTCGAAGCGCTGGCCGGCTTCGGCGCGCCGGTCGCGATCACCGCCGCCATGCTGATGGCGCTCGGGCTGCCCCGGCTCACCTCGGCCGTGACCGTCCTGGTCGCCAACACCGCGCCGGTCGCCTTCGGCGCCATGGCCATTCCCATCACCACCGCGGGCACCCTCACCGGCATCCCCGCGGAGTCCCTCGCCGCGGTCATCGGCCGGCAGAGCCCACTGCTCGCCCTCTTCGTGCCGCAGCTGCTGCTCTTCATCGTCGACGGATGGCGCGGTCTGCGGCAGCTGTGGCCCATCGCCCTGGCCACCGGGGCCGTCTTCGCCCTGGCCCAGTTCTGGTGCTCGGCCCACTTCGCCTACGAGCTCACCGATGTCGTCGCCGCGCTCGCCGGCTTCGGCGCCGCGGTGCTCATGCTGCGCTTCTGGACCCCCACGACACCGGACGACCAGCGCTCCCAGGTCACGGCCGAACCGCTGACCCGCCGCCGCACCTTCCTGGCCGTGCTGCCGTACCTCCTGGTCATCGCGGTCTTCGCGCTCGCCAAGCTCGACGTCGGCGCACTCGACATACCCGGGCTGCTCGGCTCCCTCACCGTCCAGCTCGACTGGCCGGGCCTGTACGGCCACCTCCTCGCGCCCGACGGCTCGCCCGCGGGCAGCGCTGTCTACAAGCTGGAGGTCCTGGCCAATCCCGGCACCCTGCTGCTGCTCTCCGGGCTCCTGGTGATGCTGATCTACAGCCGCGCGAACGACGCCGACCGCTTCCCGATGTCCGCGCGCACGGGACTGTCCTGCGCCGGGCGGACCCTGCGCACCATGCGCACCGCCATCGCCACGGTCGCCACCGTGATGGCCCTCAGCTACGTCATGAACCAGTCGGGGCAGACCCTCGCCATCGGCACCTGGCTCGCCGCCGCGGGCGGGCTGTTCGCCCTGCTCTCCCCCGTCCTCGGCTGGCTCGGCACGGCCGTGACCGGCTCGGACACCTCGTCGAACGCCCTGTTCGCCACGCTTCAGCAGACCGCCGGCAAGACCGCGGGCATCGACCCGACCCTGCTGGTGGCCGCCAACACCACGGGCGGCGTGGTCGGCAAGCTGATCAGCCCGCAGAATCTGACCATCGCGGCGACCGCGGTGGAGATGCCCGGCTCCGAGCGGATCCTGCTGCGCAAGGTCGCCGGCTACAGCGTCGCGATGCTGGCGGTCCTGTGCGTGCTGGTCTATCTCCAGTCGCTGCCGGTGCTGTCCTGGATGCTGCCGTAGGAGGACGGGCGGCGTACGGGAGGGACGGGCGGGGTCGGGCCGGCGGTCCGCGCCCGCCCGGCCCTCGCCCCTTACTCCCGCTCCTGCTCCTGCTCCTGCTCTTCCTCCGCCGGGGCGTTCTCGTCGACCAGCCGGCCGTGGAAGCCACGGATATGTGCCTCGGCCAGATCGGCGGCCTTCGCGCCCTTGCCGTCCCGCACCAGTCGCAGCAGCTCGGTGTGCTCGGCGTTCAGCGCCGCCGCCGTGGCCGGCCAGTCCTCCGCCGTCTCCAGCGCCCGCAGGATCAGCGGACGCACCGACTCCCGCACGGCCGAGGTGAGGGTGGAGGTCAGCTGGTTGCCGGAGCTGCGCGCGATGGCGACATGGAACCGGGTGTCGAGGTCGTTGAAGTCGGCGGCCCCCACGCCGGGCTCGCGCATCCGCTCCAGGAGCGCTGCCGCCTCGTCGAGGTCCTGCGCCGAGGCGTGCTCCGCGGCCGCCTCGAAGCTGGAGCGCTCCAGGACCACCCGGGCCTCCAGCACATCGTGCAGACGGTAACTGCCCAGGGCGAAGTGCAGGCGCAGCAGCCGGCCCAGCGCATCGTCCGGGTTGCGTACGATCCGCGCCCCGGCGTCCGGCCCGCGCCCGGCCTGGGCGACCAGCACCCCGATCGTCTCCAGCACCCGCAGCGCCTCGCGCAGCGCGGACCGGCTGACGCCCAGGACCGGCGCCAGCTCGCGCTCGGGCGGCAGCCGGTCCCCGGCCTTGAGCTCACCGGCGAGCACCCGCTCTTCGATGCGCTCCAGCACGAGCTCATGCGTACGCGACTGCCGCACAGGTCGCCATTCGGCGGTCATCCCCAACTCCCCGGCTCGGCCCTCATGCCCCCGTGCAAAAACTATGTCACACAGGACGTGTGGTCGGACCACACGGCCCGACGCCGCGGGCCGCCCGGCCGTCGGATCGCGAACCGTGCGGACGGCCGTCGCGGCCGGTCAGACCTCCAGGTCCAGCCGCGGCCCGTCGCGCCGGGACGGCTCGCGGCGGAGCAGCTGCTCCTGGGCGGTGCTCGCGACCCGGTCCAGGACCCGCCGGCGCAGTGCGTCGGACGGGGTGACCGCTTCCGCTTCGGCCAGACACGCGACGGTGGCCTCCAGGCCGGCGACCTCCCGGGTACAGGCGTCGCAGCCGGCCAGGTGGGTGGCGAAGGCGGCCGCCTCCTCGGGCGGAAGGGCGTGCAGGACATACGCCCCGAGCGCCTCGTGCGGATCCTCGTCAGCGGACATCAGTCGCCTCCCATACAGACGCGCAGTCTCCGCAGGCCGGTGCGCATCCTCGTCTTGACCGTGCCCGCGGGGGTGGACAGGACCTGGGCGACCTCCGCGTAGGTCATTCCCTGGTAGTAGGCGAGGACCAGCGGCAGGCGCTGGGTGTTCCCGAGGCCGGCCAGACAGCGGTAGACCTGCGCCCGTTCCTCCCTCTCCTCGACGGCCTCCACCACTTCGTCGAACGGGGTCTGATGGGCCAGCTGCGCGGCCTTCCGCTCGCGCTCCGCGCCGGCCCGCACCGATCTCACCCGTTCCACCGCCCGCCGGTGGGCCAGCGTCAGGACCCAGGACTTCGCGGCACCGCGCTCGGGACGGAACCGGTCGGCCTTCCGCCACACCTCGATCATCACGTCCTGAGTCACCTCTTCGGCCTGCGCCTCATCCCGCAGGATCCGATGGGCCAGGCCCATGACGGGCACCACGAGGGCGTCGTACACGCCGACGAACGCACGCTCCTCCCCCTGGGCGACCCGCACGAGCAGATCGTCCACGTGACGGTCCGCGGCAGACCGCTCCGGCGGCCGCGGCCCCTCGGGCGGGGTGTGCGAAATGCGCCTCACAGCGTGTCGACCGTCCCCTCGTCAGTCCGGCGCGGCCCGGTTTCCCGGGATGGAGCGCGGCGGGACGCGTTGCCACGTATCGGCCGCGCCCTCCCAGGCTGACGTTCCCTCACGCGGACCGCAGCCGGTCGGGGCCCGTTCGGCTGAGTGGGCGCCGTCCTGGCGCGCGCACCGTGCCACTCGACGTGCAGTCACGTACGGGACGCGGACCATGCCCGCGCGCCGGGTTTGTAAGGGGCGCGAAGCAGCAGGTCATCCCCGCTTTGGAGCTCGTGCATAGGGGAACGGGGAGATCCTCGCAGGAGAAAATGGGCATTTGGCGCAATCCACACCCGTACGGGCCTCGAATACACATTAGGAACTGCCCGTGCGACGCCAAACGAGCGCCTGCGGGACCCGGTGACGGGACGACGGTCGTCGGCGCTTGACAGGGAGGTCGCCATGGTCGGAGAGCCGGTCGAAGAACTGACCTCGTATCCGGAGGAATCCCCGGCCGGCCGGGGCGGCGCGGACGGCCCTGTCCCCGGTATCGAGGCCGCCTTCGCCGGCACGCTGGCCGAGGTCATGGGTACCGGGCAGCCGCCGGTGGACCGGCACTTCTTCGACGACCTGGGCGCCGACTCCTTGGTGATGGCACATTTCTGTGCGCGGGTCAGGAAGCGTGCCGACCTGCCGCCGGTGTCGATGAAGGACATCTACCGGTATCCGACGATCCGGGAACTGGCCACGGCGTTGGCGGGCTCCCCACCGTCTTTCCCGGTCGAGGCCCCGCCCCCGGCACCGACTCCCCCGTCGGCGCCGGCTCCCGCTGTCAGGGGCACCTCTCGGTACGTCCTGTGCGGAGCGCTACAGCTGCTGACGTTCCTCGGGTACACCTCTCTCGTCGCGGTCGCCACGGCCTGGGGCTACGAGTGGATCGCCGCCGGGTCCGGCCTGTCCGGCCGATATCTGCGCTCGGTGCTGTGCGGCGCGGCCGGACTGCTGGTGTTGTGCGCGCTTCCGGTCCTGGTGAAGTGGGTTCTCATCGGGCGGTGGCAGCCCCGGCAGTTCCGCGTCTGGAGCCTGCCGTACGTCCGCTTCTGGGTCGTCAAGACGCTGATCCGCGCGAACCCGCTGGTGCTGTTCGTCGGTTCGCCGCTCTACACGCTCTACCTCCGGGCCCTGGGCGCGAGAATCGGGCGGGGCGTCACGGTCTTCTCGCGCAATGTGCCGGTGTGCACCGATCTGCTGGCCGTCGGCGACGGCACCGTCATCCGCAAGGACGCGTTCCTCAACTGCTACCGGGCCCAGGCCGGTCTGATCCAGACGGGCACGGTGGTCCTCGGGAAGAACGTGGTCATCAGCGAGGCCACGGTGCTCGACATCGAAACGGCGCTGGGTGACGGGGCGCAGCTCGGCCATGCCTCGTCGCTGCACAGCGGGCAGGTCGTACCGGACGGCGAACACTGGCACGGTTCACCGGCACAGCGGACCGACGTGGACTACCGCGTGGTGGGACCGGCCGGCTGCGGCGCCGTGCGCAGGACGGTGCACAGCGCGCTCCAGCTGGCGACCGTGCTGTTGCTGTACGTACCGCTGACGGTCGGCGGTGTGGGCATCCTGCTGGCCGAGGCGCCGCAGCTCACCGCGGTCCTGGAACCCGGCCCCACGGCGCTGGCCGACGGGACGTTCTACGTGGACGCCCTGCTGGTGTCCCTGCTCTTCTTCGCCGCCGTGCCCCTCGGCCTGCTCTTCCAGGCCACGGTCCCCCGGCTGCTCAGCCGGACCCTCACTCCGGGCAAGGTCTATCCGCTGTACGGCTTCCACTACACGGTGCACCGGCTGATCGCCCTCACCACCAACCGGAAGTTCCTGATGCGGCTGTTCGGCGACAGCTCCGCCATCGTCCACTACCTGCGGTGCCTCGGTTACGACCTCTCCCGGATCGAGCAGACCGGGTCGAACTTCGGCACCGAGGTCAAGCACGAGACGCCGTACCTGAGTTCCGTCGGGAGCGGGACGATGGTCGCCGACGGCCTGTCCGTCATGAACGCCGACTTCACGGACACGTCCTTCCGCGTCTGCCGGACCTCGATCGGGCCGCGCAACTTCCTCGGGAACCGGATCGCCTACCCCTCGCGTGGAAAGACGGGCGACAACTGCCTGCTCGCGACGAAGGTCATGGTCCCGGTCGACGGCGAGGTCCGGGAGGGCGTCGGGCTCCTCGGCTCGCCCAGCTTCGAGATTCCCCGCTCGGTCCAACGGGACAGCACCTTCGACCAGTTGAAGAACGGCGAGCAGCTGCGCCGCCACCTCGCCGCCAAGAACCGGCACAACGCCGCCACCATGGGGCTCTACCTGCTGGTGCGGTGGCTCTACTTCTTCTGGGTCACCCTGCTCGTGGCCGTCGCCGCGGAACTCTACGACTCCCTCGGCGCCCTGGCGATCGCGCTGGGCAACGTCCTGGTGCTGGTGTCCGGCGCCGGCTACTTCGTGCTGGTCGAACGGGCCGTGACGGCGTTCCATCCGCTGAGCCCGCTGTTCTGCTCGATCTACGATCCGCGCTTCTGGCGGCGGGAACGCTTCTGGAAGGTGCCCTCGGAGACGTATCTGCTGTTCTTCAACGGCACCCCGTTCAAGAACCTGATCTGGCGGCTGCTGGGGGTCCGGATCGGCCGCAGGGTCTTCGACGACGGCTGCTATCTGACCGAGCGGACCCTGGCCGCCATCGGGGACGGCTGCACCCTCAACGCGGGGAGCGTCGTCCAGTGCCACTCGCAGGAGGACGGCACCTTCAAATCCGACCGCAGCACGCTCGGCGCGGGCTGCACGCTCGGCGTCGGCGCCTTCGTCCATTACGGGGTGGCCATGGGTGACGGCGCGGTGCTCGCGCCCGACTCCTTCCTGATGAAGGGCGAGGCCGTCCCGCCGCACGCGCACTGGGGCGGCAATCCCGCCCGGCAGACCAGCGGCCAGGACACCGGCGAGGGCTGGAGGCAGCAGCGATGACCACATCCATGACAGCCCACACCCGCCGCGCACGCGGTGGGCCGGCCGACGGCGCGTACACCAGGGTTCCGCGCTGGACCCGCGACCCGGTGCCGGGTACCGCCGAGCACACGACGGTCCTCCCGGAGCGGCTGCCGGCCGCGCTGCGCCGGCTGGCCGACCGGCTGCGGATACCGCTGAGTTCGGTGCTGCTGGCCGCGCACGCCAAGGTGCTCGCCGCGCTGTCCGGCGACCACGAGGTCACCACCGGCTACCTCGCCGAGCGGGGCGGCACCCCGCTGCCGTGCCGGCTGACGACCGCGGCCGGCTCCTGGCGGACCCTCCTGCTGGACACCCACCGGGCCGAGGCGGAGCTGTTGCGGCGCCGGGGCTTCCCGGCCGCCGGATCCGGGCCGGCACCGGCTCCGGCCGAGGAGTCCCCGGAGACCGTATTCGACCTGCCCGGTACGGACGGCGGCCCGGCCGGCGACACCGTGCTGTGGGTCGCCCTCGTCCGCCGCGACGGCCGGGAGGTGCTGCGACTGCGGTACCGGACCGATGTCCTCGACGCGGACTGCGCCGCCCGGATCGGCGGCTACTACCGCACGGCGCTCACGCTGCTCGCCGCCGATCCGGACGCCGAGCACCGGCGGCAGTCCCTGCTCTCCGCCGAGGAACTCCGGTATCAGCTCGAAGGACTGGCCGGGCCGGGCCGGCCGCTGCCGGACCGCCGGTTCCACGAGTTGTTCCAGCAGCGGGTGCGGGCGCACCCGGACGCCGTCGCCGCCGTGCACGGGAGCCGGCGGTGGACGTACCGCGAACTCAACGTCCGTGCCAACCGGTTGGCGCACGCCCTGCTGTCCCGCGGGCTGGGCCGGGAAGACGTCGTCGCGGTGGTCACCGAACGCAACCTGGAGTGGCTGGCCGCGGTCATCGCGATCTTCAAGGCCGGCGGGGTGTACCTGCCGGTGGAGCCGCACTTTCCGCCCGGCCGGATCGCGCTGATGCTCTCACGCGCCGGCTGCCGGCAGGTGCTGACCGAACCCGGCAGCACCGCCGGCCTCGACCGGGCCCTCACCTCGGTGCCCGGGGTCCGGACCCTCTTCATCGACGCCGTCTGCGCGGCGAGCCCCGCGGACAGCGACCCCGACGTCCGGGTCGGCCCGGACCAGTTGGCGTACATCTACTTCACCTCGGGCTCCACCGGTGAGCCCAAGGGCGCGATGTGCGAGCACCTGGGCATGCTCAATCACCTCTACGCCAAGATCGACGACCTGGCGATCGACGAGCGGCAGGTGGTCGCCCAGACCGCGCCCCAGTGCTTCGACATCTCCCTGTGGCAGCTGCTCTCGGCGCTGCTGGTCGGCGGCCGGACCCTGCTGGTCGAGCAGGCCGCCGTGCTGGACGTGGGACGTTTCCTCGACACGGTGGGCGACGGACGGGCCACGGTGCTCCAAGTGGTCCCGTCGTACCTCGATGTCGTGCTGTCCGCCCTCGCGCAGCGGCCCGGCGCGCTGCCCGACCTGCGGTGCGTGTCGGTCACCGGGGAGGCGCTGAAGAAGGAGCTGGTGCAGCGCTGGTTCGCGGCCCGGCCCGGGATCCGGCTGGTCAACGCCTACGGGCTGACCGAGACCTCGGACGACACCCACCACGAGGTGATGGACGGGGTGCCGGACACCGAGCGGGTCCCGCTCGGACGCCCCGTCAACAATGTGCGGGTGTACGTCGTGGACGAACACCTGGCGCCGGTGCCGCTCGGCGCCCCGGGAGAGATCGTCTTCTCCGGGGTCTGCGTGGGCCGCGGGTACATCAACGATCCCGAGCGCACCCGGCTGGCCTTTGTGCCGGATCCGCACCATCCGGGGCGGCGGCTCTTCCGGGCGGGTGACCACGGGCGCTGGCTCCCGGACGGGAAGCTGGAGTTCCTCGGCCGCCGGGACAGCCAGGTCAAGATCCGTGGTTTCCGTATCGAGATGGGTGAGATCGAGAACGCCCTGCTCCGGGTGCCCGGAGTCGGTGACGGCACGGTGGTGGTCACCCAGCGGGCCGGACACGGCAAACGCCTGGTGGCCTTCTACTCCGGCCGGCACGCGCTGGAAGCCGATGTCCTGCGGGTCCGGCTGGGCGAGTTGCTGCCGGAGTACATGGTCCCCTCGGTCTTCCTCTGGCGGGAGAGTCTTCCGGTGACCGCCAACGGCAAGATCGACAAGAAGGCGCTGGAGGCGCTCGCCGGCGGCCTCGACACCGTCGAGGACGACTACCACGCACCGCGTACGCCGACGGAAGGGCGGCTGGCCGCGGCCTGGGCCGAGGTCCTCGGCATACCGCAGGACCGGATAGGCCGGCAGGACAACTTCTTCGACTGCGGCGGCACTTCGCTGTCCGCCGTGGCCCTCGCGGTCTCCCTGGGCCGTGCGGTCTCCGTCAAGGACCTCACCCGGCACCCGGTACTCGCCGATCTCGCCCGGCAGGTCGACGACGCGGCCGGGCGACCACGGCCCCACCCGAACGACGCCGCACCCGCCGTGCGGTGCGACACCGCACGGCCGGCCGCGTCCCGAGCCGCCACGGAGAGGAGAACCACCATGGTGTCGTCACTCTCGATCTCCCTGCCCGACCTGGAACGGGAACCCGGCACACCTCCGATGCTGCGGGTCCGGACCACCGACAGCCCGGCGCACTGGGCGGCCGAGCGACGGGACGCCCTGCGCGCCGTCGTCGCCGAGCACGGTGCGGTGCTGATCCGGGGCCTGGGGATGCGAGACCCGGACGGGGTCGCCGCCGTGCGCCACGCCCTGGGCGTCGCTCCGCTGACCGAGCGGGAGTCCTTCGCCCTCCGGCAGACCTACGCCGAGGGCGTCTACTCCTCGTCGAAGTGGCCGCCGAACCAGCCGATGTGCATGCACCACGAGCTGAGTTACACCCTGGAGTTCCCCGGGCTGATGCTGTTCGCCTGCCTGGGCGCCCCCACCACCGGCGGGGCCACCGGGGTGGCCGACTCGGCGGCCGTGCTGGACGCGCTGCCCCCGGCCCTGACCGAGCGGTTCGAGCGGGAGGGCTGGCTGCTGACCCGCAGCTACCACCCCGAGATCGGGGCCACGCTGGACCAGGCGTTCGGCACCGAGGACCGGGACGCCGTCGAGCGCTACTGCCGCGCCCACGCCCTCGACTTCACCTGGCAGCCCGACGGTGGTCTGCGCACCACCCAGCACCGCAGTGCCGTGCTGCGCCACCCCGTCAGCGGCCGCCGCTGCTGGTTCAACCAGATCGCGTTCCTCAACGAGTGGACCATGGCGCCCGAAGTGCGGGAGTACCTGATCGATGAGTACGGCCCCGACGGGCTGCCGTTCAACACCCGCTACGGAAACGGCGACCCCCTCGCCGAGGACGTCGTGCGGCTGCTCAACGAGACCTACGACGCCCACACCACGCGCCGGCCGTGGGAGGCCGGTGACCTGCTGCTCGTCGACAACATCCGCAGCGCGCACAGCCGGGAGGCATTCGAGGGGCCGCGGGACGTGGTGGTGGCCCTGGCCGACCCGGTGCGCCTGGCCGACTGCTCGCCGACCGTTGAGGTGAACTGACCCATGACCACCGTCCGTCCCACCCCGTCCCCGCCCACACCGCCCGGGCCGCCGCCCACGCCGTCCTTCGCGGTGCTCTCCGGTGCCCAGGTGCAGCGGGCGCTGGAGGGCCGCGAGAAGGAGATCGTGGACGTGGTCGAGGCCACCTACCGCCTGCACGGTGCCGGTGAGTCGGTGAACCCGCCCTCGTCCTTCCTGCACCTCCCCGACCGCCCCTCGTCGCGGATCATCGCGCTGCCCGCCTCCATCGGCGGGGAGACCCGGGTGGACGGCCTGAAGTGGATCTCCAGCTTCCCGCCGAACGTGGCCGCCGGGATCCCCCGGGCCTCGGCCGTACTGATCCTCAACGACCATGACACCGGCTACCCGTTCGCCTGCCTGGAGAGCTCGATCATCAGCGCGACCAGGACCGCCGCGTCGGCGGCGTCGGCTGCCGACCGGCTCAGCCGCGGGCGCCCCCGCCCGACCCGCGTCGGATTCTTCGGCGCGGGCCTGATCGCCCGCTACATCCATACGTTCCTGGAGGGGACCGGCTGGTCGTTCGACGAGATCGGTGTGCACGACCTGTCCGCGGAGAGCGCGGCCGGCTTCCGCCTGTACCTGGAGCAGCGGCGCACCACCGGGCGGGTCACCGTGCACCACGGTGCGGAGGAGCTGATCCGCGCCAGCGATCTGGTGGTCTTCGCCACCGTCGCCCCGCGGCCCCATGTCCACGAGGTCTCATGGTTCGGTCACCACCCGGTGGTGGTGCATGTGTCGCTGCGCGACCTCGCCCCGCGGATCCTGCTGACCGCGACCAATATCGTCGATGACATCGAGCACTGTCTGCGCGCCGCCACCTCCCCGCATCTGACCGAACAGCTCACCGGCAACCGGGAGTTCCTGCACGGCACGCTGGACGACGTGCTGGCCGGCCGGGTCACGGTGCCCGCGGACCGGACCGCCGTCTTCTCCCCGTTCGGACTCGGGGTGCTCGATCTCGCGGTCGGCAAGTACGTCTACGACGAGGTGGTCCGCTCCGGGGAACTGCGGGTCGTCGACGGCTTCTTCCACGAACTGCGCCGGTACGGATGAGCGGCCACGGTCGGACGGACCGTCCCACGGTGCGCTGCCGCAGGTGAGGAGACCAACGTGCCAGTCATATCCGCGCCCTACGCGTTCAACGAGGAGGAGCTCTATGTCGACCTCCGGTCGATCGTCGGGCACTCTCTCTTCCTCAAGTGCGAGGGCTTCAACTTCGCCGGCTCGATCAAGCTGAAGGCCGCGACCGAGATGGTGGAGTCCGCCGAACGGGCCGGAGACCTGCGTCCGGACACGGTCCTGGTCGAGTCCTCGTCCGGCAACCTCGGCGTGGCACTCAGCATGATCGCGGCGAGCAAGGGCTACCGCTTCCTGTGTGTGACGGACTCCCGCTGCAACCTGGCCACCCGGCTGATGATGGAGGCTCTGGGCAGCCAGGTGCATGTGGTCGCCGACCAGGAGTCCAACGGCGGCTTCCTCGGCGCCCGGCTCGCGTACATCCGCAATCTGTGCGCCTCCGACGACCGCTGTCTGTGGCTCAGCCAGTACACCAACCCGAGTAACTGGAAGGCGCACTACCGCAGGACGGCACCGGCCATCGCCCGCGCCTTCCCGCGGCTGGACCTGCTGTTCGTCGGCGCCGGCACCACCGGCACCCTGATGGGCTGCGCCCGGTACTTCCGGGAGTGGCACCGCCCGGTACGGATCATCGCCGTGGACAGTGTCGGCTCGGTGACCTTCGGCGGCACCGCGGGGCACCGGATGATCCCCGGCCTGGGCATGAGCGTCCAGCCGCCGCTGCTCGACGAGTCCTATGTGGACGACGTGGTACGGGTCGCGGAGGCGGACACCATCCGCACCTGCCACCGGCTGGCCAAACGCGGCTTCGTGTTCGGCGGCTCGACCGGCACCGTGGTCAGCGGCGCGACGGACTGGCTCACCCGGCACGACGCACAGGACCGCACGGCGGTGGCCATCGCCCCGGACCTCGGCGAGCGCTACCTGGACACCGTCTACCACGACAACTGGGTGCAGGATCTGTACGGCGAGGACGTACTCGCCACCGATCCCCCGCTCGACGCCGCCGGTCTTCCCCCACCCTCCGGCCTCACCCCACCGCCGGGGCCACTGGAGCCGTCCTCGCGGCCCCGGCGCCGTCGCGACGGCTGAGACCGGACCACCGGCCGCCGGTCAGCCGTCCCCGCCCGCCAGGCAGTCGGTGACCCACTGGTGGAAGGCGCCGATGTGGTGCTCGCTGGGCACCAGCACCCCGCCGTCGCGGTAGGCGCGGGAGCTCATGGCCGGCTGGGTGCGCTCGCAGGCGTCGAAGTCCTGGGCGTTGACGCGGTGGAAGAGTTCGACGGACTTGGAGACATCGGCGCCGGAGTCGACGATCTCGGGCAGGTACAGCCAGTCGCATTCGACCACGGTGCGGTCGGGGGCCATCGGGAACATTCGGTGGACGATGACATGGTCGGGGACGAGGTTGACGAAGACCTGCGGGCGGACGGTGATCGCGTAGTAGCGGCGGTCCTGGGTGTCCTCGATGCCGGGGAGCCGGCCGAAGCCGTCGGTGCCGTCCACGGTGAAGCCGGTGGCCTCGTCGGCGAAGGCCGCGCCGTGCCCGACGTAGTACTGGGCGGCGAAGCCGTCGGCGAACTCCGGGAGCACCTCGGTGAGTTCGGGGTGGATGGTGGCGCAGTGGTAGCACTCCATGAAGTTCTCGATGATGAGCTTCCAGTTGGCGCGCACGTCATAGGTGAGGCGCTTGCCGAGGGCGAGTCCTTCGGTGCGGTAGCGGTCGAGGGAGGCGGCGTCACCCAGTCGTTCGACGGCCGCGCCGATCACGGTGTCCTCGAAGGACGGCGGCTCGTCGGCCAGGCACACCCAGGCGTAGCCGAGCCACTCCCGGAGCGGCACGGCGACCAGTCCGCGTTCGGTGCGGTCGACGTCCGGCATCTTCTGAAGGTTGGGGGCGGCCACCAGGCGGCCGTCGAGGTCGTAGGTCCAGGCGTGGTAGGGGCACTGGAGGTTGCGGCGGACCTCACCGGACTCCTCGGTGCACAGCTGCGCGCCGCGGTGCCGGCAGATGTTGAGGAAGGCGCGCAGCGCACCGGCGCGGTTGCGGGTGATCAGTACGCTCTCCCGGCCGATCCGGACGGTGCGGAAGGCGCCGGGCTTCTCCAGGTCGGCGCTGCGGACCGCACAGAACCACAGCCGCTCGAAGATCTTCTCCTGCTCCTGGCGGAAGATCCCGGGGTCGGTGTAGTGGTGTCCGGCGAGGGTGGCGATCAGGCTGGGGGCGGCAGCGGTCGCGGGCGTGGTGGCTGCCGGCGAGGACTCGGTGGGCGTGGTCGTCATCGTGTCTCCTCAAGCGGCCGCGGCGGCGGGCCGGCGGGGGTCGAACAGCTCGATGGGGTGCGCGGTGGCTCCGGTCAGCGCGAGGTCGGCGACGATCTCGCCGACCACCGGTACGAACTTGAAGCCGTGTCCGGAGAAGCCGCAGGCGACGGTCACCGTCTCCGGGTGCGCGGGGTGCCGGGTGATCACGAAGTGTTCGTCGGGGGTGTTGGAGTACATGCAGGTGGCGGCCTTGAGGAAGCGGCCGGGGAGGGCGGGGAGGCGCGGCGCGAGCTGGTCCGCCATGGCGCGTACCTCGTGGTCGTGCACGGTGCGTTCGATGGTCTCCGGGGTGCAGACGGTGCCCTTGCGGAAGAACGCGACCTTGGCGCCGCCGTCGGGGCCGTCGATCGACGGGAAGCCGTAGATCTGGACGCCCCGGTCGTCCTCCCAGATGTAGATCGGGTGCCGGTCGGGTGCGAAGGGCGCGGTGCCGCCGCGCGGGGCGAACCAGTACATGACCTGTCGCTCGATGGTGAACGGCACGCCCAGGTCGGTGAGCAGCTGGGGCGCCCAGGCCCCGGGGCAGATCACCAACTGGCCCGCGGTGTAGGTGTTCTCGGGGGTGTGCACACGGACCCCGGCGCCGCCGGGCAGCTCCTCCCAGCGGGTGACCGGCTCCTCGAAGTGCAGCTCGGCGCCGTCCTGGCCGGCGAGCTGGACATGGGCGGCGACGGTGTACTCCGGCCGGACCAGACCGGCCCGTGCCTCGTACAGCGCGACCTCGTCCTCGGCGGGGGTCAGGGTCGGGAAGCGGCGGCGGATCTCCCCGGGTTCGAGCATCTCGTGCGGGAGGTCCCACTGGCGGGCGGATTCCAGGCTGCCGCGGACGGTCCGGCTGTCGGGGCGGCCGAGCATCACCCCGCCGCAGAGGGTGGCGATCTCCCGGCCGCTGTCCCGCTCCAGCTTCTCGTACAGCTCGTACGAGCGCAGCAGCAGCGGTACGTAGGCGGGGTCCTCGAAGTAGGACTGGCGGGTGATCCGGGAACCGCCGTGGCTGGAGCCGCGGTTGTGCACCGGACCGAACTTCTCCAGGCCCAGGACCCGGGCGCCCCGGGCGGCGAGATGGTGGGCGGCGGCGCTGCCCATGCCGCCGAGGCCGAGAACGATGACGTCGTAGGTGGGAGCCATGCGGTTGCTCCTTCTGCGTACGGAGGCGAGCGGATCACCGGCTGCACGGACGGGGCCCGGGGCTACCGGCGGATGCGCTCCATCTGCGGGTCGAAGAGGGGCTCTTGGGCGACGGTGGCAGGGATCTTCTCGCCGAAGTACTCGATGTGTACGGCGGTGCCGGGGACCGCCGCGGTGGCCGGCAGCCAGGCGTAGGCGATCCCGCGGCCGAGGGTGTAGCCGTAGGCGGCGGAGGTGACATGGCCGGCCGGGGCGCCGTCCACGAAGACGGGTTCCTTGCCGAGGACGACGGCCGCGGGGTCGTCGAGGGTGAGGCAGCTGAGCCGGCGGGACTCGGTGTCCGCGCTGCGGCCCTCCAGCGCCGCCCGGCCGACGAAGTCGCCCTTGGCGGGGCGGACCGCGAAGCCGACCCCGGCCTCGTAGGGGTTGTGTTCGGTGGTCATGTCATGGCCCCAGGCGCGGTACCCCTTCTCCAGGCGGAGGCTGTTGAAGGCGCTGCGCCCGGCGGCGATCACCCCGTGCTCCTGACCCGCCTCCCAGAGCGTGTCCCACAGCCGCAGCCCCAAGTCAGCGGTGGTGTACAGCTCCCAGCCCAGCTCGCCGACGTAGCTGAGGCGCATGGCGGTGACCGGGACATGGCCGAGGAAGGTCTGCTTGGCCCGGAAGTAGCCGAAGCCCTGGTGCGAGAAGTCGTCGCGGGTCAGGGGCTGGACCAGGGCGCGGGCGAGCGGGCCCCAGACGCCGATGCAGCAGGTGCCGGAGGTGCTGTCGCGGAGCTGGACTCCCCCACTCTCGGCTTCGCTCGAGCGGGAGGGGCCCCCATCGTCGGGGGCGTGTCGCAGCAGCCAGTCGAGGTCGGCTCCGCTGTTGGCGCCGACCTGGAAGCGGTCCTCGGCGAGCCGGGCGACGGTGAGGTCGGAGCGGATGCCGCCGGTCTCGTCCAGGAGCAGGGTGTAGGTGACCGCGCCGGGCTTCTTCGCGAGGTTGTTGCTGGTCATCCGCTGGAGGAAGGCGAGGGCGCCGGGGCCGGTGACCTCCAGCCTGCGCAGCGGGGTCATGTCGTAGAGGGCGACCCTTTCCCGGGTGGCCCGGGCCTCGGCGGCGGCGATCGGCGACCAGTAGCGGGCCGACCAGGCGTCGCGCTCGGGGAGCTGGAGCCCTTCGGCGAGCGGGGCGTTGGCCTCGTACCAGTGCGGGCGCTCCCAGCCGCCGCCCTCCAGGAAGTACGCGCCGAGCTCCTGCTGCCGTGGGTAGAAGGGGCTGGTGCGCAGCGGCCGCGGGGCTTCCATGGGCTGGAGCGGATGGATGACGTCATAGACCTCGATGAAGTTCTGGGCGCCGCGGTCGGCGATGTAGGCGGGCGAGCGCTGGGCGTCCTCGAAGCGGTAGAGGTCGCACTCATGGATGTCGGTGGCGGGCCGGCCGTCCGTCATCCACTCGGCGACGGCCTTGGCGACGCCCGCGGAGTGGGTGACCCAGACCGCCTCGGCCAGCCAGAATCCGCGCAGTTCGCGGGATTCGCCGAGGACCGGCATGCCGTCGGGGGTGAAGGAGAAGACGCCGTTGAATCCCTCGGCCACCCGGGACGCGCCCAGTGCGGGCAGCAGTCCGACGCTGTCCTGCCAGCTCGGCGCGAAGTCCTCGGCGGTGAAGGGCAGCGAGGACGGCATGACGGGGGCGTCGTCGAAGGCGGCGACGGTGAAGGGGTCGACGGGCATCGGGCGGTGGGCGTAGGAGCCGATGCCGAGCCGGTCGGTGTGTTCGCGGAAGTAAAGGTCGCGGTCCTGGAAGCGCAGGATCGGCTTGCTCGCCTCGTCGCGTGGGTCGTTGACGCCGGCGAGTTCGGGCAGCGGTGCGGTGGTGGCGTACTGGTGGGCCAGCGGGAGGAGCGGTACGTCCACCCCGGCCATCGCGCCGATCACCGGGCCCCAGAAGCCGGCCGCCGAGACGACATGGTCGGCGGGGAAGGTGCCGCGGTCGGTGGTGACGCCGGTGACCCGGCCGTCCGCCCGCTCGATCCCGGTGACGGTGTGCCGGTCCAGGAAGCGGGCGCCGCGCTGCTCGGCCCGGGCGATCTGGGCGCGGCAGGCGAGCACGGCCCGGGCCAGCCCGTCGTCGGGGGTGTGGAAACCGCCGTACAGCGTGGCCTCGTCCAGCATCGGCCACAGGCGCTTGCACTCCTGCGGGCCGATCAGTTCGCCACGGACGCCCCAGGAGGCCGCGAGTCCGGCCTTGCGGTGCAGGTCGGCCCAGCGCGCCTCGGTGGTGGCGATCTCCAGACCGCCGACCGGGTTGAAGCAGGAGCGTCCGTCCACGTCGAGGGAGCGGAACTTCCGGACGGTGTAGGCGGCGAACTCGGTGAGGGTCTTGGACGGCCCGGTCTGGAAGACCAGGCCGGGAGCGTGCGAGGTGGAGCCGCCGGGAGCCGGCAGCGGGCCCTGTTCGAGGACGGTGACATCGGTCCAGCCGCGGGCGGTCAGCTCATCGGCGAGGGAGCAGCCGACGATGCCGGCACCGATGACAACCACACGGGAACTGGGGGCGGGCGTACGGGACATGTCCCTCCTCCTGCTGGTCGGGGTGGTCCACTGGGGTGACTGTGACGCCGTTACAGGACCACGACGGAGCGCAGTACCCGGCCGTCGCGCATCTTGTCGAACGCGGACTCCACCTCGTCCAGGCCGATCGTCTCGGTGACGAATCCGTCGAGGTCGAGCCGTCCGCTGAGGTAGCGGTCGATGAGGACGGGGAAATCGCGGCTGGGCAGGCAGTCGCCGTACCAGGAGGATTTCAGGGCTCCGCCGCGCGAGAAGAGATCGATGAGCGGCAGTTCGAGGCGCATACCGGGGTCGGGGACGCCGACCTGGACCAGGGTGCCGGCCAGATCCCGCATGTAGAAGCCCTGGGTGTAGGTCTCCGGCCGGCCCACCGCGTCGATCACCACATCGGCGCCATGGCCGCCGGTCAGTCCACGGACCGCCTCGATGGGGTCCGTGCCACGGGAGTTGACGGTGTGGGTGGCGCCGAAGCGGAGGGCGCCATCCAGCTTCTGGTCGTCGATGTCGACCGCGATGATCCGGCGCGCGCCGGCGATCGAGGCCCCGGCGATCGCCGCGTTGCCGACCCCGCCGCAGCCGATGACCGCGACGGTGTCCCCGCTCCCGACCCCGCCGGTGTGCACCGCCGCTCCGTAACCGGCCATCACTCCGCAGCCGATGAGACCGGCCGCCTCGGGACGGGCGTGCGGGTCGACCTTGACCGCCTGCCCGGCGGCGACCAGCGTCTTCTCGGCGAAGGCGCCGATGCCGAGCGCGGGGGCGAGCGGGGTGCCGTCCAACAGGGTCATCGGCTGGGTGGCGTTGCGGGAGTCGAAGCAGTACCAGGGCCGGCCGCGGCGGCACGAGCGGCAGCTGCCGCAGGGCGCCCGCCAGGCGAGGACGACGTAGTCACCCGGGGCGAGATCGGTGACGCCGGGGCCGACGGACTCGATGACGCCGGCCGCCTCATGGCCGAGGAGGAAGGGGAACTGGTCGTTGATCGCCCCCTCCCGGTAGTGCAGGTCGGTGTGGCAGACCCCGCAGCTCTGCACGGTGACGAGCACTTCTCCCGGGCCGGGGTCCGGTACCAGGATCGTCTGCCGCTCGACCGGTGCGCCTTGTTTCGCCGCGACGACGGCATGGACGTGGTGTGGCATGCCCTACCCCTCCGTGTTGCGCACTGCACGACTGGTTGCGCGATGAGAGACATAGTGGGAACGCGGGATCGGCACCGTCAAGAGGTACGAGCCACCTCTTGGCAGTGAACCTCTCGCGCGCCCGGACATGAAGGCGGGGCCGGAACGCACACCCCGGCCCCGCCTTCGCCGCCTCACCCGTCATCGGGTCAACAGGCGTACCCCATCCGCCGCGACAGCTCCTCGGCCGCGGAGACGGTGGCCTTGACGACCTCGGGCAGCCGCTCCTCGGCCAGCCGGTAGGCGGGCACCGAGACACTGATCGCCCCGATCACCGAGCCGTCCGGCGCCCGCACCGGCGCCGCGACCGCCCGCAGTCCGAGCTCCAGCTCCTCGATCGCCACCGCGAAACCCTTCTCGACCACCTCGGCGAGCTCACGGCGCAGCGCCGCCGCCGAGGTGACCGTCCGCTCGGTGAGCCGAGGCAACTTCCGTGCCAGCACGGCCTCCTGGACCGCTCTGGGCTGGTACGCGAGCAGCGCCTTGCCGCTGGAGGTGGCGTGCAGCGGCGTACGCCGGCCGAGCCAGTTCTGCGCGGTGACCGAGGCCGGGCCGCGCGCCTGGGTGACGTTGACCGCCGCGTCGCCCTCCAGCACCGCGATATTGACCGTCTCCCCCAGCTCCCCGGCCAGTTGCCGGCAGACCGGCGCGCCTTCCTGGGAGATGTCCAGCCGTACGGCCGCCGCGCCGGCCAGCCGCAGCACCCCGGCCCCGAGGTAGTACTTGCCGCGCTCCTGCTCCTGCCCGACCAGCCCGCGGTTCTCCAGCACGCCCAGCAGCCGGAACGCGGTCGACTTGTGGACGCCCAGCTCCTCGGCGACCTCGGTCACGCCGACCTCGCCGTGCCGGGCCAGGATCTCCAGCACGGTCACCGCCCGGTCGACCGACTGCACACCGCCCGGCTGCTTCGGCGGCCTGGCCTCCGCCGGTCCCTCCACGCTGTCCGTCATCTGTTGGATCTCACCACCTGGCACCCCGGCCGCGGCCCGGGATTCGAAGGGTCGGCATTTCCGGGGACCGCTTGACGCATCCGCTCCCCGGCTGGATTCTGTTGCGCATGGCGCCTCATCGTGCGCAACGCGAAACTCGATGATACCGAACAGTAACAGGGGGGTCCTGTGATTCCTGTCTGCCCGCTCGCCGAGCTGCCCACCGGCGAGTCCGTACGCATCGACACCGCACCTCCGATCGCCGTCTTCCATGCCGACGGGCAGCTGTACGCCATCGACGACACCTGCACCCACCAGGACGCCTCCCTCTCGGACGGCTGGCTGGAGGGCTGCCTGGTCGAATGCCCGCTGCACGCCGCGTCGTTCGATCTGCGCACCGGAGCGGCGACCTGTCTGCCCGCCCGCCGGCCCGTGCGCACCCACCCCGTGACCGTCGAGGACGGCATGATCTACGTCCACCACGCCGCCGAGGAAGGCACCGCCGCATGAAGTCGGTCGCTGTCATCGGGGCCTCGCTGGCGGGCCTCTACGCCGCGCGGGCCCTGCGCGCCCAGGGATTCGACGGCCGGCTGGTGATCGTCGGGGAGGAACACCACCGCCCCTACGACCGCCCGCCGCTGTCCAAGGGCTTCCTCACCGGGGCCACCGCTGACCAGGGTCAACTCGCCCTGGCCGATGCCGAGGAGATCGCCGAACTGGACGCCGAATGGCTCCTCGGCACCCGCGCCACCGGGCTCGACGCCCAGGGGCGCGCGGTACTCCTCGACACGGGCCGGTCCCTGGCCACCGACGGCGTGGTGATCGCCACCGGCGCCACCCCGCGCCGCCTCCCCGGCCCGGCCCCCGCCGGAACCCACACCCTGCGCACCCTTGAGGACGCCCAGGCGCTGCGCGCGGAGCTGACCCGTGGCCCGGTCAGGGTCGTGGTGATCGGCGGGGGCTTCATCGGCGCCGAGGTCGCCTCGTCCTGCGCCGCGCTCGGCCATGACGTCAC
The DNA here is from genome assembly GCF_042724075.1 of Streptomyces sp. NPDC127097. Taxonomy (NCBI): domain Bacteria; kingdom Bacillati; phylum Actinomycetota; class Actinomycetes; order Kitasatosporales; family Streptomycetaceae; genus Streptomyces; species Streptomyces sp. NPDC127097. Next base: position 31,942 of record NZ_JBHXFI010000048.1, on the reverse strand, counting down.
CGTGGTCGAAGCCGCTCCGCTCCCTCTCGTCCCCCAACTCGGCGGCGCGATGGCCGAGATCTGCGCCGCCCTCCATACGGACCACGGCGTCACCCTGCGCACCGGAACCGGTGTCGCCCGCCTGCACGACGGTGGCGCCGGCAACCGGGTCACCGCGGTCGAGCTGGCCGACGGCCGGCTGCTCCCCGCCGACGTGGTCGTCATCGGCATCGGAGTACGCCCGCACACCGACTGGCTCGAAGGCTCCGGGCTCCCCCTCGACGACGGGGTGTGCTGCGACGCGGGCGGGGTCACTCCGCAGGCCCACATCGTGGCGGTCGGCGATGTCGCCAGGGCGGACGGCGCCCGCGCCGAACACTGGACCAGCGCCACCGAACAGGCCGCGGTCGCCGTCCGGAACCTGCTGGCCGGCCGCACCGTCGCGACCCACCGGAGCCTGCCGTACTTCTGGTCCGACCAGTACGGCGTACGCATCCAGTTCGCCGGTCGGAGACTGCCCGCCGACACCCCGCGCATCGTCGAGGGCTCGCCCGACGACCGCAGCTTCCTCGCCTGCTACGAACGCGACGGGCAGACCACCGCCGTCCTGGCCCTCAACCGCCCCCGCCCCTTCATGCGCCTCCGCCGCGAACTCGCCCGCGCCACCCAGCCGGTCACCACCTGACCCCGGCCGGGGGTACGGCGCGGCGCGGCAGAGGGACAGCCGCGGGAGAGGCGACTGCGGGGTGCCGGCGGCGGTCCGATGGCTGCGGTGCGGCGACCGCGGGGTGACGACCGCGGGGTGGCGACTGTGGGGTGGCGACTGTGGGGTGACGACCGCGGGATGGCGACTGTGGCGCAGCAGACAGTGCGCAGCGGATGACGGCAGCGCCGTGGTGTGTTCGGAACAGCGGAACGTCTGCCGGCCGGCGGCGTTCCGCGCCCGCGTTCTCTTCCTAGGAGACCCCCACGTGACTGCCAGCGCCGCCGCCACCCGTGCGGCCCAGACGCTCTCCCGTCCCTTCACCCTGGGCGGCCGCACCGTGCCCAACCGGATCGCCATGGCGCCGATGACCCGCGAGTTCTCGCCGGGCGGTGTCCCGGGCACCGATGTCGCGGACTATTACGCACGCCGCGCCGCCGGCGGCGTCGGCCTGATCATCACGGAGGGGACCTACGTCGGACACCCCGCCGCCGGAACCAGCGACGCCGTCCCCCGCTTCCACGGCGCGGACGCGCTCGACGGCTGGAGCCGGGTCGTGGACAGCGTGCATGCGGCGGGCGGGACGATCATGCCGCAGCTGTGGCACGTCGGCATGGCCCGGAAAGCGGGCGCACCGCCGTTCCCCGACGCCCCGCCGTCCGGCCCGTCCGGCCTCGCCCTCGACGGCACCCCGTCCGGGCATGCCATGACACAGCGGGACCTGGACGAGGTCATCGCGGCGTTCGCCGAGGCGGCGGCCGCGGCCGAGCGGCTCGGCTTCGACGGGGTCGAACTGCACGGCGCGCACGGCTACTTGATCGACCAGTTCCTGTGGTCGGGCACCAACCGGCGGACCGATGCCTACGGCGGCAGCCGCGCCGCCCGTACCCGTTTCGCCGCCGAGATCGTGGCGGCCTGCCGGGCCGCGGTCTCGCCCGACTTCCCGGTCCTCTTCCGGATGTCCCAGTGGAAGATGGGCAACTATGAGGCCCGTCTCGCCGAGACGCCGGACGAACTCCAGGAGATCGTGGCGCCGCTGACGGACGCCGGAGTCACCGCGTTCCACTGCTCGACGCGCCGCTACTGGCTGCCCGAATACGAGGGCTCGGACCTCAATCTCGCGGGATGGGTCAAGAAGCTCTCCGGCCGGCCGACCCTCACCGTGGGCTCCGTCGGTCTCGACAACGAGTTCCTCGGGACGTTCCAGGGCGAACAGGCCGGGGTCTCCGACATCGACCGGCTGCTGGACCGGCTGGAGCGGGACGAGTTCGACCTCGTCGCCATCGGGCGGGCGCTGCTCGGCGACCCGGAGTGGGCCGCCAAGATCTTCGAGGGCCGCACCGACGCCCTGGTGCCGTTCGACGCCTCGATGCTGCGGACGCTGCGCTGACACCGGACGCACCGGGCGCGGCCGATCCGCGCCGCGCCCGTGCGTCACCCTCCGCACCACTCCACCGGGCGGATACTCCGTCCCCTTACCGCCCCGCGCCGGCCGGCGGTCAGACCGCGTTCAGCTGGGCGGCCGCGGCGTCGACGGTCTGGGTGAGCAGGGTGGCGATGGTCATCGGGCCGACGCCGCCGGGGACCGGGGTGATCAGGGCAGCGCGGGTGCGTGCCGCCTCGAAGTCCACATCCCCGACGTTGCCCGGGTTGGAGCCGGCGTCTATCACGACGGCCCCGGGCTTGAGGTGCTCACCGCCCAGGAACCGGGGCCGGCCGACGGCCGCGATCAGCACATCGGCCTCCCTGGTGAGCGACGCCAGATCGGTGGTGCGGGAGTGGCAGTAGGTGACGGTGGCATCGCGGCCGAGCAGCAGCATCCCCACGGGCTTGCCGAGGATCGCGCTGCGGCCGACCACGACGGCATGCTTGCCGGCCAGGTCGACCTCGTAGTGATCCAGCAGCCGCAGGATGCCACCGGGCGTACAGGAGGCGAAGCCGTCCAGGCCGAAGCTCATCGCGGCGAAGGAGTGGCAGGTGACGCCGTCGACATCCTTCTCCGGGGCGATCGCCTCGAACGCGGCGCGCTCGTCGATGTGCGGGCCGGCCGGGTGCTGCAACAGGATGCCGTGCACCGCGGGGTCGTTCGACAGCGCGGTGATCGTGTCGACCAGCTCCGCGGTCGTCGTGGCGGCGGGCAGCGCGACATGCCGGGAGAGGATCCCGGCCTTCGCGCAGCGGTTGCGCTTCATACGGACATACGTCACCGAGGCGGGGTCGTCGCCGACGAGTACGGTCGCCAGACACGGGGCCGTGCCGGTCCGTTCGGTGAGGTCCGCCGCGCGCCGGGCGGCCTGTTCGACGAGACCGCGGGCGAGTGCGCTGCCGTCCATGAGGCGGGCGTCCGGGGACATGGGCTACTCCTGAGCGTCAGGTGGGATCGCCCAGGCGCGCGGCACCGGCCGTGGATGGCCGAGCCGCTCCCCGGTGGTGCTCCACCCAAGCGCCAGTCACGGCTCGGCGCCCACTGTAATCGACGCCCGGCGGCGCGGTCCGGTCACCCGCCGCCCTGCCCCGGTGCGGAGAGGGGTGGTTGGGGCGCGGCGGTGGCCTCCCACTGGCTGAGGATGCCGTCCCAGTCGTGCTGGGCGGCGGTGATGGCATTGGCGTCCCAGGTGGGCTGCGGGGTGGGCTGCTGATACTGCTGGTGTTCCTCGTACACCCGGTATTCCTGGTACTGCTGCTGGTCCGGGTAGTGCTGGTACGGCTGTTGCTTCCAGGGCTCCTGCCATGTCAGAGGGGAAGCCTCCGGCTGTGGGGGCGGCACGTTGACCAGCCGGCGGTGCCGTCCCGTGCGGTCCGAGGGGGAAGACGGCATCGGGCGGCTCTCTGCGGACAGTTGTTGTGCGCGGCCCACCAGCAGCCGGACGTCGAGGCCGAGTTCGGTGGCCAGGGCGGTGAGGTCGACTCCGTTGTGCCAGCTGCTCATCAGGACCGCGTCCAGCGCCGGGGCCCAGGCCGGTTCGGAGGGCTGCGGGGCGGCGGCCGGGCCCGGCTGGGGCGGCGGCGCGACATGTGCGGCGGGGCCGGGCGCCGCGGCCCCCTGGGCGGGCTGTGGCGCGGGGGCCGGCGCCGCCGGGGCCTGCGGCGCGGGCTGCTGTGGTGCGGGGGCGGGCTCGCACGGGGGCTGGGCGAGCAGGCTCTTGGCGACCGCGCGGGCGTCGTCCTTGCCCACCGTGCGCCGGGCCAGCCGCACTTCGCGTTCGTCCAGGCCGAGCAGATCCGCCACCACCGCGTCGCTGCCCACGGTCACGGCGAAGGCGGCCAGGGTCCGCGAACGGCGGGCCTCGGCCTCGTCGAGGAGTCCCTGTGTACGGCGGACCTCGTCATCGCTGCTGCAAAACGCCTGTGCGAGTACCGCGTGGCGCTCCCACAACTCCCTCGGTTCCATGACTGCGACAACGTTCCTTCGTCCGGATTGGACCGCTTCCCGGCTATAGATCACTGCATAAGGTGATATTCGATGGAGATGCGCCCCTGCCTGCCTGGCGGAAGTACGGACGGCTGCAAAAATACGCAGTGACCCCAGCGTCGAAGAATCGTTTCTACGGCCATGAGCGTCCCCTCTTCCGGCACCGTCGCAGGTCACGGACCGACGTCCCTCCCCCGCCCCGGGCAGATGCCGCGGTGGATCACCGCGGAGGTCATCAGGCAGACCCCGGTGTACGCCGGGCTGGTGAAGCAGTGGACCGAGCGCGCCGCCACGGTGCCCGGGGTCGCCGATCCCGAGTGGCAGCGCCTGGTCTCCTACCGCGCGCTGATGGAGGAGACCGAGATCGCCCTCACGGCCCTTCGGCCCCATCGTGCGCCCGACGTACTGCCCCCGAGAAAGCCGTCGGTCCCGGCGGCCCGGCCCGCCCGTCTGGACGCCTGAAACCGGTCCGCGGCGCCCGCCGGACCGGCGGCGCGGGCGGCACCCCGGCCGGAGTACCGTTGAGTTGTCGAGGATTTCCCGCTGTCCGGCGGCTGCGCCGACAGCGGCTTTGACCAGCGACGGAGCCCGGGTGAGCGCGACGGATGACACGGACTTCAGCCCGATCGGGGTGATCGGGCGGGTGACCGTCTCCATCCCGACCGACGGCCCGGGTGAGGTGCTGCTGCCCGTACGCGGCGGCACCGAGGCATTCGCCGCCTGGTCCCGCGAGCCCATCGCCCGGCACACGCAGGTCATCGTGGTGGACCACACCTCGGCGCGGTCGGTGATCGTCGCGCCGCTGCCCGCGTGACCCGGCGGTCCCGCCGACCGTCGCCGGCCACGTGAGCACTCCCTTTTCCCGCGGCCGTGCCCGCACCCCCACCGGGCCGGTCGCACCGGACCAGGAGCGTTCCGATGTTGTTCTGGCATGTTCCCGCGCCCAATGAGGCGCTGTTGATCTCCGGCTCGAAGCGCCGGGCCGGGGACGCCCAATTCCGTATCGTCACCGGCCACGGCTGCTGGGTCCTGCCCGTCAAACAGAAGGCGAGTGTGCTGTCGCTGTCGCTGCGGGAGGCGGAGATCTCCGAGGACTGCGTCACCCAGCAGGGCATCCGGCTCGGCGTCCGGGCGGTCGCCGTCTTCAAGGTCGGGGACGACCAGACGTCCATCGCCAACGCCGCGCGCCGGTTCCTGGCCGAGCAGGCCACCATGGAAGAGCTGGTGGGCCGGATCTTCGCCGGTCATCTGCGCTCGATCGTCGGCGGACTGACCGTCGAGCAGATCATCCGGGAGCGGGACCGGGTCGCCCAGGAGGTCAAGGACGGCAGCCACTCCGAGATGGAGAAGCTCGGCATCGTCGTCGACGCCCTTCAGATCCAGGAGATCGCCGACACCTCCGGCTACATCACCAATCTCGCCGCACCGCACGCCGCCGCGGTGGCCAGCACGGCCCGGATCGCGCAGGCCAAGGCCGACCAGGAGGCGACCGAACGCGAGCAGCAGGCGGCGGCGTTGAAGGCCGAGTACGAGCGGGACACCGCGATCAAACGGGCGGGGTTCCTCGCCGAGACCGAGCAGTACAACGCCCGGGCCGCGCAGGCCGGCCCGCTCTCCCAGGCCAGGGCCTCGCAGGAGGTCATCGAGGAGCAGACCGCGCTGGCCCAGCGGCAGGCCGCGCTCGCCGCCCAGCGGCTGGAGGCCGAGGTACGCCGCCCCGCGGACGCCGAGGCGTACCGGCTGCGCACCCTGGCGGAGGCGCAGCGTGACCAGGTCCGGTACGAGGCGGACGCCCACGCGTACACCGAACGGACCGTCGCCCAGGCGCGGGCCGACGCCAACACGGCCCTCGCGGGCTCGCTGCGGGACGGCAACCAGGAACTGATCGCCGCCAACCGCACCGTCGAGAACCTCCCCGTCCTCGCCGAGGCCGCCGCCGAGGGCCTCTCCGGCGCCCGGCTGACCGTGCTCAACGGCTCCGACGGGCTGAACGAGATCGTCTCCGGCATCGTCGGCCAGTCCCTGGCCATTCTCGACAGCCTGAAGCAGGGCACCGGCCCGGCCGACACCACTCCCCCGCCGGCTGACGGCACCGGGCCGCTCCCCCGGAAGGTGACGAAGCTGAAGCAGGAGGGAACGGGGTCCGGGGCGTCGTGACCGGATATCCGTACGGTGGTGCTCGTGTCAGACGGGTGGTGGCCCGGTCAGCCGTACATCGCCACGCGGTACAGCGTCGCCAGCGCGTCGTCGATGGGATGGGCCCGCGGCCGGCCGGCGGAGTCGAGCCGGTTCCACCGCTGCATGTTCACCGCGACCGCCAGTTGCCGCTTGCCGTCGGCACGGGTCATGGCCAGCGCTCCGCCACCCCAGACCGTGCCGCCATGGCCCCAGAAGGTGCCCTGACCGGGCCCCTCCATCGGGTGCAGGCCGAGGCCGTAGTCGATCGTCTTTCCCTCCTGGGAGACGACCGGGACGGTGCGTTGCATCTGCGCCAGCGACGTCGGGCTGACGATCTCCCCGGCCAGCAACAGGCCGTAGAAGCGGTTCAGGTCCGAGACGGTGGAGATCAGCGAGGCCGACGGCCCCACCCATGACATGTCGTAGACGCTGTAGTCGCGCGGCGGGTCGATCATGCCGAACCATGCCTCGTAGAGCTTCGAGTGCGGCCCGTTGACGTACGGTCCGGCGGGGAGTTCGGTGTCCCGGAGCCCGGCGCGCTCGATGACGCTTTGGGTGAGGTACCGCTCGGCCGTGGTGCCGGTCGCCTGTTCCAGGAGTTGGACGAGGAGCAGGTAGTTGGTGTTGGAGTACACCCCCGGTGTACCGCCCGGGGCGCCGACGGCAGGTGCGGTGACCCCCATCTCGATCAGTTCGATGGGGTCGAACCGCGTGAGCCGGTGGTCGTCCAGGCTCTGGGGTCCGGTGTCCGCGAGGGCGGGGTACGCCTTCAGGGACGGGTAGGCGTACGGGAGGTACTCGGCGAGGCCGCTGGTGTGGTTGATCAGCATCCGGACCGTGATCGCGGCACCGCGGGCGCCGGGAACCAGCTTCGGAAGGTACCGGCCGACCGGTGTGTCGAGCCCTATCCGGCCGCTCTCGACCTGCTGGAGGACGGCGGCGGCGGTGAAGGTCTTGGTGATGCTGCCGACGCGGTGCCGCATGCCGGCGGTGACCGGGCGGCCGGTGGCGACATCGGCGACCCCGGCGGCGCCGCGCCAGACCTGGTCGCCGTCCCGCACCTCGGCGAACAGGCCCGGCAGGCCGGCGCGGTGGACGTTCTCGATGGCCGCGTCCAGCGCCGCGGGATCCAGTGGGTTCGTCACGTCATGCGTCCTTTCGGATTCCCCGGGGTGGGCTCCGCATCGGTCGCCTGATCCCGGACAACAGGGCACGCGTGGCAGGCCGGCCCGCACTCCCGCCGGGCCGTCCGGCCAGCTCATGTCCTCATTATGCACGCGATGCGTGCAACACCAAGTGCATAAGTTAGGCTGAAATCCGGCGAGAGGAGCGAGATGGCAGGCCGAAGGCGTTGGTCGACCGAAGAGATCCTGGACGCGGCGGCGGAGCTACTGCGCACGAGCGACGCGGATTCGTTCAGCGTGCGCAAGCTGGCCGCGGCCCTCGGGACCGATTCCTCCAGCCTTTACCGGCACTTCCGCAGCAAGACCGAACTGCTGCGCGCGGTCGCCGACCGGATTCTGCTGGCCGCCATGGACGGCCACCGCGCCGAGGGCGACTGGAAGCAGCGCATCACGGCCCTGGCCCTGCGGGTGAGAGATGCCTTCGGGCAGCAGCCCCAGCTCGCCGCGGTCTGGGGACGTTACGCGTCGAGCGGCACCGGTTCGCGGCTGGTCATGGAAGAGGTGCTCCAGGCGCTGCGCGCGTCGGGGCTGCCCGAGGAGGAGATCCCGGTGCGCTACCACCGGATCGTGGTCCTCATCTCCGCGTTGATCGCTTCCGAGGCCGGGGCCGGCACGCTCACCCCGCAGGAGCACGAACAGGGCATGGAGCTGTTCCGCGTGGCGGTACTGGGCGCCGACCCCGAACGCTTCCCGGCCCTGGCGCACTTCGCCCGTGACGTCCGCCCGCTCGGGGCGGACCGCGGCGCCGCGTTCGAGGAGCTCCTCGCGGCCCAGCTCGCCCATATCGAAGCCGCGGTCTCCTCGGGCTAGCCGACCGGCCGACGCTCACCGCGGACCGGGCCGCGCTCGCCCAACGGCCGTACGAGGAGCGGGAGAAGACCGTCCAACCCGCACGGGCCGCCGGACACACAAAGGTGCCCGGCGGCCCGTGCGGGTCCCGGTCGTGTCGTGGCCGCTGCCGGCGCAGGGCCGGCCCGGCTCAGTTGGCGGCTTCCGTGGGCTTGCGGAAGCGGGTCAGGACGAGGTGGGCGATGACGCCGAAGAGGAGGCCCCAGAAGGCGGAGCCGATGCCGAAGAGGGTGAGGCCGGAGGCGGTGGCGAGGAAGGTGATCAGGGCCGCCTCGCGGTCCTTCTCCTCCTTCACCGCCCCGGTCAGCCCGCCGGCCAGCGCACCGAGCAGGGCGACGCCGGCGACCGCGGCCACCAGTTCCTTCGGAAGGCCGGCGAAGAGCACCACCAGTGTGGAACCGAAGGCTCCGATCAGGAGATAGAACGCTCCGCAGGAGACGCCGGCCACATAGCGCCGCCGCGGGTCGCGGTGCGACTCGGGGCCGGTGCAGATGGCGGCGGTGATCGCCGCGAGGTTGATGGCATGCGAGCCGAACGGGGCCAGGGCCGTGGAGACCAGGCCCGTGGAACCGATCAGGAGGCGGTCCTTGGGCTCGTAGCCGGAGGCGGTGAGCACGGCCATGCCGGGTGCGTTCTGGGAGGCGAGCGTCGCCAGGATCATCGGCACCGCGATGCCGACGAGGGAGGCGAGCGAGAACTCCGGGGTCGTCAGCACCGGCTTGGCCAGCTCGATCCGGTCCAGGTGGATGTCCAGCCGGGAGCTGACCGCACTGGCCGCGACGCCCGCCGCCAGGGCGACCAGGACGGCGTACCGGGGCAGCCACCGCTTCGCCAGGAGGTAGGCGAGCAGCACCGAACCGGCGATGAGCGGCGCGGTCTTGAGGGAGGTGAACACCCCGGTGCCGAACGAGAAGAGGATGCCGGCGAGCATCGCGGAGACCACGGCGGTGGGCACCTGCCGCATCAGCCAGCCGAACACTCCGGTCAGGCCGACCAGGGTGATCACCAAGCCGGTGACGATGAACGCGCCGATGGCCTCCGCGTAGGAGTACGCCCCCAGGCTGGTCACCAGCAGGGCCGCGCCCGGTGTCGACCAGGCGGTGATGACCGGCATCTTGGTGCGCAGGCTCAGCGCGATACAGGTGAGCCCGCTGCCGATGGAGATGGCCCAGACCCAGGAGCTGGTCTGAGCGGTGTTCAGATGTCCGGCGGAGGCCGCCGCGAGCACGATGACGAGCGGGCCCGAGTAGGACACGACGACGGCGACGAAGCCCGCCAGGACCGCGGACAGCGAGGCGTCACGGAACAGGCCGGGCCGGGCCCCCGGTGCCGGGGGCCCGTCCGCCGCCTCCGCCGGCTCCGCGCGCTCCGGCGGGGCGGAACCCGGCGGTGCGGCATCGGGGTGGGGCGTGGGTGTCTTGGAACTCAACGGTCTTCCTTCACGGCCTTTTCCAGGGCCTGTTCGAGGTCGGCGACAAGGTCTGCGGGGCTCTCCAGACCTATGGACAGCCGCAGCATGTCCTTCGGCGAGGTACTACCCGGTCCTTCGAAGGTGTAGCGGTGTTCGATCAGACTCTCCACACCGCCCAACGACGTGGCGCGGATGAAGAGTTCGCAGTGGTTCGCGGTCCGCAGGGACTGCTGCCACTCGCCGTCGACATGCAGTGAGAGCATGCCGCTGAAGCCGCCCGTCATCTGCCGGACGGCGACGGCGTGTCCCGGGTCGCTGGCGAGCCCTGGGTAGGCCACCCGCCGGATGCGCGGGTGCTCGGCGAAGTGCTCGGCCACGGCCATCGCGGTCTCCGAGATCTGCCGCATACGGGGGAAGAGCGTCCGTATGCCGCGCATCAGGAGGTAGGTCTCCATGGGGCCGAGTATCGGGCCGGTCAGCCGGCGGTGCAGCCGCAGCCGCTCCCAGATCTCGTCCCGGGCCTCGCTGCTGCCCGGCGCCTTGACGAGAAGTCCGGCGACGACATCGGTGTGACCGTTGAGGTACTTGGTGCCCGAATGCATGATCAGGTCCGCGCCGAGCGCGAATGGCTTGGAGTGCACCGGGGTGGGGACGGTGTTGTCGACGCCGAACAGCGCACCGGCCTGGTGGGCGATCTCGGCGACGGCGGCGATGTCGGTCACCGTCCAGGTGGGGTTCGCCGGAGACTCCGCCCACACCAGCGCGGTGGGGGCGGCGGTCACCGCGGCCGTCACCGCGGCCAGGTCGTTCATGGGTGCCTGGACGACCTCCAGGCCGCGCGGCGTGCCGAACTCCCGCAGCCACTTGGTGAGACCGAAGTACATGGTCTCCGGGACCACGACCCGCGCACCGGCCGGCAGCACCTGGAAGACGGCGGTGGCGGCGGCCATGCCGGACGAGAAGACCAGCGCGTCCGAGCCGCCCTCCAGGCCCGCCACCACCTGCTCGACCTGCTCGTACCCCGGTGTGCCCTGGTCCCGCAGATACGCCATTCCGGCCGGCGCCCGGTACTCGTTGTCGCGTGCGAAGGTCGCGCCCAGCCCGATCGGGGGCGGCACCGCGCCGGTGGTCGGGCAGCGCCAGCCGTCGCCCTGCGCGGCGCGCGTCTCGGGCCGGTACTCCTGCGTCCAGGGGGTGAAGGTCTCGCTGTTGTTCATCGCTTCCTCGAAATCAGTGACGGCAGAGCGGTGCTCAGGGCAAGTTCCGCGTCCAGCAGCGCACGGGAGGGCGCGCCGGGTGAGGGCACATAGTGGTTGTAGTAGCTGGATCCCTCGGTGTGCGGCCCGAGGAAGAACAGACGTGGCTGCGGGGCGCCGGTGCGGTCGATCCCCTGGCCCTCCCGGGTGACGTCCAGCCCGTGCACCGTCGTCCCGCGGTGCGCGAGGGTACGGACGCGGCCGGCGGCGACGAGCGTGCCGAGCAGCGTCCCGGGCGCCCGGTCGGCACTCGGCTCGGCCACGTGCGCCTGCACCACGTGGTCGACCTCGATCCGCAACGGCTCGGCCAGGCAGGTGGATTCCAGGCGCCAGGGGCCCTGGCCGGCCGGTGCGACGATCTTCGGCTGCGGGCCGGGGCCGAGCCGGACGATCCCCGCGTCGATCAGCGAGAGCAGCTCCGCCGACCGGTCCAGCTGCGGGCCGATGACCTGGCGGTTCACCGTCGAGGCGAACTCCCCGAAGAAGGTGGCCAGCGACGCGTCGTCGACTCCCGGCGGGTCGATGACCGCACGCAGCACATCGCGGTGGTCGCGGAGCACCTCCAGGGCTTCCTTGAGCGGGCTCACCCCGAGGCCGTCGCGGGCCTCGGCCAGGTCGGCGGCGACCTCCGCGGTGAACCAGTCGCGGTAGGCGGCGTACTCCGTCCACCGCCGGTCGGAGAGGTTCGCGAACAGGATCCCGGGCACCGGGGTGGTGCCGAACCGGGCGCGCAGCTCGTCGCGCAGGGTCTCGGGACCGGCCTGGGCGCAGCGCCGGGCCATCTCCAGCCCCGCGTCCGTGGCGTCGCCCATCTCCCGGCCCAACAGGACGCGGTAGTAGGCCAGTTCCATCTCGGTCTCGATGAGCGGCAGCACGTCGGCGGTGAAGTCGATCCGCCGGTCGGGCCGCCGCGCCCGGAGCGCGTCGAGGCGCTCCGTGGTCAGTGCCAGCGGAACGAAGCGCATCCGTCCCGGGTGGAGGCGCGGGCGGCTGCGCGAGGGCATCCCGGAGCGGTTGGTGAGCACGATCAACGGCTCCCGCCCACTGGGCAGATAGCTCATCCCGTGCGCGTTCGTCGTGTGCCGGCCGCCGCGGCCGAGGGTCAGCGTGGCGATGACGTCCATGGCCGTCAGCCCCATGCCGAGGACGGCGACCCGTTCGCCCGCTCCGATGCTGTCCAGCGCCTCGGGCAGCGGATAGGGGCGGGTGACCAGCCGGGGGTCGGGAGCGGGTTCCGCGGGGGCGTAGAGCGAGTGGTGCCCGACGGTGACGAACACGGCGTCGGCGTCGATCCGGGTGCCGTCGGCGAGGACGACCGTCTCGGTGTCCGACGCTCCGGGCAGGATGTCGACGGCCGTCGTACGGTGCTGCCGCAGGGTGAGGCTTTCGGGCGCGGCGCCGGCGATCTCCTCCGCCGCCCAGGTGAGGTATTCGCTCAGCAGCCGGCGCGGCAGGAAGTCGTTGGGCTGGATCTCCCGCCCTTCGCCCGCGCGCACGGTGTAGCCGTCGTCCGCCAGCCGCAGGTCCCGGTCCCGGCACCAGGCGTGTAACGAGGGGCCGGGGAGCGGTACGGGGCCGTCGACCATCCGGTCGTCGGCGAAGGCCGAGAGCTGTGCGCAGACGGTGTTGAGCAGCAGCTGGTCGGGCTGGCCGGGCAGATGGAAGCCGGCACCGAAGGGCTGCGGGTCGATGAGGTGGACGGTGAGCGGGGCCGGCTGCGCCAGGCAGTGCGCGACGAGCCGCTCGAAGACGCCCAGCCCTCGCGATCCGGCGCCCACGATCGCGACGGAGAGAGGTCTGTGATTCACCACCGGCGCGTCTCCCCGAAGAAGTTGGGCACCTCGATGGTGCTGCCGTCCTTGCGGGCCGCGCCGAGGACGAACGCCCCCACGGCGAGGTCCAGCACGCCCAGCCCGAACGGCGAGAAGATCACCGGGCGGTCCGCGGAGGGCGTCACCTCGCCGTTCAGCACTCCGGCGAGGGTGCCGGTCACGAACTCGCGGGAGCCGGACAGCTGCTCGGCCAGGTGGGGTGAGGTCTGGGCCTTCAGACAGTGCTCGACGTCGTCGAAGATGTTGTCCGCGCCCAGGATCACCTCGGGGGTGAGGTCACGCAGGGAGATGTTGAGCACGAGCTGGCCGGGCTTGAACGGTGTGCTGACGTAGGGCTCGAGCGCGGTCGTGGCGAACACGACGGTGTCGGCGCGCAGCGCTTCGTCGAGGTCGGCGGTGAAGGTGGCCGGACGGTTCTGGGTGCTACGGACGTGATCGGCCAGCGCCTGTCCGGATGCCTCGTCGAGGTCGTGAACGAGATAGGCGTCCGGTGCGCAGCCCGCGACGTTCAGGTAGTCGCAGATGTTGCGGGCGATGACGCCACCGCCCACGACGGCGATACGGGTCCCCGCGAAGCCGTCCGGGCGGAGCGCGGTCGCCGCGACGGCCGCGGAGGCGGCGGTGCGCGCCGCGCTGATGTTGGCGGCTTCGAGGCAGGCGATCGGGTAGCCGGTCTCGTAGTCGTTCAGGAGCAGGACGGCCGAGGCGCGCGGGTTGCCGCGGCGGGTGTTGCCCGGGAAGCTCGCGATCCACTTGATGCCGGCGAGCTGGACATCGGCGCCCAGGAAGGCCGGCAGCGCGATGATCCGGGAATCCGGCTTCTCCGGAAAGCGCAGGAAGTAGCTGTCCGGGTTGACGGAGTCCCCGGCCTCATGCGCCCGGTAGGCGCTGCTGACAATGCCGAGCACGTCCGCACGCTTGTCGTGCAGAACTTGACGGACCGTTTCCCCGGCCACGATCTCAAAGTTGAACATCAGGAATTTCCCCCCACTCAGGCCGGTGCCTGAGATATTTTCTTGTTGCCGACGGTCTCGGGCCAGCGTTCCGCCACCCAGTCGTCGTTGTAGATGGTCTCCAGATAGCGGTCCCCGAAGTCGGGTGAAATGGCCACCACGACACTTCCGTCCGGGATCTCCTTCGCGGCATCCTGCACGGCACACAGCACCGTGCCGGACGAGCCCCCCAGCAGCAGCCCGCGTTCTTCGGCCAGCGTCCGGCACATCTCCACGGCAGCCGACTCGGAAATGAGCACGACCTCGTCGATATTCCCGGTGTCCAGAATTTCCGGCCGCCGGCTGGTCCCCAGACCGGGAATGTGACGACGGGCGGCGGGCCCGCCGAAGGTCACGGAGCCCTCGGCGTCCACCGCGATGATCCGGGTGGCGGGGCTGTGGCGGCGCAGGTACTCCGCGCAGCCCATCAGGGTCCCCGTCGTTCCGGCCCCGATGAAGGCGTAGTCGATATGGCCGATCTCCTCGAGGAGCGCACGGCCCGTGCGGTCCCGGTGGGCCTGCGGCCCGGCCGGGTTGGCGTACTGGTTCAGCCAGAACAGGTCGGGGTCGCGGCGCAGCCGCTCGCCGATGTAGTCGATACGCGACTGGAGATAGCCGCCCTGGACGTCCCTGACGTCGATGACCACCACTTCGGCGCCCAGGACCTCCATCAGACGCCGCGACTGGACGGTGGAGTTGGGGTCCGTGACACAGGTCAGCCGGTAACCCTTCGCCGCACACACCATCGCCAGGGCGACGCCGAGGTTTCCCGACGTCGATTCGATCAGCCGGGTCCGCGGAAAGCAGCGCCCGGATTCCTCGGCCGCCGCTACCAGTGCGACAGCCGTTTTGAGTTTTACCGAACCGGCAGGATTGAGACCTTCCAGTTTGAGGAAGACTGAACTGCCGGGAACTAATTGGTCAAGCCGGATGAAGAGATCATCCAGCACGAGATCATAAACTTCTTCCGCTATCACCAGAATCCAAACCTTGAAAATGGGCAGCGCAGAACAATTGCGCTCGCCAAAGCGAGGAGCCCACGGGCTTGTTGGTCGGCGCACGGGTCAGGTGCGCGCTACGCAGAAGGGACTCTTCCCCCGTCCCCCGTTGTCGCAAATCCCCCATTCGCGATGCGACAGAACAATCCTGCCATCACGCAAGGCCAATGACAACGATTATATGGATACCAAAAACGTTGAATCGTGAAATGTGGCTTGATCCCGCCCCGGGACACCGCTCCTGACCAGCCGTTACCCGCGGT
This sequence comes from Streptomyces sp. NPDC127097, assembly GCF_042724075.1. Classification (NCBI taxonomy): domain Bacteria; kingdom Bacillati; phylum Actinomycetota; class Actinomycetes; order Kitasatosporales; family Streptomycetaceae; genus Streptomyces; species Streptomyces sp. NPDC127097. Next base: position 16,885 of record NZ_JBHXFI010000048.1, on the reverse strand, counting down.
GAACGCCACCGGGTGAACTTCGGCCACGCCCGGACGGACAGAGGGCCCGGGGTCATGACCCCGGGCCCACCGCGCGCTGTCCGAACGAGTATCAGAGGAGGCCGAGCAGGCCGAGGTTGAGCAGGCCGTTCCTGCCCAGGCCGCGGCCGTCGCGGTCGTAGCCGTCGTGGTCGTAGCGGTCACGGTCGTAGCGGTCGCGGTCGCGGCCGTAGCCGTCGCGGTCGAAGCGGTCGTAGCCGCCGTCGCGGCCGTAGCCGTCGCGGCGGTCGCGGCCGAAGCCGTCATAGCCGTCGTGACCACGCTGTCCGACGCGGCCTTGGTGGCGGCTGTGCTGCTGATTGCCGGGGTGGCCCTTCTCGCAGCGGTGCGAGGCGCAGTTGGCAGCCTGGGTACCGCTGGGGGGCGTGGTCGCGGCGGTGGCGGCGCCTGCCGTCGGCACCACGAGGGCAGCCGCGGTCAGGCCGGCCACTGCAAGGCCGCGCGGGATCGAACGGAGCATGTTTCCACCTTCACTCGACTTCGCAGAAAATGAATATTTCCTGCAAAGACGACGATAAGCGGGCATTTCTCCATCGACTTGCGACCCGCCGCAGAGTCACTGGAACGCAGCACGCAGGGCAACGAACCCCACCGTGGCCTGGCTGTTCACTCCGGATTCCCGGTGCTTTCCCGGTCGGCCGGCCTGTCCTTCGGCAGGTTCTCCAGCAGGTTCCCCAGGGCGCCCGCGACGAGCGCGCAGACCGTGTCGGGGTCGGCGCTCGCCAGCGGCTCCTTGCCGACGACCACACGCATCAAGCCAATTCCCAGCAGCCAGGACAGCGCCAGATCCGCCCGCAGACCCCCGGTATCGGACTCGGAGAGCGTGGCGAGGACCTCCGCGTACTCCTCCCCCAGCCCGCGCAGCGCCTCCCCGATCTCGTCGCTGCCGCCGATGGAGCGCAGGCACACCTCCAGCGAGCGGTCGGCGCCCGCTCCACCGCCGCCGGCCAGCATCCCGCGCAGCGCGACCTCGAACAGCCGCTCGGCGGGGGTGCTGCGCAGCTGCTCCTGCCCGCCGCGTGCCATCACCTCGCCGAACAGGGCTTTCTTCGATCCGAAGTAGCGGAACAACAGGGCCTGGTTGGCCCCGGCCCGGGACGCGATGTCGCGCACCGTCGCCCGTTCGTAGCCGCGCTCGGCGAACAGCTCCGATGCGGCGTCGAGCAACCGCAGCCGGGTGCCCTGCGCGTCCCGGCGGGATGCGTTCGCCGTGCCGTCCTGCGGGGTCTTCGCCATCGCCACGCTCCTCTTCGTCGGCCCGTCACAAGGACGGCCACAATGCGTCGTTGACCGCCTCCGGGGGGCGGCTTACCGTGATGTAAGCAGGTGCTTACACAAGGGAGGTCGCCTTGACCACAGCCGACACAGCACCCCTCTCCTACCCCTTCAATGTTCCCGAGAGCCTTGAGCTTTCCGAAGAGTACGAACACGCCCGCAGCCGGCCGGGACTGCTGAAGGTCCGGATGACCTACGGCGAGCCGGCCTGGCTCGTGACCCGGTACGCCGAGGCCCGGTTCGTCCTCGGTGATCAGCGTTTCAGCCGCGCCGAGGGCGCACGGCACGACGAGCCCCGGCAGTCCGAAGGACGCCAGGACAGCGGCATCCTGGGGATGGACCCGCCCGACCACACCCGGCTGCGGACGCTGGTGGCCAAGGCATTCACCGTCCGCCAGGTCGAGAAGCTCCGGCCGCAGGTCAAGCAGCTGGCGAGTGAGCTGCTCGACGAGCTGGAAGCGGCCGGGCCGCCGGCCGATCTGGTGGACCGTTACGCCCTGCCGATTCCCGTCGCCGTGATCTGCCGGATGCTCGGGGTGCCGGCCGAGGACCGGCCGCGGTTCCGGGTGTGGAGCGATGCCGCCTTGTCGACAAGTTCCCTGACCGCGGCGGAATTCGACGCCAACATGGAAGAACTCCGCGCCTATATGCGGCAGTTGATCGAGGAGCACCGGCGCGCTCCGCGGGACGATCTGATGACGGCGCTGATCGACGCCCGGGATGTCAACGACCGGCTGTCCGAAGTCGAACTCGTGGACCTCTGCGTCGGCATTCTGGTCGCCGGGCACGAGACCACCGCCACCCAGATCCCCAACTTCGTGCTGGCGCTGCTGGACCACCCGGGCCAGCTCGCCCTGCTGCGCGAGCGGCCGGAGCTGATCGGCGGCGCGGTGGAGGAGTTACTGCGCTTTGTGCCGCTGGGCAGTGGCGCGAGCCAGGCCCGCTACGCCACGGAGGATGTCGAGGTCGGCGGGACGCTGGTGCGGGCCGGAACCCCGGTCCTGGTGGCGGTGGGCGCCGCCAACCGGGACGCGCTGCGCTTCGACACCCCCGGGAAACTGGACATCTCCCGGACCGGACTTCAGCACCTCGGATTCGGCCACGGCGTCCATCACTGCCTCGGTGCGCCGCTGGCCCGCCTGGAGCTCCAAGAGGCGATCGGCGCCCTGATCAGCCGCTTCCCGGACCTGCGACTGGCCGGTGACGTGGTGTGGAAGAGCGAGATGCTGGTGCGCGGGCCGCGGGTCATGCCGGTGGGGTGGTGACCGGATGACCTGGCATGTGGAGATCGACCCGCAGCAGTGCATCGCCTCGGGCTCCTGCGCCGCCATCGCGGCGGACCTCTTCGTCGTGGACGGCGCGTACGCCCGGCCGCTGAAGGACCGGATCGAGGCGGACGAGCGCGCCCTGGACGCCGCCGATGTCTGTCCGGCCGCGGCCATCACCGTCCGGGACGGTGCGGAGGTCATCGGACCCCGGCCGTAGGACAGCGGACACCGACGGGGCGTGGCGGCGGCCACGCCCCGTTTGCGTATCCGGAGGTCCCGACAACACGGCGAGGCGCCGTAGCTGTCGTCGTGCGCCCGGCAGGGTTTACGGGACAGCCCTTACGGCTCTCCGGAGTCGCGAGGCGCCGGAGGCTCTGTAAAACTTGTCATCAATCCATCACAGAAAGTGAATCCCTGACGGAGTCACCGTTCCGCGCACGACAATTCCGGTGAAAGAGTGGGCCCTCCCGCACCAACGCTCCCTCATGCCGGATCGACGCCGTCGGCACCTGCCCTCATGACTGTCCCGTCATCACCCGCCCGTCGTGCGCAGAGACTCCGCCCTTCACCCTCCGTGGTCGGAACGCAAGATCACTTCATGTAGGCTTACTGGCCGGTAACGACCTATTTTTCGACCAGGGGGATCTCATGTATCGACGTATTTCCGCACTCGCCGTGACGGCGGCCGTGGCCGGCGGTGTGCTGTTCGCGGCGCTGCCGGCGCAGGCCGCCACCACGGCCGCCGGCCGGCAGAGCGTGGCAGCCGGGGGCGGCATCAGCGTCAACATCGACGAGCTGCGTCAGCAGTCCGCCGATCTGAAGGCCAAGGCCGCGCGTCTGGACGGGGAAGGCGAGCACGAGGCCGCCGAGCGTGCCCGTGCGGAGGCCAACGCGCTGGACGAGAAGATCCAGGCGTACCTCGACGCCGAAGAGAACATGTCCTGACCACACGTCAGCGCTTTCGCGTCGCCCGTCCCGAAGCCATCGGGGCGGGCGACGCCGCTGTGTACGGGGCAACCGGCGGTCGCGCGCCCCGTCCGCGGCCCGTCAACCGCCCCCCGGCGCCGCTGGAAACGGCAGGTCGGGGCCCCTCTCGTGGCGCGGTGAAGGCGGGGTGCGACGATGGCCCTGTCATGGATGCGGGGCAGGTTCTCAGGGGGCTGCGGGCCGCGGTGTTCGCGGCGGTCTGCGTACTGCTCGCTGCGCTGGGCCACGCGGTGATGTCGGATGCCGTGATACCCGGCTGGATGCTGCTCACCGCCTGGGCGGTCGCCGCGGCCGGTGCCTGGTGCTGTGCGGGCCGGGAACGTGGCCCGCTGCTGGTGGGGTTGCTGACCGTGGGCACCCAGGCCGCCCTGCACACCGCCTTCTCGTTCGGCCAGGCGGTCAGCGGCTCCGGTGGCGGCGAGCGCTCGCTCGTGCGCCAGTGGGCGGACAGCTGGCTGTGCGGCGCCCAGGGGATGCCGGCCTCCGGACCTGACCACGCCGAGCTGCTGCGGATGATGCATCAGCAGATGGCCGCCATGCCCTCGACCGGGCACGGCGGCCGGATGGCGGGCATGGACCACATGGCGGGCATGGACCACATGGCCGGTATGGCCGCGCCCGCGCAGCAGATGCCGGAGATGCACGGCAGCGCGACCGGCATGCTCGCGGCGCACCTGCTGGTCGCCCTGATCGGCGCCGGCTGGCTGTGGGGCGGCGAGCGGGCCGCGTTCCAGCTCGTACGGACCGTGTCGGCCTGGCTGTTCGCGCCCCTGGTGCTGGTCCTGCGGATCGCGCTGCCCGAGGCGCGGCCCGCCGTCCGCACCGCCCGGCAGGAGCCGCGGCACGCGGTGCGGCAATTGCTGCTGGCGCATACGAGGTCGTTGCGGGGTCCACCGCGGGAACCGGCTGTCGTCTGACAGCACGGACGAATTCCCGAGCCGCAGGACGGACGGGCGCCGATGCACGCGCCCCGGGTCCCGGCTCCGACTTCACCGGTCCCGCCGGAGCGCGGTGGCCGGATCATGCGAAGGACTCCAGATGATGAATCCTGTCCGGATGCCGGTGGCGCCGCTGCCCGCATCCGTAGGTGCACCGGCCGGCGGGGGCGGGTGCCCGCGGGCCGCCGGGTCAACCGGCCCGTTTGCCACCGGTGTCCGCCGTGCCGGGAGAGACCGGGCCCGGCAGCACGGAAGCCGACCGCAGCCGGGCGAGCAGCGCATCGGCGGCCGCCCGGTCGTCTTCGGGGCGCGCGGTGGCGCGGTCGAGGCCGGCCGTCAGAGCCTGTGCCTGCGCGTGCCACCGCCGGCAGTCCGGGCAGCCGGCCAGATGGCCGTCGAGCCGGCGGGCGGTGAGTCCGGGGGGCAGCTCCTCGCCGTCGAGGCGGGCGGAGAGTGCCGTACGGATGCGCGAGCAGAGCATGTGTCCATCCTCCCCGAAGCCGCGCCGGGCGGCGAGGGGCGGTCGCGGGATGCGGGATGACGAGGCGGTGACGGGCTGGGCGCTGGCCGCCCGGACCGGTGACGAGCGGTCCGTCGAGCAGTTCGTGCGGGCCACGCAGCTCGATGTGCGGCGCTATGTGACGCATCTGAGCGGGGATCCGCAGGCGGCCGACGACCTGGTACAGGACACCTATGTCCGGGCGCTGCGGAGTCTGCCGCGGTTCGAGGGCCGCTCCTCGGCGCGGACCTGGCTGCTGACCATCGCCCGGCGGGTCGTGGCGGACCGCATCCGGTCCCATGCGGTCCGGCCCCGGCTGGCCGCGACGGACGACTGGCAGACGGCCGCGGAGCGGGTGCAGCCGCGTGGCGTGCCCGGGTTCGACGAGGGCGTCGCGCTGGCCGAACTGCTGGCGGCGCTGGCGCCGGAACGGCGGGAGGCGTTCGTGCTCACCCAGCTGCTGGGGCTGCCATACGCGGCGGCGGCCGGGGTGATGGGTTGTCCCATCGGCACCGTGCGGTCCCGGGTCGCGCGCGCCCGGGAGACGCTGATCGCGCTGCTGACGGACGCGGAGCGGCCCGGAACGGCCGACGGGCCGCGGGCCTATGCGGATGCCGTGGCCTGACGGGCCGCGCGTCCGCGGGCGGCGGGGCTCAAGGACGGGCGCGGGCCCGGTCCGTGAGCCCCGCCGTGGCGCCGGCCGCTTCACCCGTCACCGGGGCGTACCGCGCGGGCCCGTACGGTCCGCGGTGGGCTGTCGCGGAAGTGCAGGGTGAAGGTGAGCCGGTCGCCGGGCGCGAGCCGGGGCGGCGGGCTGACCATGACGTCCAGGCCGGTCGGCGTCATCGTCAGGGCGGCGCCGGCCGGGACGGTGACATTGCGGACCATCGCCATGCGCCGGGCGTTGTTCCCGATGTCGACGGTGCGGCTGAGCATCGCGCGATGGCCGGCCGGGCCGGTGACGCCGGTCAGGACGTCGTCCGCGCCGCCGGAGTTGCGGATGGTGAAGAACGCGGCGGTGGCCTCGGATCCGCCGGCGATCAGCACCCGCCCCTCGGGGACGCTGAGCTTCGCGGGGGTCCCCGCGTTGCCGGTGGCGGTCCAGAGGGCGAGGACGTTGAGCGTCACCAGACAGGTGAACAGCGGTACGGCGACGGCCGAGAGGGGCAGCCGTTTCATCGGGTCTCCCAACGTGCTTGCGCCCGGGGGCTGTGGGGGCGGCGGGCGGAGGTGCCGGTGCCGCCCGGCCGCCAGGCGCGCAGCCGGAGGCTGTTGCCCACGACGAGCAGCGAGCTGGCGGACATGGCGGCGGCGGCCACCATCGGGTTGAGCAGACCGACGGCGGCGAGCGGCAGGGTGACGAGGTTGTAGCCGAACGCCCAGACGAGGTTGCCGCGGATGGTGCCCAGGGTGCGCCGGGCCAGGTGCACGGCGTCGGCGATGGCCTGGAGGTCCTCGCGTACCAGGGTCACATCGGCCGCGCCGATCGCGGCGTCGGTGCCGCTGCCCATGGCGATCCCGAGGTCGGCGAGCGCGAGGGCCGCCGCGTCATTGACCCCGTCGCCGACGACGGCGACCCGGCCGCCCTGCTCCTTGAGGGTGGTGACCAGGGCGGCCTTGTCCTCGGGGCGGGCCTCGGCATGGATCTCGGTGATGGCGAGATGGCCGGCCACCGCGCGGGCGGTCGCGGCCCGGTCGCCGGTGGCGAGCACCGGCCGCAGCCCCAGGCGGCGCAGCCGGTCGACGGCGCGATAGCCGTCGGGGCGGAGCGCGTCGCCCACCGCGAGCACGGCCTCCGGGGTGCCGTCGACGGTGACCAGGACGGCGGTGTGGCCGGCCGCCTCCGCGGTGTGCACCGCGTCCGGCAGCGGGGCCGGCAGGCCGGTGAGGTCCCCGGGCCGGGCGACCTCCACCAGGCGGCCGTCCGCGGTGCCCCGTACGCCGTGTCCCGGCGTGGCGCTGAAGTCCGCGACGGGGGGCAGCGGTTGGTCCGGCTGCTGCTCGTCCGCGTAGGCGGTGACGGCGCAGGCCAGCGGATGCTCGGAGCCCTGCTCGACGGTGGCGGCCAGCCGCAGTGCCGGCGCGGCGCCGAGGCCGCCGGTGCGCGGGGTGACGGCGGTGACGCTCATCCGGCCCGTGGTGAGGGTGCCGGTCTTGTCGAGGACGACGGTGTCGATGCGGCGCAGTCGCTCCAGCGCCTCCGGTCCCCGGACCAGGATGCCCAGTTGGGCGCCCCGCCCGGTGGCGGCCAGCAGCGCGGTCGGGGTGGCCAGCCCGAGCGCGCAGGGGCAGGCGACGACGAGGACGGCCACCGCGGCGGTGATCGCCGCCTGTGGCTCGGCTCCGGCGCCGAGCCAGAAGCCCAGCACGCTGACCGAGACGGTCAGGACGGCGGGCACGAAGACGGCCGCCACCGCGTCGGCGAGCCGCTGGACCTTGGTCTTGCCGGTCTGGGCGTCCTCGACGAGCCGGGTGATCCGGGCGAGTTGGGTGTCGGCGCCCACCGCGTCGGCCCGTACCTCCAGCAGGCCACCGGAGTTGACCGCGCCGCCGACCGCCGCCGCGCCCGGACCGACCTCGACGGGCCGGCTCTCGCCGCTGATCAGGGACAGGTCCAGGGCGGAGCTGCCCTCCACTACGGTGCCGTCGGTGGCGACCCGTTCGCCGGGCCGGACCAGGAAGTGGTCGCCGACCAGCAGCCGGCTCACCGGGATGCGCCGCTCACCGTCCGGGGTACGTACGGCGACGTCCTTGGCGGCGAGTTCGGCCAGCGCGCGGAGGGCGGCGCCGGTGCCGCGCCGGGCCCTGGCCTCCATCCGCCGTCCGGCCAGCACGAACAGCGGTACGCCGACGGCGGCTTCGAGGTAGACGTGGGCCGTGCCGTCGCCCGCGGTGGGCAGCAGGCTGAACGGCATTGTCATCCCGGGCGTCCCCGCCCCGCCGAGGAACAGCGCATAGGCGGACCAGAGGAAGGAGGCGGCGACGCCGAGGGAGACCAGGGTGTCCATGGTCGCCGCGCCGTGCCGCAGCCCGCGCAGCGCACGGGTGTGGAAGGGGGCGGCGCCCCAGACCGCGACGGGCGCGGCGAGCACGAAGCACAGCCACTGCCAGTTGCGGAACTGCCAGCCGGGCACCATCGACAGGACCAGGACGGGGAGCGAGAGCAGGGCGACCGCCAGCAGCCGGTGCCACTCGGCGCGGGCGCCGTCGTCCGGGGAGTCTGCGGTTTCCGGGGTGTCGCGGGCGTCCTGGCCGTCCTGGCGGCCGGTGGGCAGCCCGTCCTCCGGGGCCGGCTCGGGGGCGGCCTCCCGGAGCTCCGCGGTGAACCCGGCCGCCTCGACGGTGCCGATGAGGTCGGTGACGGAGACGGCCGCGGGGTGGCTGACCGTGGCCCGGCCGGTGGCGAGATTCACCGAGGCGACGACGCCGTCCAGCCGGCCGAGCTTCTTCTCGACCCGGCCCACACAGGCGGCACAGGTCATCCCGCCGATCGTCAGGGTGGTGCTGCGGGCCGGGGCGGGGGCGAGGTCCGGCGACGGGGTAGCGGGCCGGGGCTCCGGCGTCATCGCGGTGCTCCCACCGGCACCGGGCGGGGGGCCGGGGCGCCCATGCCGTGCATCCCGCCCATGTCCCCGCCGTCGGTGGGTGACTCTCCCGTACGGGTGCCGCCGGCCGGCCGCAGCCCCGGGGCCACCGGCCCGACGGCGGTCCCGGCCGCGTACGACAGCAGGCCGAGCACCACCAGCAGCGCGAGGAAACCGACGACCGACCGGGCGGGCAGCAGCCGGGTGACGGCCTGGCGAAGAGGGGGCCGACTGCGGTCGGCCGAAGAGCTGGACATCGCGTCATCGTGGCAGCTGACGACGGCGGCCGGCGGCCGATCCGCGGGTTGTGCGCACGTGAGGTTTGTCCCGTTCCGCCGCCGGAACTCACCGGCCGCCACGCCCGACTAACTGGGTTTGGACGGTGTCCCCCGTACCCCCGCGCCGCTGCCGCGCGGCCGAAATCTCCTTCCCCGGCGGGAACTCGGCACGCCCGTTGCCCGACCTCTCCAACGCCGCGCCAACCGGGCGCCGGACCCCCACCGTTGAGGAGACACCGTGTCCCCATCGTCCGAACCCGTCGAGCTGTACGGACCGGAGTACACACGCAACCCCTATCCCCTGTACGCCGAGTTGCGGGAGCGCGGCCCGGTCCACCGGGTGCGCTTCCCCAGCGGGGTGTGCGCCTGGCTCATCACCGGCTACGAAGCCGCGCACCGGGCCCTCACCGACCCCCGGCTGGGCAAGCACCACTCGCGGGGCAACGCGGCCTGGCGGGCCCGCGCCTCGATCATGCCCGAGCCCCAGCACTCCCAGCTCCAGGTGCACCTGCTCCACCAGGACCCGCCGCGGCACACCGCGCTGCGCCGGCTGATCACCGATGCCTTCGCACCGCAGCGGGTCGAGTCGCTGCGCCCGCGCTTCCAGGCGATGGCCGACGCCCTGCTCGACGGCCTCCCGGACGGCGGCGGCGCCGACCTGGTCGAGGGCTTCGCCGCCCGCTTCCCCTTCCAGGTGCTCGCCGAAGTCATCGGACTGCCCCAGGAGTTCGCGAAACGCTTCGACCGGGACTGGGGCAAGGTCGTCCAGCCCGTGGGGCCCGCGGACCCGGGCCGGCCGGCGTACGAGGCGCGGCTGCGCGGGCTTCAGCAGTACATCGGCGATCTGGTCCGCCACAAGCGCGCCGAGGGCAGCGAGGATCTGCTCTCCCGGCTGGTGGCCGCCCGCGACACCGGGCGGCTCGGCCAGGAGGAGCTCGATTCGATGGTGTTCCAGCTCCTGGTGGCGGGACAGGAACCGGTCACGAACCAGATCACCACGGCGTTGGTCACCCTGCTGCGTCACCCCGCGCAGCTCGCGACGCTGGCCGGCCGTCCCGATCTGCTGCCGCAGGCCGTCGAGGAACTCCTGCGCCATGACAGTGCCTTCGAGCTGACCACCTGGCGGTTCTTCGCCGAGGACACCGAGCTGTACGGCACCCGGATCCCGGCGGGCGACTCCGTCATCGTGTCGCTGAGTGCGGCCAACCGCGATTCCCGGCAGTTCCCCGACGCGGACGCGCTGCACTTCGACCGCACCCCCAACCCGCATCTGGCCTTCGGTCACGGCATCCACTTCTGCCCCGGCGCCGCGCTCGCCCGTATCGAACTCCAGGTCGCCCTGGGCACCTTGCTGAGACGGCTGCCGGACCTGCGGCTCGCCGTCCCGGAGGACGAGCTGGCCTGGACCCCGGCCGTACTGGCGCGCGGCGTCGCCCGGCTGCCGGTGACCTACGGCGGCTGCCCGTACGCGGGCTCCGGTGCGAACGGGTCCGATGCCGCGTGCTGACCAGCCCGGCGCCGCTGACCAGCCCGGCGCCCCCGCGCCCGGTGGCGCCCTCCGACGTCCGGGCCCGCTGTGCCGAGGTGCTCGCCACGCTCCTGCCCTACCGGCGCACCCTGGACACCGGCCACGGGGACACCCCCGACGCCTTCCCCGCCCAGTTGCGGCGGCTCGCCGTCCCGGTGGCGGCGGGCGAGCCGATCGTCTTCACCCTGCCGGGCTTCCCCTGCAAGTCCCCCAACCCGGCGAAGGTGCTGGGCCACCTCCCTGACGAGGGCGAACGGCTGGCCCTGCGCTTCCTGGACGCGCTCTGCGCCCGGATCGCGGTCCACCACCCGCCCGGGGCGCGGGTGGTCATCTGCTCGGACGGGCATGTCTTCAGCGATCTCATCCAGGTGCCGGACCGTGACATCGACGCCTATGCCGACGCCCTGCGCGCACTGATCCACGACGAGGGGCTGACCCGGCTCGATGTCTTCGATCTGCGGGATGTCTACGGTCAGCGGCTGTCCCACGACGCCAAACGGTCCCTGGTCCACCAGCGCTACGCCCCGGACCTGGAGGCCCTGCGGTCCCTGACCCGCACCGACGAGCCGACCCGGCGGCTGTACCAGGGCATCACCCGGTTCCTCTTCGAGGACTCCGTCGCCTTCGCGGGGACCCGTTCGGCATTACAGCGCAACTGCCGACGGCGCGCGTACGGGGTGATGCAGCGCAGCCGCGCCTGGGGCGAGCTGATCGCCACGCACCATCCGGAGGCGTTCCGGCTCTCCATCCACCCGCAGCCGCGGGGCTCGGCGAAGTTCGGCATCCGGCTGCTCGAAGCGCCCGATGCGTGGCTGACGCCCTGGCACTCGTGTGTGCTGGAACATGCCGACGGGCGGCGGGAGTTGCTGCACCGGTCGGCGGCCGAGCGGCTCGGCCGGCTGGTGTATCGCCAGGGGCGGCCGAGCCACTTCATGGCCGGGTGAGGGGGCGGGGTGGGCGTCACCCGCCGCCGGCGGGCAGCGGCTCCCGGTGGTCGAAGGCGATCAGCGGATCCCCGGTGAGCGGATGGTCGGTCACCGCGGCGCGCACCCCGAACACCTCGGCCAGCAGCTGCGGCGTCAGCACCTCCCGGGGCGTTCCGGACGCCACCACCCGTCCGGCGTGCAGCACATGCAGCCGGTCGCACAGGGACGCCGCCGCGTTCAGATCGTGCAGCGAGATGAGGGTGGTACGGCGCTGGGCGCGCAGCAGCGCGAGCAGCTCCACCTGGTGGCGTACATCGAGGTGATTGGTCGGCTCGTCCAGCACCAGCACCTCCGGGTCCTGGGCGAACGCCCGTGCCAGGAGCGCCCGTTGACGTTCCCCGCCCGACAGGGTGGAGAAGCGGCGGGCGCCCTGTCCGGCCATCCCGACGGCGGCCAGCGCGCGGGCCACGGTCTCCCGGTCGGTCCGGTCGTCGCCCGCGAAGGCCCGCTTGTAGGGCGTGCGGCCCATGGTCACCACTTCGCGGACGGTCAGCTCGAAGTCGCTGCCGCGCTCCTGGGGCAGCGCGGCGACCTGTCGGGCGGTCCGGCCCGGGGAGAGCGTGCGCAGGTCGGTCCCGGCGAGCAGGACCCGTCCGGCGGTGGGCCGCAGATGCCGGTAGACGGTGCGCAGCACGGTGGACTTGCCGCTGCCGTTGGGCCCGACCAGGCCGGCGATCTCACCGGCCGCCGCCATCAGCCGCACACCGGCGACGACGTTCCGTCCCGCGTAGCCGACGTGCAGCTCCTCGATCTCGACGTTCATCGCCCCTCCTCCAGCCGCCGGTCCAGGATGAACAGCAGGGCGGGCGCCCCGATCATCGCGGTGACCACCCCGATCGGCAGTTCCTGGGTGTCCATGGCCGTACGGCAGACCAGGTCCACCACCACCAGCAGCAGCGAACCGGTCAGCGCGGACAGCGGCAGCAGCCGGCGGTGGTCGCCGCCGAGGAGCAGCCGGCACAGATGCGGGACCATCAGGCCCACGAAGCCGATGGCCCCGGAGACCGCCACCAGGACGCCGGTCAGCAGCCCGGCCACCACGAACAGCTCGCGGCGCAGCCGGGTGACGTCCACACCCACCCCGGCCGCGGTCTCATCGCCCATGATCAACGCGTTCATGGCCCGGGCCCGCGCCTGGAGGGCAAGCAGCCCGGCGGCGACCGCGAGGGCCGGCAGCCACAGCACCTCCCAGGTGGCCCCGCTCAGACTGCCCATCAGCCAGAACAGCACGCTGCGGGTCTGCTGTTCATCCCCGGCCTGGAGTACCAGGTAGCTGGTGAAGCCGGACAGGAACTGCCCGACACCCACACCGGCCAGTACGAGCCGCAGCGGTGAGAATCCCCCGCCGCGCCGGGCCATCCACCACACCAGCGCGAACGAGCCGAGCGCCCCGGCGAACGCGGCCCCCGAGAGCCCCAGCCCCAGGCTCCCGCCGGCCGTGAAACCCAGCACGATGGCGGTGACCGCGCCCAGCGACGCGCCGTTGGAGATCCCCAGCAGATACGGGTCCGCGAGCGGGTTGCGCACCAGGGCCTGGGTCGCGGTCCCCACCAGGCCGAGTCCGGCCCCCACCAGTGCCGCCAACAGGGCGCGGGGCACGCGCAGTTGCCACACGATCAGGTCGTCGGTGCCCGGCCTGGGCGGCGCGCCGCCGAGCCGCCGGAACACCACCGACCAGACGTGTCCGGGCGCCATATCGGTGGCGCCCAGCGAGACCGCCGCGGTCAGCGCCGCCACCAGCGCGATCCCGAGCCCCAGGGCGAGCAGCCCGGCGCGCGGGGTCCGTCGCCCGCCGGGCTGCACGGTCCCTTCCTCGCGTACGTGCGGCTCGATGACCGGCGCGGCCACTACGGCGCCGCCTTGAAGCGTGCGGGGTGGATGGTGTGCGCGATCTCCTCGACGGTGTCCGCGGTACCGACCCCGGCGACCGTCGTCCGCTCCGAGCCGATCCGCAGGAACTTCCCGTTGCGCACCGCCGCGAGCCCCTTGGTGGCGGGGAAGCTCTTCAGGAACGCCGCGGCCTCGTCGAACGCCTTGGCGTTCGCCTTCGCATCGCCCCGGTTGCGGACCCCGAGCTGGATCCAGTCCGGGTTCTTGGCGACCACGTCCTCCCAGGAGACCGGCTTGAAGTCCCCGTCACAGCCCTCGAAGACATTGCGCGCCCCGGCCTGGCCGATCACCGCGTTGGCCACCTGCTTGCGGCAGACCGCGACCGGCTGCTTGGTTCCCGCGTCGTAGTCGAAGAAGAAGTACGTCGGCCGCTTGCCGGGCGGGATGCCGCCCACCGCCCGGCGTACCTTGCCGACCTTCGCCCGCATCCCCGCCACGAGGGCGTCCGCCCGCTCGGCGGTGCCGGTCACCGCGCCCAGCCGCTTGATGTCCCCCTCCACGCCGGACAGGTCGCGCTGTGGCTTCTCGGCCATCGGCGCACAGGCGGTGGACGCCAGGTAGAGGTGCTTGATGCCCGCCGCCTTGAACTCCTCCGCGGTCGGCGCGTCACCGGCCTTGCCCATGATCTTCATCGCCGCGAAGGAGTCGATGTACAGATCGGCGCCCGAGCCGAGCAGCTTCTCCTTGGGGATCACGGACTTCGACAGCACCGGCACCTTCCGGGCCTCGGCGTCCAGCCCGCCCGGCAACGTCCCCTTGCCGGGCGGGAATCCGGTCCCGATGACCCGGTCACCGGCGCCCAGCCGCAGCAGCATCTCCAGGGCGGCGGCATTGCTGGTGACGATCTTGCGCGGCGCGGCGGAGAACGTGGTGGCGACGCCCTGGCAGTCGGCGACCCGTACGGGAAAACCCGCCCCGCCGTGTCCCGGCGCCCCCTGGTCCGCGTCCGGCCCGCCGCCCGCTCCGCCGCCGCACCCGGTGGCGGCCACCGCGACGACTACCGCGACACCGCACAACTTCCAAGGACGCATGGTGCTTCTCCCCTATGCCTCACCAGCCGGAACACCGGCCGTGTCACCGGCCGCCACGGCGCCCGGCGGGCCGCAGGCGCGACCCGGCACAGGTAGTCGGCCGGGTGGCGGGGGCGGTTCCGGGAGGGGGCGTCCTTTTCCCGGCAAGGCGGAAGCCCCGCACCACCTCCGGCAGCCCCTACGGGTTCCCACCGGCCCCCGGCCTCGCTCACCGCGCCCATCGCGGCGTCCACACCCCGTCCGCGCGGTCGGCGGGCGGTGTGGCGCCGAGGTAGCTGCGCAGGGTGGTGAGGGCGGGGTGGGGGTTGTCGGTGCGCCAGATCAGGGAGTGGGGGTAGACCGGTGTCGGGTGGTGTACGGGCACGCGTCGCAGGTCCTGGTCGACGGGCCAGACGAGGCGGGTGTCCGCGCCGACGAAGGTCGCCAGTGCGGAGGAGTCGGCGATCGTGTCGAGGAGGGGTTCGGTGCCGAAGTCGGGGCCGGTCACCTCGATGGTGAGGCCGAACTCGGTGGCGAGGTCCTCGTAGTAGGCGGCCCATTCCGTACCGGCGACGATGCCGGGCATCCAGATCCGGTGCCCGGCGAGCTGCGCGGGGGTGACCGTGCGGGCGGTGGCGAACTCATGGTCCGGTCCGGTGAGGAGCTGGATGGGCTCGTCGAAGACCCGGACGGCCTCGACGCCGTCGGGGAGTTGGCGGGTGGGCAGGGTGACCGCGCGGAAGGACGCGTCGATGGTGCCCGAGCGGACCGCGGCGAGGGCCGCGTCGGCGTCGAAGAGCGTCACCACGTCGAGTTCGGTGCCGGGGTGCGCGCGGTGGAAGTCGCGCAGCAGACCCGCCGGGCAGAGCCGCCGGCCGATCACATCGATGCGCAGCGCGCGGCTGCCCGGCCGGACCGAGGCGGCGGCCCGCTCCGCGGCACGGATCAGCTCCCGGGCGTGCGGCAGGAACGCCTGCCCGTCGATGGTGAGCCGGGCGCCGCGCGCGGTGCGGGTGAACAGCCGCACACCGAGGTCCTTCTCCAGCGCGGCGATGCGCTTGGAGACGGCCTGCTGGGTGACCGAGAGGGTGGTGGCGGCGTCCTGGAACTGCCCCGCGTCGGCGACGGCGACGACGGTGCGCACGGCGGTGAGATCCACGCCCGGCAGTGTAGTCACACAACGGGTGGTTGTGGCCTGCCGGTTCGTTTGGTTGTTTGATCGGGGGGCTTGCCGCTGGCTTTGATGGATCCGGTCAACGTGGAGTTGTTCGACGGGGGTTCAAAGGACGTGGTGGGCATGGGGGGCAGGCGGTCGCTGGGGCGGCGGTTCGGGTGGCTGTGGGCGGCGTACGGGGTCAGTACGTTCGGTACCCGGCTCGCGTTCGACGCGTTCCCCTTGATCACGGTACTGGTGCTGCACACCGGGCCGGCGGCGGTGTCGCTGCTGGCCGCCGCGGGGCCGGCGGTGGGGGCGGCGGTGGCGGTGCCGCTCGGCCCGTGGGTGGAGTTCCGCCGCAAGCGGCCGGTGATGATCGCGATGGATCTGGCGCGGTGCGCGGCGCTGCTGACCGTCCCCGTCGCGTTCGCCCTCGGTCTGCTCAGCTTCGTCCAGCTCCTGGTGGTGTCGGTCGTCGTCGCCGCGGCGGACATCACCTTCAACGCGGCCGGCGGCGCCTGCCTGAAGGCACTGGTACGGCCGGCGGACCTGCTCGTCGCGAACTCCCGCTTCGAGTCCACGAACTGGACCGCCACCGTGCTCGGCCCCCCGCTCGGCGGGGCCGCGGTCGGGCTGTTCGGTCCGGTGCTGACCGTGCTGACCGATGCGGTCAGCTATCTGCTCTCGGCGGCGGGAATCCGTGCGATCGGCGGCGAGGAGCCGCGGCCCGTGCGTACCGGTGCCCCACGACTCCGGGCCGGGGACCTGCTCGAAGGGTGGCGGTACCTGCTGACCCACCCGGCGCTGCGCCCGCTGTTCTTCAACACCATCCTGGTCAACGGCCTGATCATGGCAACGTCGCCGCTGCTGGCCGTCCTTCTGCTCGGCCGGCTCGGGTTCGCCCCCTGGCAGTACGGTCTCGCCTTCGCGGTGCCCTGCGTCGGCGGGCTGATCGGCGCACGACTGGCCCGGCGGCTCGTCGCGCGGTTCGGACAGCACAGGGTCCTGTTCACGGCGGGGACGCTGCGCGCGTGCTGGTCGCTCGGGCTGGTCTTCGTCCGCCCCGGCATCACCGGGCTGGTGCTCGTCATGGTCGTCGAGCTGGGGCTGATCACCTGCATAGGCGTGTTCAACCCGGTATACGCCACCTACCGGCTCGACCGAACGCCAACCGACCGGATCACCCGCACCCTATCCGCGTGGTCGGTCACCAGCAAGGCCACCACCGCGGCCCTCACCGGGCTATGGGGCCTGCTGGCCGCCCTCACCGGCCTCCGCACCGCGATCGCGGTCGCCGGTCTCCTCATGCTGATGACCCCGCTCCTGCTCCCCCGGCACGCGCACGCGCCGCGGCACGAGCGGGAAGTGGCCGGGAGTCACCTCTGACCCGGGGCATCGCGCGCGGCCAACGGGCGGTGTGGTGCCGGGCTCTCCCCTGTGGGGCCCC
>NZ_JBHXFI010000047.1:35209-60323 GCF_042724075.1 Streptomyces sp. NPDC127097 | reverse complement strand
TTTTTTTTTTTTTTTTCTCCCCCCCCGCCCGGGGCCGGCCGGGGGCGCGGCCGGGGCCCCGGCCCCCCCCCCCCCGCCCCCCGACGCGCTCACCCGACGGGTTTCACGAACCCGAGCCCCGCACCTCCACGTCGGCCGCCCGCACATAGCCGACCCGGTGCCCGAGCTGGATCTCGTAGTAGACGTCCTCGCCCCGCACGACCGCATGCTTGGTGACATCGAAGGTCGGGGAGTAGAAGTAGTCGCCCCGCATCCGGTCCCCGACGGCGTACTGCTGGCCGGCGGCGAGCTTGTACGGCAGCGGGGAGACCTCCTGGTAGGGGACCCCGGCCGGGTATGCCCCCTTCTCCGGGTACGCACGGCCGTAGACCGGGATCTCCTGCCGCCCGTCCTTCGGCGTGGCGATCAGCCCCTTGGCGTGCACGGCCACCGGCTCGTCCGGCGGATTGTGGAACCACGCCTTCTGCCCGAGGTACCAGATCGCCGTCCAGTCGCCGGACCGGCCGGCCACCGCGAACCGCTGCCCCGTCGTGGCGCGGGCCCCCGTGTCATTCACCCCGGTCGTCGAGGCACTGCCGTCCGGGTGCAGTCCGACGTCCTTGACCAGCGGCGCGTCCTCGTCCGGCGCGCTGTACAGCCGGACCGCCGTGGAGCCGTGCGGCGCACAGGTCTCACCGGCCTTCGTACAGCCGGTGTACTCCGGCTGGTGCTCGTCGTAGTCGGGGCGGATGGTGACCAGCCCGCCCCGCGGGCCCGCGGTGGCCTTGAACGGCTTGCCCAGCAGGGTGAAGTAGTGCGCCCAGTCCCAGTACGGGCCGGGGTCGGTGTGCATCCCCGGGATGGTGGCGGTCGTCGTGCCGGGCACATTGTCGTGGCCCAGGATGTGCTGGCGGTCCAGCGGCACGTCGTATTTGCGGCTCAGATACTTCACCAGCCGGGCCGAGGCGCGGTACATCGCCTCCGTGTACCAGGCGTCCGGCGCGGCCAGGAAGCCCTCGTGCTCGATGCCGACGGAGTGCGAGTTGATGTACCAGTTGCCCGCATGCCAGGCGACGTCCTTGGTGGGCACATGCTGGGCGATCAGACCGTCCGCGGACCGGATCGTGTAGTTCCAGGACACATACGCCGGGTCCTTGATCAGCTTGAGCGTGGTCTCCCAGGATCCCTCGGTGTCATGGATGACGATGGCGCTGACCCGCTGGTCCGCGGGGCGGTCCGCCTTGTCGTGGTTGCCGTAGTCACCGTCACCGAACTCCTCGTACGGCGCCGGCACGGACTCGCAGGCGACATTCCGCGGGCACTCCGGCCGGCGGCCGGCGGACGCCGTCGACGCCTTGGTGGCCGACGCGCTGAGACGTTTCTGCTGCCCGGCGTCAGGTGACAGCCCCGGCGCGGCGGCCAGCGCGACCCGCTGTCCCGCGTCGGTGGTGCGGGCCTGGCCCTGGCGCAGCACCGCGTACACCTCGTCCGCGAAAGCCTTTCCGCTGTACGCGCTGTCCTGGCCGCCGTAGCGCGCCACCGCCGCGTACCACCGCGCCGGGTCGCTGCCCGCGGCCGTGCCCAGCTTGCGCTGCTCCGCGGCGAGCAGCGCCGCACCGCCGAGCACATTCGCCGCGGGATCGGTGCGCAGCTTCTCGGCCGGGATCCCGGTGAGTTCGGCGGCCCTCGGCAACGTACGCAGCCGGGCCGGGAGTTCGGCGGGCAGCGCCGCCCGCTGCGCCGCACCGGACGGCACTCTCTTACGGGCCCGCGCCCCGTCGCCGCGCGCGTCCTCGTCGCCCTCACTGAACTCCGGCGTGCGGGTCAGGGCCGTACGGGCGTCGGTCAGATGCATCGGCCCGTAGCCCCCGGAGACGCTGGGCGCGCCGCCGTGCCCGTCCCAGCGGGACTCCAGATACGAGACACCGAGCAGCACGCTGCGCGGCACATGGAAGCGGTCGGCGGCCTCGGTGAAGGCCCGTTGCAGCGTGTCCGTCCGGGGCTGTCCGGCCTGTGCGGACGGCGCTCCCGCGAGCGGCAGCAGCAGCACCGCGGCCGCGACGGCGGTGGCGGATCTCCGCAGGGCGGGGCGGGGGACTCTCTTCTCGTCTTCCGGGGCGGATCCTTGCAAAGCAACCTCCTCGAGCCGGCCCGAGCCGGGGCGGTGTGACGGTGGGTGCGCAAACGGCCGCACGGGCGGGACCCGAGACTAGAGCCCCCTGTCGGCTTAGAGCTATACGTTTGCCGACAGTCCGTCAATCACCCTGCCCGCTCGGGATTCCGCATGTCAGGGCCTCTCCGGAGGAGCCTTCCCGGACCGGTGCCGGGCCTGCGGAGCGTCAGTGGAATGGACCAATGAACCGGGCCCGCGGGCAGCGGAAGAGAAGCGCCGGTGGGGAGTCGGCGCACATGGGTGAGCGGCGCACCCCGTGCCCGGGCGCGCCGCTCACAGTCCCCCCTCGGCGGTCAGCGGGTGCCGACCGCCGCCCTCACCGCACGCCGTGCCATCTGGCAGTCGTCGTGCAGTCGGCGCAGGAGCAGCCGCTGCTCCTCGCCCGCCGCGGGCACGCCGGGGTGTCCCGGCCCCGGAGCCCCCGTCGGCGTGGGCTCGCGCATGGTCCGCTGGACCGCGGTTTCATAGCGCCGGATCTCGCGGGTGAGCACCAGCATCAGATTCACCAGGAAGGCGTCCCGCGAGGCCGGTCCGGCGTTCTGCGCGAGCTGGCTGATGTGGCGGCGGGCCACCGGCGCGTCACCGAGCACCGACCACAGCGTCGCCAGGTCGTAGCCCGGCAGATACCAGCCCGCGTTGTCCCAGTCCAGCAGCACCGGGCCGGCGGGGGACAGCAGCACGTTGTTCAGCAGCGCGTCGCCGTGACAGAACTGGCCCTGGGTGTGCGACAGGCCGTGCAGCAGCTTCTGAAGATCACCCAGATCCCGGTCAGTGAGCAGCCCCAGGTCGTGGTAGCGGCCGATCCGGCCCGCGTAGTCCAGCGGGGTGTCGAACAGCCCGGCCGGCGGACGCCAGAGATTGATCCGGCAGATCGCGCCGAGCGCGGACCGGACGTCCGCGCGGGGCGGGGCCTCGGACGGGTGCCGGGTCAGGGCCGCGACCCGGCCGGGCATCCGCTCCATGATGAGCGTGCAGTTGTCGGGGTCGGCCGCCACCAGCCGCGGCACCCGAACCGGCGGACGATGCCGGACGAATGCGCGGTATGCGCTTATTTCCTGCCGGAACCTGTCCGCCCAGGCCGGCGACTGGTCCAGTAAACACTTGGCGACCGCGGTCATCCGGCCCGTCGTCCCCACGAGGAGGACGGATCTGCCGCTGCGCCGCAGCACCTGCACCGGATTGAACTCCGGGCAGATGCGGTGCACCGAGGCAACGGCGGCGCGCAACTGGGCACCCTGGGGGCCCGACAAGTCGAGCCTCCCACTGAGCGGTTGGGCGCCCGTCCCCTGCGCCCGCCGGGTACGGCCGCCGGGGAGACCGGGGACCGCCCCCGCGGAAGGGGAAGGGTCGAGAAACGGCCCCCCTCCGGTGGGGTGCGGGCGGTGCGGCCGGGTGGGGACGGTCACGGCGGACGATGCTGCATACATGGGTGAGACAGATCCCTTCGTGCGCCGGCGAGTTGCGTGCGCTCCCCGGCCCGGTGGTGGGAACCCGTGAACGGGCCCCGTGCAGGAGGCCGATCCAGGGTCCCTGTGAAGGGCGCGCACCCTGGGGAATGCGGTCCCGCCACCAGGCCGGGGGCGGCATGTCTACAGAACACGTGGCTGCGGGTGGCAGACCATCTGGCGCAGGGTGGCGAACCCTGGCGAATGGACCCAGTGCATGTCACCGGCCGTTACTGTCAACTCAGTCGAGGAACCTGGGGGCTTGACGTGGACAGGCAGCCGAACACCCGTCTCGCGGACCTTTTCGGCCTGGCCGGCTGGTCCAAGGGAGAGCTGGCGAGACTGGTCAACCGGCAGGCGGCGGCCATGGGCCATCCGCAGCTGGCGACCGACACCTCACGAGTGCGGCGCTGGATCGACATGGGGGAGACCCCGCGCGATCCGGTGCCCAAGGTTCTGGCTTCCCTGTTCACCGAGCGCCTCGGCCGTGTCGTAACCATCGAGGACCTCGGGTTCGCAAGAACCGGTCGCTCGGGGAAGCGGCAGGCCGCGGACGGTCTGCCGTGGGCTCCCGAACGGACCGCCGCGGTCCTCACGGAATTCACGGGAATGGACCTCATGCTCAACCGACGCGGCTTGGTGGGTGCGGGCGCTGCGCTCGCCGCGGGTTCCGCACTCACCGGCGCCATGCACGACTGGCTGCACACCGATCCGACACCGGCCGGCGCCCCACGCCACGACGCCCCGTTCGCTTCCGACTCCTTCGACGAACTCGACCAGATCGGCCTCGACCGCTACGAGGCGGCCCCCGTGGGGTCGCAGGAGATCGATGCGCTGGAGCGCTCGGTCGAGGTGTTCCGTGCCTGGGACGCGGCCCGCGGTGGCGGGCTTCAGCGCAAGGCCGTGGTGGGCCAGCTCAACGAGGTCGGCGGCATGCTCGCCTACCGCCACCCCGAGCATCTCCAGCGCAGGCTGTGGGGGGTGGCCGCCAATCTGGCGGTGCTGGCCGGCTGGATGTCCCACGACGTGGGCCTGGAGCCCACCGCCCAGAAGTACTTCATCATCGCCGCCCATGCGGCCCGCGAGGGCGGCGACCGTCCGCGCGCCGGTGAGGCGCTCTCCCGTGCCGCCCGCCAGATGGTCCATCTGGGCCGTCCGGACGACGCGCTGGATCTGATGAAGCTGGCCAAGTCCGGTTCCGGGGCGGAAACCCTGCCGCGCACCCGCGCCATGCTGCACACCATCGAGGCATGGGCCCAGGCGTCCAAGGGGAACGGCCAGGCGATGCGCCGCACCCTGGGCGAGGCCGAGGAGTTGTTCGTCTCCGACAAGGGCGATGTGCCGCCGCCGAGCTGGATGCAGATGTTCGACGAGGCGGATCTGCACGGCATGCAGGCGCTGGCGTTCCGTACCCTCGCCGACCACGATCCCTCGGTCGCCAGGGTGGCCCAGCACCACGCCAAACGGGCGCTGATACTGCGGGAGAACGGCCGCCAGCGATCGCAGATCTTCGACTACATCTCGATGGCGTCGGCCTGCTTCATCGGCAACGACCCCGAACAGGCCGACCGTTACGCGAGGCTGGCGCTGGTGTCCATCGGGGAGAACTCCTCACACCGGACCTGGGACCGGCTCCGTGAAATGTTCCGGCTCACGGGGCAGTACGCGAACTACGCCAAGATCCAGGACCTGCGCGAGGAGATCCAGCATGTCCTGCCGAAGGCGAAGCCCAAGTCCAAGGGGTCGGGCCTGGGCCCCGGTATCGGAGCGGGGCTGGGAAAGAACCTCTCGGCCTGAGGCGGGCGGTGGTGCGGGGGATGACGGTGCGTCACCTGTAGTCCGGGGTGACGACACGTCCTCCGCGGCCCCGCCGCCTCACCCGTCCACCGACGGTCCGCCGGCCGACGTCACCAACCGGTCGTCGGAGGCGCCGGTCCGGCCTCGGCCCGCCCTGAGGTGTGTCAGCCGCCGACCCGGGCGACCAGCACACAGGCGTCGTCCTCGCGCTCGGCGGTGCCGAACTCCTCGACGACGATGCGGACGGCGTCCTGGGCACTGCGCGTGCCGGCGAACCGCGGCGCCAGGGCGAGGAGCCGCTCGGCACCCTCATGGGTGGCGTCCGCGCCCTGCGCACGGCGGGGGACGAGGCCGTCGGTGTGCAGGACGAGGAGGTCGCCGGGCTCCAGTTGCTCGGTGTGCTGGGTGTAGGACGCGCCCGAGGTCGCGCCGAGGAGTACGCCCTCGGGCGGGTCCAGCGCGCGCCCCGTGCCGCCGCGGAACAGCAGCGGTGCGGGGTGCCCCGCCTGGGCCCACTCCAGCGTCCGCGCGGCGGGGTCGAACCGGCCGCACACCGCGCTGCCCAGCGCCGGCTGGGCGGCGGTGTCCAGCAGTTGGTTGACGAAGCCCATCAGGGGTCCCGGCCGGTGTCCGGCGACCGCCATTCCGCGCAGTGCGCCGAGCACCATCGCCATTCCGGACGTGGCGGTGACACCGTGGCCGGTGAGATCGCCGACGCTCATCAGGGTGGTGCCGTCCGGGAGTTGCAGTGCGTCGTACCAGCCCCCGCCGATCAGGTCGCGGGTGCCGGACGGCAGATAGCGCCCGGCGAGGTCGAGGGCCACCGGGCCGCCGTGCGGGAACCTCAGGGAGCCGCGCCACGGCGGCAGCACGGCCTCCTGAAGCTCGACCGCAAGCCGGTGCTCGGTCTGCGCGATCTGCCGCTCGCGGTGCAGCGAGTCACGGGTCTCGCGTACCGCCTGCTGGCTGCGGCGCAGCTCGCTGACGTCCCGCAGCACGGCCCACATGCAGGCGGTACTGCCGTCGGCGTCGAGCACCGGCTCGCCCACCATGTGCACCGTGCGCAGCGTCTCGTCCGGGCGCACGATGCGGAATTCGCCGTCGATCGGCCGGCCGTCCACCAGACAGTCCGTGACCATCGTGGCCAGCCCGTCCTGGTCCTCGGGGTGCACCAGGGACGGCAGCTCGTCGAGGGTGAGCGGGCCGTCGGACGGCGCCCGGCCGAACATCGCGAACAGCTCGTCGGACCAGCTGACCTCGTCGGTGAGCAGATTCCACTCGGCGCTGCCCACCCGGCGCAGCAGCGAGCCGCGCTCATGGGGCCCGTGCTCCGGCGGGGCGGCGGGCGGCTCGGCCTCCGCCGCCGGGTCGTCCGCGGTCTCGGCGGGCAGGCCCTCTCTCAGCTGGTCGAGATGGCCCCCGAGGTCGTCGAGGTGGTGCACCGCGAGATCGCACAGGGCCCGCTGCCAGCGCAGCTGCGGGTCGGTGGCGAGGCTGGTGTCCACCGTGGACTCCCGGACGGCGTCGAGGCCACCGCGCAGGCGGCGGGCCTGCGTGATGAGTGCCTCGACCGTTTCACGCTCGGGGGGCCGGTCGGCTGAGTGATCCGCGAAGAGAGGGGACGGCATGACGTACTCCGTGATCAGGCGGCGCCGGGCTGAAGGGCCGGTAACGACTGTTGCACAGGCGGCGACGGTCCGTAAGGGATTTGGCACTACCCGATACGGTGGTGCACCCGGCATATGCCGCCGGCCTTGCGGGGGCAACCCCGGGGCGAATCGGCGGAATAACAGCTTCCACGCTAGGCTTCGGCCGCCGTACGCAGGCGTTCCCGCCGATCCATGGTGGGAACGAGGCATACGGCCCGCGGTCACCGGCAAGAATGCCGGTCAGCGGAAATCCCGTTGCCAGCCAGTCCCCCGCACCGGATGCTGACCTCATGTTCGATCCAGACATAGCGCCCAGTGGCACCCTGCTCGGCCTCCTCCAGCGAGGCCGCGGCGACGGGACCCTGCATGCCCTCGCGGCGCCGCGGGCCGAGGCGCTCGCGGCACTCAACGACAGCGTGCTGCGCGACCCCCGGCGCGACTGGCAGGTCGAGAACCGCTCGCTCTACTACGCCCGCCTCTACATGCAGCTCGACGGCGGCCTCGAGCAGATCGAACGCCACCTCTTCCACCCCGACGACCTCGTCGACACCGGCGAGGAGCGCACCGGCCTCGCCCTCGCCGTCCTCGGCCACCTCGCCGCGTACGGCAGGGACGCCGCCCGTCTGCTGCTGCGCAGCTATGCCGCGGCCGGCAGCAACTGGCGCTGGGCCCTGGACGAGCTCGCGCTGCGTGACGACGACGCCGGGCTGATGACCCTCGCCCCCGCCGTCCTCGCCCGCTTCCCCGAGACCGCGCAGGGCGAGGCCGAGCTGGCCGCCGCCGTGCGTGACGCCTTCGAGCCCCGGCCGTGGCGGCTGTGGGCCGAGGACCCCCGTTACGGACCGCGGCTCGCCGCCGCCGGGGAACAGGGCTCCTTCGACCGCTGGCAGCGCCAGCTCCAGCCCAGCGGGCCGCGCCCCGGCTGGAGCGTGACCGAGGTCCTGGCGTGGGCCGAGCAGGGCCTGGACCCGGCGCCCACGGAACACCGGCAGCACGCCGCCGCCCGCTGCCTGGGCGCCGTCGCCGGCCCCGAGGACCGCCCCGAACTCCTGCGCGCCGCGCGCAGCGCCCCGGACGCGGCGCGCGCCGCCGTACTCCACCACCTCGCCGAGCGCGGCGACCCGGAGACCCTCGATCTGATCGAGGCCGCGGTGGCCGACCCCTTCTCCTCCGAGCAGCTGGCCTCCGCGGCGCTCGCCGCCTTCACGCGGATGCGCAGTGTGGCCGCGGTCGAGCGGGCCCGGGTCTGGGCGCCGCGCACGGACCGGCTGGGCGCGGCCGCCGCCGCGGTGCTCGCCTGCCGTGGCGGGCGGCGCGACGCCGAGCTGGTGCTGGCCGCGCTGCGCCGGACCGTACGCGAGGAGGGGCCGGACGCGGACGGCCTGTGGGAGCTGGTCGACGGCACCGGCCGGCTGGGCGTCGGCTGCGCCGCCCCCGTTTTGCGGCACATCTACCGAGAAACCTCCTCCTCCCACCTCCGCGGCCGGGCCGCCGGCGCACTCGCCGCCACCGACCCCGGCTTCGCGGCCGGCTTCGCCGTCGAGTGCCTCTGGGACTGCGAGGAAACGACCCGCGAACTAGCCGCTCGGCACGCTGCCACCGGCGACGACCGGGTCGTCGAACAGCTCAGGCGGCTCGCCGCCGACCCGGCGGAGGAGGACGAAGTCCAAACGGCCGTCCGTAGCCGAATCGGCCCCGAGGGGGCCTAGGTTTTTCCCACGTTCCGCTGCGCTTGGCTATGCGGCCCACGTTGTCGGCTTTCCCGCCGTGGGCTGCGCCCTTGCCTGCTTCCCACGTCTTTGTCTGACCCGCCGTGGGTCGTCTCGCCGTTGCGCCTGCGGCGGGCGGTGTCCGCTGCGCAGGCCCGTCCCCTCCCGTTGAGGGGTGGGAAAACCTTGTGGGTGGACCCGTAGTGGTCCGGTGCGGCCCGTAGGGCCGGGTTGTCGCTTACGGCGGCACGCCCCCACCCACCTGCACTCACTCCCCCAACGGGAGGGGACGGGCCGGAGGGGCCGGTGTGTGGGACGTAAAGCGAAGCAGTCCCACACACCGGCCCCGGAGGTCCGTCACCGCACCCGACAACCACCCGCCCGCCGCAGGCGCAACGGCGAGCAACCCCCACGGCGGGAAAGCCGCAAACGTGGGCCCGAAGGCAAAGCGCAGCGGAACGTTTTCCGACAGGAAAGATCCCTTTGGCTCCCTCCACGCACGGTGCGCCGACAACAGCCGTATGCGTGTCGTCCTCGTCACCGAATCCTTCCCGCCCGATGTCAACGGCGTCTCCCACTGCGCCCTGCAAACCGCCCGGCACCTGGTCCGGCGCGGCCATGAACCGCTCGTCATCGCGCCGCTCGGTGGCGCTTCGGCGGCCGCCGATACGGATGAGAGTCCCTGCCCTGTTGTCCGGGTGCCTTCCATGCCGCTGCCCGGCTATCCGCAGGTGCGGATCGCGCTGCCCGGGCGCCGGCTGTCCGCGGCGCTCGACGGGCACCGTCCCGACCTGGTGCACCTCGCCAGTCCCTTCGTCCTCGGCG
Source organism: Streptomyces sp. NPDC127097 (assembly GCF_042724075.1). Classification (NCBI taxonomy): domain Bacteria; kingdom Bacillati; phylum Actinomycetota; class Actinomycetes; order Kitasatosporales; family Streptomycetaceae; genus Streptomyces; species Streptomyces sp. NPDC127097. Next base: position 50,746 of record NZ_JBHXFI010000047.1, on the reverse strand, counting down.
CCCGCGGGATGGCGGCCGCCGCCCGTCGGCAGGTACCCGCGATCGCCGTCTACCAGACCGATCTGGGCCGCTACGCCCGTACCTACCTCGGCGGGGGCGCGGCCACGGCCTGGCGGCGTATCCGGGCGGTGCATGCCGCCGCCGACCGCACCCTGGCGCCGTCCAGCGCGGCCCTGCTGGATCTGACCGAGCACGGGGTGCCACGGGTCCACCTCTGGCCGCGCGGCGTGGACGCCGAGCGGTTCCACCCCGGGCGGCGCGACGCGGTGCTGCGCAGCTCGCTGACCGCGGGGCGGGAGCTGCTGGTGGGGTACGTGGGGCGGCTCGCGCCGGAGAAGGACGTCCGGCTGCTGGCCGAGACCTCGCGGCTGCCGGGCGTCCGCACCGTCGTCATCGGCGACGGTCCCAGCGCCGCCGGGCTGCGCACCGCGTTGCCGGAGGTCCGCTTCCTCGGCCGCCGTACCGGGGACGAACTCGCGCGCCTGTATGCGTCGTTGGACGTCTTCGTCCATACCGGGCCGTATGAGACGTTCTGCCAGACCGTGCAGGAGGCGATGGCCTCCGGTGTGCCGGTGGTGGCGCCACGGGCGGGCGGGCCGCTGGACCTGGTGGATCACGGCCGTACGGGGCTGCTGGTGACACCGGGCGACGGCGGCGCGTTCCGGGACGCGGTGCGCTTCCTCGCGGGCAGCGCCGAGCTGCGGGTCCGGTTCGGCACCGCGGCCCGCCACGCCGTCGCGGACCGTTCCTGGGAGGCGGTCGGTGACCAGCTGCTGGGGCACTACGAGGCCGTGCTCAGCGACCGGCCGGCGGTGGCGGCATGACCGCGCGACGTATCACCGGGGCGGGTCTGCGGATCGTCCGGATCGCCAACTTCGTCACCCCGGCCTCCGGCGGGCTGCGCACCGCACTGCGCGAACTCGGCGCGGGCTACCGGGCCGCCGGGCATGAGCCGGTGCTGATCGTGCCCGGACCGCCGGGAGTGGACGGGACGGCCGGTCTCCGTGATGAACTCACCGCACAGGGGCGGGTGATCACCGTGCCGGGGCCGGAGCTGCCGGGCAGCGGCGGCTACCGCATGCTGACCGACCGCCGCCGGCTGGCGCGGCTGCTGGACTCGCTGGCCCCCGACCGGCTGGAGGTCTCCGACCGTACGACGCTGCGCTGGACGGGGGAGTGGGCGCGCCGGGCGCGGGTGCCCGCGGTGATGGTCTCCCACGAGAGCGTGGACGGGGTGCTGCGCACCTGGGGTGTGCCGCAGCCGGTGGCCCGTGCCGCCGCGGACCGGCTCAACCGCCGTACGGCGCACGCCTACAGCCGGGTCGTGTGCACCACCGAGTGGGCGGCGGCGGAGTTCGTCCGGGCCGGCGCGCGCAATGTGGTGCGCGCACCGCTCGGTGTCGATCTCGCGGCCTGGCACCCGGACTGCCGCAGCGCCGAGCTGCGACGGCAGTGCGCGGGCCGGGCGGAGGTCCTGCTGCTGCTCTGCTCCCGGCTGTCGCAGGAGAAGCGGCCGGGCCGGGCCCTGGACGCGCTGGCGGAGCTGCGGCGGCGCGGGGTCGACGCGGCGCTGGTGGTCGCCGGTGACGGGCCGCTGCGGGCGCGGCTGGAGGCCCGGGGGCGGGCCGAGCGGCTGCCCGTGGCGTTCCTCGGGCATCTCGCCGACCGCTCCCGGCTCGCCGCGCTCCAGGCCGGCGCCGATCTCGCGCTGGCACCCGGCCCGGCCGAGACCTTCGGACTGGCGGCCCTGGAGGCGCTCGCCTGTGGCACACCGGTGGTCGCCAGTGCGGCGTCGGCGCTGGCGAGTCTGGTCGGCAACGGCGGGGACACCGCGCTCGACGACGGGCCGTCCTTCGCCGACGCGGTCCAGCGGGTGCTGGCCCGGCCGGAACCCGCCCGGCGCGCCGCCGCCCGCCGGCGTGCCGAGGGCTACGGCTGGCAGCCCGCCATCGACGCCTTCCTGGCGGCGCACGACGCGCCCGCACCGGTCGGCCGGGCGCTCGCCGCCGCGGCCGTACCGCACCCGGCGCGGCCGTTGGGCGGGTGGTGACGATGGCTTCCGAGGAGGTGGTGACACCGGCGCAGGCGCCGGGCGGTGGGCGTTCGCCGGCCCCGGGCTGCTTTGTCGCGCTCGGCGATTCGCTGACCGAGGGGCTCGGCGACCCCGTACCGGGCGGCGGCTGGCGCGGCTGGGCCGCCCTGCTGGCCGAGGCGCTGGGCGAGCGGCCCGGCAGCGTCCCACTGGTGAAGCTGGCGCGGAGCGGGGCGCTGGCCGCCGATGTCGCCGAACGGCAGCTGCCCGCGGCCCGGGCGCTCCGGCCGCGCGTCGCCTCCCTGCTCGTCGGGGCGAACGACACCCTGCGCGCCGCCTTCGCCATCGAGCGGGTGGCGGCCGCGCTGGACCGGGCGCACGGCGCGCTGAGTGCCGATGGGGCGGTGGTGCTGACGGCCTGCCTGCCCGATCCGGGCCGGATGCTGGGGCTGCCCGCGCCGCTGGCCCGCCCGCTGGGGCGCCGGATGCGCGCCGTGAACACCGTCGTCCACGCGGTGTCCGCCCGCTATGACGGCGTGCATCTGCACCTCGCCGAATACCCCTGGGTCACCGAACGCGCCTCCTGGAGCGTGGATCGGCTGCACCCCAGCGAGCGCGGCCACCGGCTGCTGGCCCGCGGCTTCCACACGGCGCTCGCCACCGTCGGCCTGCCCGTCGGACCGCCGCCCGCGCTCACCCTCGACGGGCCGGCGCCGACCCGCGCCGGCGCCGCGCTGTGGATGGCGACCCGGGGCACCCGCTGGGTCGCCGACCGGTGCACGGATCTGCTGCCCGGGCTGCTCGGTCTGGCGGCCCAGGAGTGCCGGCACGGCCTGGCCGGCTCCGGGCGTCTGCTGGACGCCGCGGCAGAGCACGCCACCCGCTCCGCGCTCGCCGCGCTGACCCGGCCGAACGGCGCGGGCACCGGCAAAGACACCGGGACGGCGAGGGGCGCTGCGACAATGGCGGGGTGACCGGACGCTGGGAGTTCTGGATCGACCGGGGTGGCACGTTCACGGACGTCGTCGGCCGGCGGCCGGACGGCCGGCTGGCCACCACCAAGCTGCTCTCGCACCATCCGGAGCGCTATCGGGACGCCGCGGTGGCCGGCATCCGGATGATGCTGGGGCTCGGCCCGGACGAACCGGTGCCCGCCGACCGGGTCTCGGTCGTCAAGATGGGCACCACCGTCGCCACCAACGCCCTGCTGGAGCGCAAGGGCGAACCGACCGTGCTGCTGATCACCGAAGGCTTCCGGGACGCGCTGCGGATCGCCTACCAGAACCGGCCGCGGATCTTCGACCGGCGGATCATGCTGCCCGAGGCGCTCTACGACCGGGTGATCGAGGTGCCGGAGCGGATCGACGCCCAGGGCGGGCTGGTCCGGCCGCTGGACGTGGACCAGGTCCGCCGGGCGCTGGTCCGGGCCCGCGCGGACGGTCTGCGCAGCGCCGCCGTCGTCCTGCTGCACGGCTACCGCCACGACGAGCACGAGCGGGCGGTCGCCGAGCTGGCCCGGCGCGCCGGCTTCACCCAGGTCAGCTGCTCGCACGAGGTCAGCCCGCTGATGAAGCTGGTGCCGCGCGGTGACACCACCGTCGTCGACGCCTATCTCTCGCCGATCCTGGGCCGCTATGTCGACGAGATCGCCGCCCAGCTCCCCGGCATCCGGCTGATGTTCATGCAGTCCAACGGCGGGCTGCGGCAGGCCGCGCACTTCCGTGGCAAGGACGCGGTGCTGTCCGGGCCCGCGGGCGGTGTGGTCGGCATGGTCCGTACGTCCGCCGAGGCCGGCGACGGTTACGGCCGGGTGATCGGCTTCGACATGGGCGGCACCTCCACCGATGTGTCGCACTACGCCGGTGAGTTCGAGCGGGTCTTCGGCAACGAGGTCGCGGGCGTACGGATGCGCGCGCCCATGATGAACATCCACACCGTCGCGGCCGGCGGCGGCTCCGTGCTGCACTTCGACGGCCGCCGCTACCGGGTAGGCCCCGACTCGGCCGGCGCGGACCCGGGACCGGCCTGCTACCGGCGCGGCGGCCCGCTCACCGTCACCGACGCCAACGTCATGCTCGGCCGTATCCAGCCCGCGCACTTCCCGGCGGTGTTCGGGCCGGACGGTGATCAGCCGCTGGACGCCGAGGTGGTCCGTACCCGCTTCGCGGAACTGGCCGCGCGGGCCGCCGCCGAGGCCGGGGACGACCGCGGACCCGAGGAGGTCGCGGCCGGCTTCCTGGACATCGCGGTGCTCAACATGGCCAACGCCGTCAAGAAGATCTCCGTCCAGCGCGGCCGGGACATCACCCGCTACGCCCTCACCAGCTTCGGCGGCGCCGGCGGCCAGCACGCCTGCGCGGTCGCCGACGCGCTGGGCATCGACACGGTGCTCGTCCCGCCGCTGGCCGGGGTGCTCTCCGCGTACGGCATCGGGGTCGCCGACGCCACCGCGATGCGCGAGCAGGCCGTCGAGGCGGAGTTCACCGACCCCGGGGCCGTCGGCCGGGTCCAGGAGGTGTGCGACACCCTCGCCGCGCAGACCCGGCGCGAACTCCTCGACGACGGGGTGCCGGACGACTCCGTCACCACCCGCGCCCGGGTGCTGATCCGCTACGCCGGAACCGACTCCACCATCGGCGTCCCGCTGGCCGACGCCGACACCATGGCCGCGGAGTTCGCCCGGGCACACCGTGAGCGCTACGCCTTCACCATGGACAAACCGCTGGTGGCCGAGGCGGTGTCGGTCGAGGCGCTGGGAGCGGCCGGCGGTGCCGGTGACCATGAGACGCAACCCGGCAGCAGGGAAGGGGAGTTGACGCCTGCCGACACGATCCGGATGTATACGGGCGGCCGCTGGCAGGACACCGCCCTCTACCGGCGCACCGACCTGCGCCCCGGTGACACCCTCACCGGCCCGGCCGTCATCGCCGAGGAGGACGCGACCACGGTCCTCGACCCGGACTGGCAGGCCGCCATGGGCGACCGCGGGCATCTGACGCTGACCCGGACCCGGCCGCGCACCGGCCGGGTGGCGGTCGGCACCGCGGCCGACCCGGTGATGCTGGAGGTCTTCAACAGCCTCTTCATGGCCATCGCCGAGCAGATGGGCGTCCGCCTGGAGAACACCGCCCACTCCGTCAACATCAAGGAGCGCCTCGACTTCTCCTGTGCGCTCTTCGACGCCGAGGGCAACCTGATCGCCAACGCCCCGCACATCCCCGTGCACCTGGGCTCGATGGGGGAGTCCATCAAGGAGGTGCTCCGGCGCCGCGGCGACGAGATGCGGCCCGGCGATGTGTATGCGATCAACGATCCGTACCACGGGGGCACCCATCTCCCCGACGTCACCGTCGTCACTCCCGTCTTCGACCCCGACGGGGAGACCCTGCTGTTCCTGGTGGCCTCCCGCGGCCACCACGCCGAGATCGGCGGCATCACCCCGGGGTCGATGCCGGCCTTCAGCAGCACCATCCAGGAGGAGGGCATCCTCTTCGACAACTGGCTGCTGGTGCGCGACGGCGAGCTGCGCGAGCGCGCGACCCGCGAACTGCTCGCCGCCGGCCCGTACCCCTCCCGCGCGCCGGACGCCAACCTCGCCGATCTCCGCGCCCAGATCGCCGCCAACGAGAAGGGCATCCAGGAACTCCGACGGATGACCGAGCAGTTCGGGCTGGACGTCGTACGGGCCTATATGGGGCACGTCCAGGACAACGCCGAGGAATCGGTCCGGCGGATCATCGCCGAGCTGTCGGACGGCAGCTACCGCTACGAAACCGACAGCGGGGCCGAGATCCATGTGGCGCTGACCGTCGACCGCGCCGCCCGCGGCGCCGTCCTGGACTTCGCCGGCACCTCACCCCAGCAGCCCGGCAACGCGAACGCCCCCAGCTCGGTGGTGATGGCTGCCGTGCTGTACGTCTTCCGCACCCTGGTCGCCGACGACATCCCGCTCAACAGCGGCTGCCTCAAGCCCGTGGAGGTCCGCATCCCGGAGGGCTCGATGCTCGCCCCCGTCTTCCCGGCGGCCACCGTCGCGGGCAATGTGGAGACCTCCCAGGCGGTCACCGGCGCGCTCTACGCCGCGCTCGGCGTCCAGGCCGAGGGCTCGGGCACCATGAACAACCTCACCTTCGGCAATGACCGGGTGCAGTATTACGAGACCGTCGCCAGCGGTGCGGGCGCCGGCGACGGCTTCGACGGCGCGGATGCCGTACAGACCCATATGACCAACTCCCGGCTGACCGACCCCGAGGTGCTGGAGTGGCGCTACCCCGTCCGCGTCGACAGCTTCGCCATCCGCTCCGGCAGCGGCGGCCGGGGCCGCTGGCACGGCGGCTGCGGCGTCGAGCGCCGGCTGCGCTTCCTTGAGCCGATGACCATCGCCGTGCTGACCAACCACCGCCGGATCGCGCCGTACGGCATGGCGGGCGGCGCCCCCGGTGCGCTGGGCGCCAACTCCGTCGAGCGGGCGGACGGTGCGCACGAGGACCTGGCGGGCTGTGACGCGGCGGACGTCGGCGTGGACGATGTGCTGGTACTGCGCACGCCGGGCGGCGGTGGATACGGGACGCCGGACGACGGCTGACCGGCGCACGGCCGGGGGCTTGCTAGCGCAGGCGCAGGAAGCGGACCGGGGTGCCCGGTGCCGCCTGCGCCGCGGGGGCCAGACAGCGCTCGGGGACGACACCGATGACCGGGTAGCCGCCGGTCGTGGGGTGGTCGTGGAGGAAGAGGACCGGCAGGCCGTCGGGCGGGACCTGGAGGGCGCCCAGGGGCATGCCCTCGCTGGGGAGTTCACCGGTGCGGGCGCGCTCCAAGGGCGGCCCTTCGGTGCGCAGGCCGATGCGGTTGCTGGCGGGGGAGACCCGGAAGCGGCCGGTGGTGAGGGTGCGCAGACCGGCCTCGGTGAACCAGGCGTCGCGCGGGCCGGGCAGGAACGGCAGCAGGAGTTCCGGCCCCGGACCGGGGTGCGGGACGGCATCGGCGCGGGCCGGCGGGCCGTGCGGGGCGCCCAGCGGGAGGACCGCACCGTCGCTGAGCGGGTCCGGGCCCAGGCCGGAGAGCAGATCGGCGGCGCGGCTGCCGAGCACCGGTTCGGTGTCGACGCCCCCGGCGAAGGCGAGATACGAGCGCAGCCCGTGGGTGGCGGCTCCCGCGTCCAGTACGGCGCCCGCGGGCACCCGGACCGGGGCGCCCCAGGGGGCGGGGCGGCCGTCGACGGTCACCGGGCAGGGGGCGCCCGTGACGGCGACGGTGGTGGCCGTACGCATCCGCAGGGCGCAGCCGGTGAGCGTGGTCTCCAGGGTGGCGGCGGATCCGGGGTTGCCCACCAGGCGGTTGGCGAGCCGGTGCGCGGGTGCGTCGAGGGCGCCGGCCCGCGGCACCCCCAGGTGAGCATGGCCGGGCCTGCCGAGGTCCTGGACGGTGGTGAGCGCACCGGCCCGGACGACCGAGAAGGCGCGGTCGGTCATCGGGCGGTCTCCTGCGGGACGAAGCGGACGCGGGTGCCGGGGGAGAGCAGCGCCGCCGGTTCGCGGCGCGGGTCCCACAGCACGGTGTCGGTGGTGCCGATCAGCTGCCAGCCGCCGGGGGAGGAGCGTGGATAGACCCCGGTGTACGGGCCGGCGAGGGCGACCGAGCCGACCGGGACCTTGGTGCGGGGCGTGTCCCGGCGGGGTACGTGCAGCGGCTCGGGCAGTCCGGTCAGATAGCCGAACCCCGGTGCGAAACCGCAGAAGGCGACATGGAACTCCGTGGCGGAGTGCCGCCGTACGACCTCGTCGGGGGTCACGCCCCACAGGGCGGCGACATCGGCGAGGTCGGGGCCGTCGTAGCGGACCGGGATCTCCACCGTGGGCCGGTCGCCGGCGGTGAGCGGCGGAATGTCCCAGGTGGCCAGTTCGGCGAGGAGACCACGCGGGTCGGTCAGGCCGTCGAGGAGCACCGTACGGGCGGCCGGCACGATCTCGCGCAGGGGCGGCAGCGCACCGTCGGCGGCCCGGCGCAGCAGTTCGGCGTGCAGCGCCTCGACCTCCTCGGCGCTGTCCAGCTCGATGAGCAGCCCGTGTTCACCGACCGGCAGCGGCCTCATACGAAGCTCCGGATGTGGACGCCGGCCGCGGTCAGCTCGGACCGGACGCGCCGGGCGAGGTCCGCGGCCCCGGGGGTGTCGCCGTGCAGACACAGCGAACGGGCCGTGAGGGCCACGCGGCGGCCGTCGCGGGCGGTGACGGCGTGGTCCCGGGCCATGCCGAGGGCGCGCTTGACGACCTCGTCGGGGTCGTGGATCACCGCGCCCGGTTCCCGGCGCGGTACCAGGGTGCCCTCGGGGGTGTAGGCACGGTCGGCGAACGCCTCCCCGATGACCGGGAGTTGGGCTCGTGCGGCGGTTTCGTGCAGCCGGGAGCCGGGCAGTCCGAGCACCGGCAGGCCGCCGCCCGCGGCGCGGATGCCGGCCACGACGGCGCGGGCCTGCTCCTCGTCGTGCACACAGCGGTTGTAGAGCGCACCATGCGGTTTGACGTAGCCGACGCGGGCACCGGCGGCGCGTGCGAAGACCTCCAAGGCGCCGATCTGGTAGGTGATTTCGGCGGCCAGCTCGTCCGGCGGGACGTCCATCGCGCGGCGGCCGAAGCCGGCCAGGTCGCGGTAGGAGACCTGGGCGCCGATGACGACACCGCGCTCGGCGGCCAGTTCGCACACCCGGCGCATCGTGGCCGGGTCGCCGGCGTGGAAGCCGCAGGCGACATTGGCGCTGGTGACGACGGAGAGCAGCGCCTCGTCGTCGGTGAGCTGCCAGCGGCCGAAGCCTTCACCGAGGTCGGCGTTGAGGTCGATGACGGGAGGAACGCCCATGCTGTCGATGACTCCCTCGCTCCGCTCGCTCATGCCGAATCCTCGCTTCGCTCGGCCCCGCATGCGCGAGGCGCGCACCTTTTGATGACTCCCTCGCCGCGCTCGCTCATGTACGTCCGCTCCAGAGGTGCTCGGGGCCGGCCGGGGTCGGGGACAACGTAAGGGATTGTTCAACGATCCGACAAGAGGTGGATGCATGCCGGTCGAAGGTGCGTTGTTTTGTCCCCTCATCTGGGATTGACTCTCGCTGCATGACACCGGGACGGCCTGAACCCGCCGCCCGGTACGGCGCGAGAGCGGGGAGCGGCATGGCCGGCGGAGTGGCGAAGAACGATCAGGGGCGGCTCACCGAGGTCGCGGGCCTGGAGCGGGACCGCCCCCTGCTGGGCCGCTCCAGTACGGCCGAGCGGGTCGCCGACATCCTGCGCGACCGGATCGCCGAGGGCTACTTCCCGCCCGGCGCCCGGCTCTCGGAGGAGAGCATCGGCGGTGCGCTGGGCGTCTCGCGCAACACCCTGCGGGAGGCGTTCCGGCTGCTGACCCATGAGCGGCTGCTGGTGCACGAGCTCAACCGCGGGGTGTTCGTCCGGGTGGTGACGGTCGAGGACCTGGAGGACATCTACCGGGTGCGCATCCTCGTGGAGTGCGCGGCGGTACGGGGGCTGGGGCAGGGGCCGTACGACGCCCGGGTGAGCGAAGCCGTGGCGGCGATCGAGGCCGCCGTGCAGGCCGGCGAGACCGCCTCGGCGGACCGGGAATGGCAGGCGCTCTCGACCGCCAACATCCGCTTCCACCAGGCGGTCGTGGCCCTGGCGGACAGCCCGCGTACGGATGAGCTGATGCGGGGCGTGCTCGCGGAACTCCGGCTGGTCTTCCACGTCATGGCCGACCCCCGGCGCTTCCATGCGCCCTATTTGACCCGTAATCGACAGATTGCCGAGGCGCTCCAGGCGGGCGACGCCGCCGAGGCCGAGCGGCTGCTGCGGTCCTATCTGGAGGATTCGCGCAGCCAGCTGTCGGGGGCGTACGCACAGCGCATCGCGGAGGGGTGAGCGGCGGGGAAGCCGCCCCTGAGGTCCGCTCCGGGGAGCGCCGCAGATCCGTTGCTGCACAACCCTTGTCGGATCGTTGAACAATCGCCTAGCCTCCGCTGCAATCTGTTCATCTCCTCACGGGCCCTGTGGGGTCCCCGTACGCGGAAGGCGGATCCATGATCGTGCTCCTCGGCGTGCTCGTGGTCGTGATCGGCTTCGCCACGAAGCGCAATCCCCTGCTGGTCGTAGGAGTGGCCGGCATCGCGACCGGCCTCCTCGGAGGGCTGTCACCGGGCAAGGTGCTCGCCGCGTTCGGCAACGGCTTCGCCGGCAGCCGGGCGGTGACGATCTTCGCGATCACCCTCCCGGTCATCGGACTCCTGGAGCGCTACGGCCTCCAGGAGCAGGCCCGCAACCTCATCGCCCGGTTCGCCAGGCTCACCACGGGCCGCTTCCTCGCGCTCTACCTCGGTCTGCGGCAGATCGGTGCGGCGGTCGGACTGACCAACGTCTTCGGCCACGCCCAGACCGTCCGCCCCCTCGCCGTCCCGATGGCCGAGGGCGCGGCCGAGCGCAAATACGGCCAACTCCCGCACCGGACACGGGAGAAGGTCCGGTCGTTCTCCGCCAGCGCGGACAACGTCGGCCTCTTCTTCGGGGAGGACGTCTTCCTCGCCGTCGGCTCGATCCTGCTGATCACCGGCTTCGTCAACACCACCTACGGCACCCACCTCGAACCGCTTCAGCTCGCCCTGTGGGCGATCCCGACCGCGGTGTGCGCCTTCGTGGTCCACGGCTGGCGACTGCTGCGCCTGGACCGCCAGTTGGAACGCGAACTGCTCACCGCCCACGTCCAGGACACCGCCGTAGTGGAGGCCACCAAGTGATCAAGGCAGAGTGGTTCTACTGGCTGGTGGGCCTCAGCTTCCTGGTGATGGCCGCCCAGATGGTCGCCGACCGCAGCAACCCCAAGCGCTTCGGCACCGGCACCTTCTGGGGCCTGATCGGCGCCGGCTTCATCTACAGCAGCTGGGTCGTCACCAAGCAGGCACCGGCCGAGCCCCTGGGCGTCGCGGTACTGGCCATGGCCTGTCTGGCCGGCTTCGGCTTCACCGGACGCGGCACCCCGCGCACCACCTCCACCGAGCAGCGCGTCGCGAGCGCCGCCAAGCTCGGCAACCGGCTGTTCGTCCCGGCGCTCACCATCCCGGTCGTCGCCATGGCCTGCGCCATCGGCGTCAAGCACCTGTCCTTCGGGGGCCGGCCGGTCCTAGAAGAGGGCAGCGAGACCATCCTGGGCCTCGGTATCGGCGCCGTCGTCGCGCTCGTCGTCGGCATGATCATCCTCCGGGAGAAGCGGATCTCGGTGCCCGTGCAGTCCGGCCGTTCCATGCTGGAGGCGATGGGCTGGGCCATGCTGCTGCCGCAGATGCTGGCCACACTGGGCGCCATCTTCCAGGTCTCCGGCGTCGGCGACCAGGTCGGCAAGCTCACCACCTCCATCCTGCCCAAGGACTCGCTCTACATCGCGGTCGTCGTCTACTGCGTGGGCATGTTCGCCTTCACCATGATCATGGGCAACGCCTTCGCCGCGTTCCCCGTGATGACCGCGGCCGTCGGCTGGCCCGTCCTGGTCGGGCACTTCGACGGCAACGCCCCCGCCGTACTGGCCATCGGCATGCTCGCCGGATTCTGCGGCACCCTCGTGACCCCCATGGCCGCCAACTTCAATATCGTCCCGGCGGCGCTGCTGGAACTGAAGGACCAGTACGGGCCCATCAAGGCGCAGCTGCCCACCGCGGGTGTGCTGCTCGGCTGCAACATCGTGATCATGGCGCTGTTCGCCTTCTGAGCAGGTCCCCGGGGTACCGCCGCTCCGCCGGGCGGTGCCCCGGGGACCTGGTCCGCTCCGTCCCCGCTCCACCCGTCGCACCAAGGATGACCGTATGACCCGGGTACTGCTGACCGGATTCGCCCCCTTCGAGGGCGAATCCCTCAACCCCTCCTGGCAGGCCGTCCGCGCCGCCGCGGCCGAACCGCCCACCGGCATCGAGGCGTCCGCCGTCGAACTGCCCTGCGTCTACGGAGCCTCGATCGCGGTGCTGCGGGCCGCGATCGAGGAGGCCCGGCCCGAGATAGTGGTGTGCGTCGGCCAGGCGGGCGGCCGGCCCGACATCACCGTCGAACGCCTCGCCGTCAACGTCGACGACGCCCGGATCCCCGATGCCTCGGGTGCCGAACCGATCGACGAGGCGATCGTGCCCGGCGGCCCCGCCGCGTACTTCTCCACCCTGCCGATCAAGGCATGTGTGGCGGCCGTCCGCGCCGCCGGACTCCCCGCCTCCGTCTCCAACACCGCGGGCACCTTCGTGTGCAACCACGTCTTCTACGGCCTCGCCCACCTCATCGCCACCGAACTGCCCGGTGTACGCGGCGGATTCGTGCACGTCCCCTACGCACCGGAGCAGGTCGTCGACCGCACCCAGCCGTCCCTCCCGTCCGCGGCCGTCACCCGGGCCCTGCACGAGATCGCCCTCACCGCCGCGCGCACCCGCACCGACATCCGCGTCGCCGGCGGGGCCACCCACTGAGACCGGCACCGGCGCTCACGGGACCTGGCGGCCGGCCCTCGCGGGGCACGCCGTAGACTGTCGCGTCGGTCCGTGAGCGGTCCGCGAGCGGTCCGTCAACGGATCCGCCTGCGGTTCCACCCATGAACGGATCCGCGCCGTTTCGTCCGTTGTCAGTGCGAGCGCCTACTCTGTGCGACGTGACTTTTTCCGCCCCGGGGACTGCTGCGCCCCAGCTCAACGGCCCTCACCGGCCTGCGCCGGGCCCGGCCGCCGACGAGGGCCTGGCCCGTCGGCTGCGTGCCCTGGCATGCACCGCGCCGCTGCACGATCTCGATGTGCGCAAGGCCAACCTCGCGGGCGAGTACGGCGTCTACGCCATGGCGGAGGTGGCGCTGGCCGTCATCGACCTCGTCACCCTCAACATGGACTTCGACACCGGCGCCGACCACGAGGAAATAGTGGCGAAGGTGCTCCCCCGGGTCGCCGCCCAAGCCCCCCGCCGTCCTACGGGCGAGCATGAACGGGTCGCCCGCTGGGTGCTGGAGAACCTGATCAACGTCGGCAGCGTGGACCGCGGCTTCCGCGCCGTCTACGGCACCTTCAACACCGAGGGCGAGTACGTCCGCCGCGACTACGACTTCAAGCTCATCGAGGAGGTGCCCGGCGGCGGTGGCAGCGTCTACCTCCGGGCGACCGACGAAGCGGTCAACGTCCTGGTCGGCGCGCTCGACACGGACGTCACCAGCGCCCAGATCGCCGCCGAGGTCAAGCTGGAGGTGCTGATCAACCGCGGCCGGCTGGCCGACGCCCAGCTCGCCGCCGAACAGGCCCGCTACCGCACCGTGCAGTATGCGGAGACGCTCCGCAGGACCCTGGACGCCACCCGCCGCAACGTCCGCGCCGTGGACTGGCTGGAGACCGTCCCCGACATGATCACCGAGGCGCTGGACCACGTCGCGGACCGCTACCGCCACGAGAACGCCATCCTGACGAACATCCGCAAGGCCCGGGACGAGACCGAGGAGCCCGAGCACAAGCGGCGGGCCGCCGAGCTCGTCGACATCGTCAAGGACTGCATCCGCCGCCACACCCAGCTCCAGTCCCGGCTGCTGGAGGCCGGGCCGCTGTTCCGCGCCGAGCAGGACCGGCAGGCATTCGCCACCCCCGTCGCCCGCGCCGGACTCGACCTCTACGGCCAGTTGGTCGCCCCTCTGCTGCCGCTCCCCGCCGAGCAGGCCATCCGCGTCACCGACGCCTTCTTCGCCAAGGGCACGGGGCTGCGCACCCCGTCGGCCGCGCGCATAGGGGACCTCGTCGAGATGCTGCTCACCCCGCCCATGGAGCGGGAGCACCTCGGCGCCGAGATGCCCGAGCCCGACCTGGTGGCCACCCCCGACGACAGCCGCTTCAGCGAGGCCCAGCTCGACGCTGCGATGGCGCTGCTCGACCTGCCCGCCGACGCGCCCCGCAGGCTCTCCGGCCTGCTCGCCGAGGCGCGCCGCAGCGACCCCGAACTCCCCTACCTCGTCGCCCTGCTGGCCGTACACGCCGCCAGCCCGCCGGTCGGCACGGCCTACCGCCAGGGCGAGCAGCAGCTGCTGTTCGCCGTCGACGACGGCACGGAGCTGATGGACCCCGAGTTCGGCGGCGCCGACCTCATCGTCGGCACGGCGCTGCTGGACTCCGCCGGAATGGCCGCGGACCGCTCGGAGGTGGCCTGATGCCCCGCGCCCAGGACGAGCGGTCGGTGAACGGCGGGGCGTGGCCGGACCGGCGGGGCCGTGGCGCGCCGGGTGGCCGTCCGCCGTCGTACCGGCCCGAGATGTCCCCGACCGTCCCTCGCAAGGAGCTTGTTCCGTGACCCAGTACGACGAGACGCCGCAGCCGGACCCGGCGTCCGGGGCCGGTGAGCCGGGCTGGGGTGCGCCCACCGCCGACGCCGATACGGGCGCGGCGGGACCCCCATCCAAGCTCTCGGCTCCGCTCGAGCAGGGGGGACCCCCATCCACGTCCTCGGCTCCCTCCCCGTTCCCGCCTTCGGCCGAACGGGGGGACCGCCAGGAACAGCCGAGCTCCCACGCCCTGACCCCCGCCGATGCCGCCGACGCGGCCCGGCTGGTCTCGTTCGGCCTCCAGCCGAAGCTGCTGCCCGCACGCGACGCCGAATACAGCGAACTCCTGCGCCGCTATCGGGACGACCCCGCCTTCGCCCGGCTCGCCGACGCCGTCGCCACCGGCCTCGGCCTGGTCGTCCTGGAGGTGTCCACCCGCGCCGGGATGGCCGTCACCGCCGACGAGGACTCCGTCTTCGCCGTACGGATGGGTGACTACGCCCGCCGTGCCTCCGCCGACTCCGCCGACCGCTTCCTGCACGGCCTGGCCCATCTGGCCGTCGCCGCGCTGGCCTTCCCGCGTCCCGAGGACCTGGCCGACGACGGCTACATCGGCCGGATCACGGTCAACGGCGTCGATGCCTTCGTCCGGCAGGCGTGCCGCCGGCTGGAGGAGCGCGCCGAGCAGGAAGGCGAGAACACCGACCCGGCCACCGACGCCCCCGGCCTGGAGTCCGCCTGGCGCATCTACTCCCGGCGCAGCGCGACCGGCGCCACCAAGGACGCCCGCCGGCTCGCCGGCTCGACCACCGGCATCATCGCCAAGGCCGTCACCTTCCTCGTCGACTCCGGCTTCCTCCAGCGCACCGGTGACGACGCCGGCGGCGCCTACCGCACCACCGCCCGTTATCAGCTCCAGGTCCGCGACATGGCCGGCAGCGCCGCCATGGCCGAACTCCTGGAGCTGGGCATCGTCCCCGTCACCGACGGCAGCGCCGCCCTGCTGCCGGGCGAGGACACCGACGACCTCGCCCTGGTCGCGGACGCCGGACTGCCCTTCCACTCGGGCTGAGGGGGCATTCGACTGCTGATGCCCCGGCGGCCGTTCCGACCGCCTGGTGATCATTCCGACCCGACCGTCACACGACCGAGGCTCCCCCCCACCCCCGAACCCACCCCCGCCCCCTCCCCCACGGGGGAGTTGGCGCGGG
>NZ_JBHXFI010000047.1:0-35199 GCF_042724075.1 Streptomyces sp. NPDC127097 | reverse complement strand
TCCCCGGCACGGTCGACCTAAGGGCGAGTGGCTTAGTGCGCGGGTGCGCGGCGACGGCCGCGCTGCTGCGTGGCGATCCGCCCGACTTGACCGCCCCCCGCCCCCCGCCCTCCCCGCCCCTCCCGACCACGACAACGAGAGTCCGCCATGTACGAGCTGTCCCGGGTCCGCCTCTACTCCATCGGGCCCGCCGGTGCGCGCTATGCCAACACCGTCATGGACCTGCGCGGAGTCGGTGCGCCCGTACCCCAACCGGCCCCGGCCCAGGCGGACTTCTTCGAGGACGAACCGGTCGGCCCGCCGCGCCGTCCGGCGCCCGCGGGTGTGCTCTTCCTGGAGAACGGCGGCGGCAAGTCCGTCCTGCTCAAGCTGATCTTCTCGGTGATGCTGCCCGGCCACCGCAACACCCTCGGCGGCGCCAGCTCCGGCGTGCTGCGCAAGTTCCTGCTCGCCGACGACTGCGGCCATGTCGCCCTGGAGTGGCAGCACGTCCTCACCGGCGAGAGCGTGGTCGTCGGCAAGGTCAGCGAGTGGCGCGGCCGGCAGGTCTCCAACGACCCCCGGAAGTTCGCCGAGGCGTGGTACAGCTTCCGGCCCGGCCCCGGTATGAGCCTGGACTCCCTCCCGGTCGCCGAGGCCACGGTTGTCCGCCCCCGCCAGGAGAGCGGCGAGGGCAGCTCCGGCGCGCAGGGCCGCCGCCGGACGATGAAGGGCTTCCGCGACATCCTCACCGAGGCCGGGAAGAACTACCCCAATCTGGATGTCGTCTGGGAAGAGATCCACGAGCGCTGGAACGAGCACCTCGGCGAGCTGGGCCTGGACCCGGAGCTCTTCCGCTACCAGCGGGAGATGAACGCCGACGAGGGTGAGGCGGCCGGCCTCTTCGCGGTCAAGAACGACTCGGACTTCACCGACCTGCTGCTGCGCGCCGTCACGGACACCCGCGACACCGACGGCCTCGCCGACCTGGTGCACGGCTTCGCCCACAAGCTCGGCCGGCGCGCCGAACTCACCGCCGAACGCGACTTCACGGCCGGCTCCCTCGATCTGCTCTCGCGCATCGCCGACGCCGCCGAGCAGCGTGAACGCGCCCGCGAGGTGCACGCCGGAGCCGAGCGCCGCACCCGCGGCCTCGCCCAGCGGCTGCACGCCCGGGGCACCGAGGAGCGCGGCCGCGCCGCCGAACTCGCCGAGCAGGTCGACGCCGCGGCGCACCGCGTGACCGACGCCGAGCGGGTACGCGAGCGCCGCTCGCTGGTCTCCGCCGAACTCGCCTACCGGCACGCCTCGCTGGCGCTGGCCGCCGCGGAGAAGGGCGCCGCCGCCCAGCGCCGGGAGCTCAACGACGCCCGTACGCTGCACAGCGCCTGGCAGGCCGCCGAGACCGCACTGCGGCACCGCGCCGCCGCGGACCGCTCCGCCCGGGTCGCCGCCGCCATCCGCGAGGCCGAGCGGGACGCCGCGCCCGCGCTCGCCGCCCGTGCCACCGCCGCCGCCGACCTGGTCCGCGCCCTGCACACGGCGGCCGAGGCCGGGGAGCGGATCGCCAATGAGGAGGAGGAACGCTCCGCCGCCCTCCAGGAGGCCGGCGAGTCGGCGCACCGCGACGCCACCTCCGCCGCCACCCACGCCCAGCGCGCCCGCAGTGAGGCCGAGCACCTCAAGCAGCGGCTCGCCGAGGTCGCCGAGGAGACCGCCGAGGCCGTACGGGCCGGCTGGCTGGACGACAGCGCCCCCGACGCCGACCCGGCCCGCGCCGCGCTCGCCGCCTCGGACGCCGAGAAGACCGCCGTCGAGGCATGGGACTCGGCCCGTGAAACCGCCCGGCAGGCCACCGACCGGGCCCGTGCGGCCACCGCCCGGCACTCCACCGCGGAGCTGGCGGCGGCCCGCGCCGAGGACGCCGCCGAGGCCGCCGAGCGCGCCTACGAGGCCGAGCGCCGGGCCGCCGAGTCCATCGGCGCCGAGCAGCGGCTCGCCGACCTCCTCGGCCTCCCGCAGTCCGAGGCCAAGTCCGTGCCCGGCCCCCGTACGGCAGCGTCCGGCACGGAACCGGGCGCCGCGCGCCGTCCCACCGCGGGCCCGCTGACCGCCGAGGAGCTGGACCGCAACGCCGACGAGCTCCGCGAGCTGCTGGAGGAGGGCGTCGCCGGCGCCGAACGGCAGCTGTTCGACCTGCGTACGGCCGCCGCCGACGATGCGCGGATCCTCGGCGCGCTGGGCGACGGCGGTCTGCTGCCGCCGGGGCCCGATGTGCTGGCCGCCGTGGAGTACCTCGGCGAGCACGGCGTTCCCGCGCTGCCGGGCTGGCGCTATCTCGCCCAGTCCGTCGACCCGGCCGACCACACCCGGGTGCTGGCCGCCCGCCCCGAGCTGGTCGACGGCGTGATCATCACGGACCCGGAGACCCATGCGCGGGCCCGCGAGGTGCTCGCGCAGGCCGCGCTGCTGCCCCGCTCGGCCGTCGCGGTCGGCACCGCCGCCGCGCTGCTCGCGCCCACCCCCGCGCCCGACGCGCGGGACACCGGCGTCTTCCTCGTCCCGCCGAACCCGGCGATGCACGACGAATCCGCCGCCGACGAGGAGCGCCAGGCGCTGCGGGCGCGCGCCATAGAGCGCGACGAGGAGATCCGGGCGCTGGCCGCCCGGCTCGCCGGGGACCGTGCGCTGGCCGCCCGGCTCGGCTCGTGGCGTACGGGCTGCCCGGCCGGCCGCCTCGGTGAACTGGCCACCGCCGCGCAGGAAACCCGGACCGCCGCCGAGGAGGCCGCCGCGGAGCTGGCCGAGGCCCGTGCGGCGCGCGCCGAGACCGATGAGGCCGCGGCCGAGGCCACCCGGGTGCGCGACGAGCGCCAGGAGGCGGCGCAGCGTGCCCGCCGCGCCGCCGATCTGCTGGCCGGGCTCGCCCACCGGCTGCGCGAGCGCGCCTCCTGGCAGTCCCGGATGCGGGAACTCGCCGACGAGGCGGCCGAGTTCGAGGCCCGCGCCGAGGAGTGCGTGGACCGGGCGCGGGCCGCCGACGAGGACCGCCGGGCCGCCCAGCGCGCCGCCGACGACGCCCGTCGTACCGCCCGCGCGCTGCGCGCCGAGCGCGCCGAGATCGCGGGTGTCCCGGACGACCTGGGGGAGGCCCCCGAGGGGGCGAGCGCGTCGCTGCCCGCGCTGCGCGAGGCGTACCGCGCCGCCTCCCAGCTCTACGAGAAGGTCGGCGTCGGTGCCGATCTGCGTGCCGAACAGGCCCGTGCCGAGGGCGACGAGAGCGCCGCCCTGGCGGAGCTGAACCGCCTCACCAACAAGGTCCGCACCCGCGCCGAGGCGCTCCTGGAGAGCCCGGACGCCGCCGACGGCCCGTCCCGGCAGGCCGCCGCGGCCCGCGCCGAGTCGCTGGTGCACATGCTGGAGACCCGCGCCTCGGCCGCCAGTGAGCAGCTCGGCCGGCTGCGCGGTGAGGCCGAGCGCCTCGCCCCCACGGACGGCGAGGCGCACACCGAGCTGCCCGAGGAGCTGGTGCCCGCGGACGCCGACCGCGCCAAGGAGCTGCTGCGCACCGCGGCGGGCGAACTGGCCACCGCCACCGAGGCGTTGACGGCCGCCCGGGACCGGCACGAGGAGCTGCTGCGCGGCCACCGCGCCGCCGAGGACGCGGCGGGCGGCTTCGACGAGACCGCCGCTCTGCTGCGCGATCTGCTCCGTGACCACCAGGACGCCGAGGACCCGGCGGACGGGCGGATCGAGGCGTACGCCGGACAGCTGGCGGACGCCCGGCAGGCCGCCGCCGAGTCCCGCCGCTCGCTGCGCGGCTGTGCCGCCGATCTGTCCACCGCCGAGTCCGCGGTGCGCGAGGCGAGCGACATCCTCGTACGGCACGCCAACTCCACCCGCTACGAACAGGTCCGCACCCCCGCCCGGCAGCAGATCCGCGAGCTGCCCGCCTCGGCCCTCCCGGATCACGCCGCCAAGTGGGCGGAGGCGTTCGCGCCCCGGCTGCGGGTGCTCACCGACGAGCTGGAGCAGCTGGAGCGCAACCGCGACTCCATCGTCGACCGGCTGCGCGGTCTGGTCGAGTCGTCGCTGACGACGCTGCGCTCCGCCCAGCGGCTGTCGCGGCTGCCCGAGGGGCTGGGGGAGTGGTCCGGGCAGGAGTTCCTGCGGATCCGGTTCGAGGACCCCGACCAGGCCACGCTCACCGAGCGGCTCGGCGAGGTGATCGACGAGGCGACCCGCGCGGCCGTGAAGAAGAACAGCGATCTGCGGCGGGACGGGATGTCCCTGCTGCTGCGCGGGGTCAGTGCGGCGCTCCAGCCGCGCGGGGTGGCCGTGGAGATCCTCAAGCCGGACGCGGTGCTGCGCGCCGAGCGGGTGCCGGTCGGGCAGATGGGCGATGTCTTCTCCGGCGGCCAGCTGCTGACCGCCGCCATCGCGCTGTACTGCACGATGGCGGCGCTGCGCAGCAACGACCGGGGCCGCGACAAGCAGCGGCACGCCGGCACGCTGTTCCTGGACAACCCCATCGGCCGCGCCAACGCGACCTATCTCCTGGAGCTCCAGCGCGCCGTCGCCGATGCGCTGGGCGTCCAGCTGCTGTACACCACCGGTCTGTTCGACACCACCGCGCTCGCGGAGTTCCCGCTGGTCATCCGGCTGCGTAATGACGCGGATCTGCGGGCCGGGCTGAAGTACATCAGCGTCGAGGAGCATCTGCGGCCGGGCCTGCCGCAGCCGGACCCGTCCGGCGAGGCGGTGCACGGGCAGATCACGGCGACGCGGATGTACCGCCGTCCGGAGGACCCGGCCCCCGAGGAGCCGGCGGACCCGGCCGGCGGGTGACCGGCGGCGAGGTCCTGCGGGCGGTCAGACCACGACCACCGACCGCAGGACCTCCCCGCGCTGCATCTTGGCGAAGGCCGGTTCGACGTCGTCGAGGCCGATGGTCTCGCTGATGAACCGTTCCAGATCGAGCTTGCCGCTCAGGAACAGATCGATCAGTACCGGGAAGTCGCGGCTGGGCAGACAGTCGCCGTACCAGGACGACTTCAGTGCGCCGCCGCGCGAGAAGAGATCGATGAGCGGCAGCTCGATCCGCATGTCCGGCTCGGGCACGCCGACCTGGACCAGGGTGCCGGCCAGGTCGCGCATGTAGAACGCCTGCCGGTAGGTCTCCGGGCGGCCCACCGCGTCGATCACCACATCGGCGCCGTGCCCGCCGGTGAGCGCCCGGACCGCCTCGACCGGGTCCGTCCCACGGGAGTTGACGGTGTCGGTGGCGCCGAACCGCTCGGCGGCGTCCAGCTTGCCGTCGTCGAGGTCCACGGCGATGACACGCCGCGCTCCGGCCCGGGAGGCGCCCGCGATGGCGGCGTTGCCGACGCCGCCGCAGCCGATGACCGCGACCGTGTCCCCGCTGCCCACACCGCCGGTGTGCACCGCCGCGCCGTACCCGGCCATCACCCCGCAGCCGATCAGCCCCGCGGCCTCCGGGCGCGCCGAGGGATCGACCTTCACCGCCTGCCCCGCGGCGACCAGCGTCTTCTCGGCGAAGGCGCCGATGCCCAGGGCCGCGGTCAGCTCCGTGCCGTCCAGCAGGGTCATGGGCCGGTCGGCGTTGCGGGAGGCGAAGCAGTACCAGGGGCGGGCGCGACGGCAGGCGCGGCACTGTCCGCAGGGCGCCCGCCAGGCGAGCACCACGTAGTCGCCGGGCGCGAGTTCGGTGACGCCGGCGCCGACGGCCTCGATGACACCGGCCGCCTCGTGGCCGAGCAGATAGGGGAAGTCATCGCCGATCGCGCCGTCGCGATAGTGCAGATCGGTGTGGCACACCCCGCTGGCCTGGACGGTCACGAGCACTTCGCCCGGACCGGGGTCGGGCACGAGGATCGGCAGCACCTCGACGGGGGCGCCCTTCTTGAGGGCGACGACGGCGCGGGCTTCGTGCGGCATGTCTCACTCCTAAAACAGCGCCTGCGGCGGCGGCAGGGCGGGTAGCACGCGTGAGGTGGCACGGATGCCGGTGAGGGGTTGGAGTGGTGCGCTGTGCTGAGAACGGGAACGGTGGTGGAGGACGCTCCGCCTCCGTCGCCGTGTTGCCTATAGTGCGCTTGGTTGCGCTATAGGAGACATGCTGGAAGTCCGCCAGGGATACGTCAAGGGGGATTTTCCGCTACCCGCTCAACCCGGGTACCCCATCCGGCGGGAGAGGTCGGCGGCCGCCTTCGCGGCCCGCTCCGCGAGCTCCGGCAGCAGCTGACGCTCCATCCGGTACGCCGGTCCCGAGAGGCCGATCGCGCCGATCACCGCGCCGTCGTGGGCCCGCACCGGCGCCGCCACCGCGTTCAGGCCGATCTCCAACTCCTCGCTGGTGCAGGCGAATCCGTCCTCCAGCGCCGCGGTCAGCTGCTCGCGCAGACCGGCCGCCGTGGTCAGGGTGTGCTCGGTGAACCGCGGCAGCTTGCGGGTCACCAGGGTCTCCCGGCGCGGGGCCGGCAGATACGCCAGCAGGACCTTGCCGCTGGCGGTGGCGTGCAGCGGGGTCCGGCGGCCCAGCCAGTTGTACGCGGTGACCGCCGCGGAGCCCCTGGCCTGCATGATGTTGACCGCGGCATCGCCGTCCAGTACCGCGATGTTGGCGGTCTCCCCGGTGTCCTCGGCGAGCGCCCGGCACACCGGCTGGCCCTCCTGGGAGATGTCCAGCCGGATCGCCGCGGCGCCCGCCAGCCGCAGCACCCCGGCGCCCAGGTAGTACTTCCCGCGCTCCCTCTCCTGCTCCACCAGCCCGCGGTTCTCCAGCACCCCGAGGATCCGGAACGCGGTCGACTTGTGGACGCCCAACTCCTCGCTGATCTCGGTCACCCCGGCCTCGCCCAGCTTGGCCAGGATCTCCAGCACGCTCACCGCGCGGTCCACGGACTGGACGGATCCCGCCCCGCCGCGCCGTTCCTCGGACCGGTCGTCTGCCGTATCGGAAGTGTTCGACATGGGTCTTTGTGTCACCACCCGGTGGCCCCGCGGGGCACGTCTGAAGGCATCTGACGGGAAGCCCTTGACGGCCCGCTCCCCGGCTTGGATTCTGTTGCGCATCGCGCTTTGCGATGCGTTATTCAGAACACATGATACCGATCAGCGAGAGGGGGGCCAGATGATTCCCGTCTGCCGTATCGAGGACCTGCCCGAGGGCGAGTCCGTCCGGATCGAGATCGACGACGCCACACCGGCCATCGCCGTCTTCCACGCCGAGGGCGGCTACTACGCCGTCGATGACACCTGTAGCCACCAGGACGCCTCGCTCTCCGAAGGCTGGGTCGAGGGCTGCTTCGTCGAATGCCCGCTGCATGCGGCGCTGTTCGACCTGCGCACCGGCGCCCCGGCCTGTCTGCCCGCCCGCCGGCCGGTGCGCACGCACCAGGTCGACGTCCTGGACGGCATCATTCATGTGCGCCCCGCCGTGCGGGAAGAGGCGGTGGCGTAAAAACCGGTCGGTCACGCGGCCGCGCGGTCGACCCCCGACGAAGCCTCCCGGGACTCCAGGCGCTGCTGCCGCCGGGCCCGGCGCCGCTCACGGCGCAGCTCCCGGGCCGTACTGCTCGGCTGTGACCGCACCCCGTTGCGCTGCACCCACACCTGGCGGGTCACCCAGACATCCAGCACGCCCCAGGTGGCGACCACCGTGCTGGCGACCGTGCTGAGCACCGCGGGAAACGCGAGCCAGGAGCCCGCCATCGTGCTCAGGAACGCCACCATGGCCTGGATCAGCGTGAGCGCCACGATGATGACGGCACGCACGGCGGCGGTGCGCACCGGCTCCGCCATCCGGGGCCGGGCCGCCGGTTCCTCCTGCCACAAAGACTGTCTGCCGGTGTCCATGACCGCGTCACTCTCCCCGCACTCTCCCCGCGTGTCCGGCTCCTTGGTGGCTGCCCGGATTTCACCGGTACACGCCCCTGGTGCCGTACCCCGTCCTTTCCCATGGTCACGTACCGAGCGCGCGCGGGGTTCCCCCGGGGGTAGAGCAAAACCGGCCAACCGACCGGCTTGCCGCCGGACACCGATGGCATCGGCCGGTCCCGGAAACTCGGGCGGGTTGTCCGGGAATCACCGGACAACTCCTGACGATTTCTCCCCCGCACCCGTCCCGACCTCCGAAGAGCCCTTCGGCTCGGTCACCCGAGAGTAGTAGGCTCGCGCCGTTTGTTGACGGAACACCACCCCCGTGCGCCGGGGTTGACGTAGGGGAGGCCATGCGCTTTCGCGGGAAGTCGGTCCGCCGGAAGATCGTGGCGTTGCTGCTCGTACCGTTGGTGTCCCTGACGTCCATGTGGGCGTTCACGACCTACCTCACCGGGCGGGAGGCCGACCAGCTGCTGGACGTCGGCAACGTCGTACAGAAGCTGGGGTATCCGGTCGAGGACGTCGTCCAGGCGCTGCAACGCGAGCGCCGGCAGAGCCTGCTGTACCTCGCCGACCGGCGCGGCGCCAACGCGCTCGGCGAGCTGCGGGCACGGTCCCGGGCCACCGACGAGGCCGTCACCCGGCTCCGCACCGACGCCGGCACCCGCGACATCCGCGAGGACCTCACCGGTGAAACCGGCAACCGGATGCGCGGCATCCTCAAGGGCCTGTCCGGACTCGGCTCGCTGCGCGCCCAGGTCGAGGACAACACCGTCTCCCGCGACGAGGCCCTGGAGGGCTACAACTCCCTCGTCGACCCCAGCTATGACTTCCTCGCCGCGCTCCACGCCCTGGAGAACGTGGAGATGGACAAGCAGGGCCGGGCGCTGGTCATCGTCACCCGCGCCCGGGAGGCCGTCGCCCGCGAGGACGCCCTGATGTCCGCGGTGCTCGCCTCCGGCAGCATGAGCAAGCGCGATCTGCGGGCGCTGTCCGACCGGGTCGCCGAGCGCCGGGTCCTCTACGAAACCAGCCTCCCCATGCTGCCCGCGAAGGACCGTGGCCTCTACCAGGACTACTGGCGCTCCGCACCGGCCCGCGAGCTGACGTCCTACGAGGACCGGGTGATCGCCGCCGGCGCCCAGGGCGGACCGGAGACGGTCAACGCCGAGCGCTGGAACACCGCGGCGAAGAAGGTCCTCGGCGACCTCCAGCGGATGGGCAAGGCCGCCGGTGACCGCTACCAGGAGCGGGTCGCCCCGGTCGCCACCAACATCCTGCTCAAGGCGGCCATCGCCGGTGTCCTCGGCTTCGTCGCGGTGCTGGTCTCGATCGTCGTCTCGTTCCGGATCGGCCGCCGCCACGTGCGCGACCTCATCCGACTGCGCAAGGCCGCCCATGACGTCTCCGGCGTCCGGCTGCCGAGCGTCATGCGGCGGCTGGCGGCGGGCGAACAGATCGATGTGGAGACCGAGGCGCCCCGGCTCGTCTTCGGCCAGGACGAGACCGGCCAGGTCGGCCAGGCGCTCAACACCCTCCAGCGGGCCGCGATCGAGGCCGCGGTCAAGCAGTCCGAGATGCGTCGCGGGGTCTCCGAGGTGTTCGTCAACCTCGCCCGCCGCAGCCAGGTCCTGCTGCACCGCCAGCTGACCCTCCTGGACGCCATGGAGCGGCGCACCGAGGACACCGACGAGCTCGCCGACCTCTTCCGCATCGACCATCTGACCACCCGTATGCGCCGGCATGCCGAGGGCCTGGTCATCCTCTCCGGCGCGGCCCCCTCCCGGCAGTGGCGCAAGCCGATCCAGCTGATGGACGTGGTGCGCGCGGCGGTCGCCGAGGTGGAGGACTACGAGCGGATCGAGGTGCGCCGTATGCCGCGGCTCGCGGTGGACGGCCCCGCGGTGTCCGACCTCACGCACCTGATCGCCGAACTCCTGGAGAACGCCACGGTCTTCTCCCCGCCGCACACCGCCGTCCAGGTGCTGGGCGAGCGGGTCGCCAACGGCTACACCCTGGAGATCCACGACCGTGGCCTGGGCATGACGCCCGACCTGCTGCTGGAGGCCAATCTCCGGCTCGCCGAGACCCCCGAGTTCGAGCTGTCCGACACCGACCGGCTCGGGCTGTTCGTGGTCAGCCGGCTCGCCCAGCGGCAGAACGTCCGGGTCTCCCTCCAGCCCTCGCCGTACGGCGGCACCACCGCGGTGGTCTTCCTCCCCGGGACGCTTCTCACCGAGACCGCCGACGGCGGCCGGGACGACGAGGAGCCGGCCACCGGCGGTCCCGTCGGCAACGAACTGGAGCACGCGGCGGGCAAGTTGGCCGCGCTGGCGCAGCTGCCGGTGCCGCGGCCCGAGCGCGAGCGGGACCCGGCCGTCATCGACGGGCCGGTCGAACTCGAGGCGCCGCTCGGCCCGGACGAGCTGGGCCCCGACGAGCCGGACGGCCCCTTCCGGAAGCGGGAGCGCGGCCGCGACCCGAAGGGCCCCGCCGCACCGGCCGGACCGTCCCCGGCCAAGCGCGCAATCGCCCCCGTGCCGCCCGCTCCGGAGGGCGAGCAGCACCAGCAGACCCGGGACCAGGCGCCCGGCGGACCGGCCCCGCTGCCGCGCCGCCGCCGCCCGCCGGTGCTGGTCTCCGACCACGGCCGAACGGTCGACGACCGCGACGCCCAGCGCAGGCGGGACGCCGAACGCCCGGCCCCCGAGGGCTCCGAACGTCCCGGCCCCGAAGGCTCCGGGCGTGCCGCGGACCGGCCGTCGTCGTCCGGCGCGCCCCAGGACCCGGCGCCCGGCACCCCGCAGCGCGCCGAGGGACCGGACACGCCCGCGCCGACCACGTCCACCGGCCTGCCCCGCCGCGTGCGGCAGGCCAGCCTCGCGCCCCAGCTCAAGGCCGACGCCGCCGAGCCGGCCCAGGCACGCGGCAGCGGGCCGGCCGCGGACGACCGGGACGCCGAGGCGGTACGCGCCCGGATGGCGTCGCTCCAGCGCGGCTGGCAGCGCGGCCGGCGCGACAACGGCGAGGAGCCACGCGAGACCGGCACGCCACCGCGGGACGAGGACCCGGCCGCGGACACCACAGGCCCGGACCGCACAGGCCCGGACGCCCGTGACACCGTTGACCATGACGGCGACGCCACCACGGGCAGCACAGCACCACCAGGAACCACATCGGGAGGGGACGGTCCATGACCGCACCGAAGGCAGCAGCTTCCACCGCACCGGTCTCGGCGAAGGGAGCCGGCGAGCTGAACTGGCTTCTGGACGAACTGGTCGAGCGGGTCGGATCCATCCGCAAGGCACTCATCCTCTCCAGCGACGGGCTGGCCACCGGCGCGTCCAAGGACCTGACCCGCGAGGACGGCGAGCATCTGGCCGCGGTCGCGTCCGGCTTCCACAGCCTGGCCAAGGGCGTCGGCCGGCACTTCGACGCGGGCCAGGTCCGGCAGACCATGGTCGAGCTGGACGATGCGTTCCTGTTCGTCAGCGCGGCCGGCGACGGCAGTTGCCTGGCCGTACTGGCCGATGCGGACTCCGATGTCGGGCTGATCGCGTACGAGATGACGCTGCTGGTCAAGCGCGTGGGCACGCACCTGGGCACCGCGCCCCGGTCCGGCCTGACCCCCTGAGAGCGACGAGGGTGACGCCATGAGCGCGGGTAGCCGGTTCCTCGTGCGCAGACGCGCGCCCCGCGGGTGCGGGGCCGGGCGCGGCGAGGTTGCGGCATGAGTGAGCAGGACGGCCGGGCGGCGCGGGACCGGGAGGCGGCGCGCTGGTTCGACGACGACGCGGGTCCGGTCGTCCGGCCGTACGCCATGACGCGCGGGCGCACCCGTACGGCGGCGGAGGGGCGCCTCGATCTGATCGCGCTGGTGATCGCCGAGAGCCGCACGGAAGAGGCCGTCGACGACCAGATGCTGTCGCCCGAGCATGTCGAGATCGTCGCGCTGTGCCGGCAGGAGCCGCTGTCGGTGGCCGAGCTGGCGGCCGAACTCGATCTGCCGGTCGGCGTCGTACGCGTCCTGGTCGGGGATCTGCTGGACGCGGAGCTGGTCCACGTCAGCAGGCCGGTGCCGCCCGCCGAGCTGCCCGACGAGAAGGTGCTGCGCGAGGTGATCGAGGGCCTGCGCGCGCTGTGATCCGCCGGGCGGCTCAGCCGTCGTCGTCCGGTTTCTGCTGCCGCGGCGGCGGCCACTGCTCGACGACGGCGCCCGGATCCAGCCGGGAGATCGCCTCCGTCAGCTGGGCGCAGACCCGGCGGATCTCCTCATTCGTGTTGCGCCGTTCGGTGACGACCGCCGCGAGCAGCAGCGCGGTCAGCGCGGTGATCCCGTTGAACGCCTGGAGGGTGGCCATGTTCGTGAGCAGCTCGTGCTGGGCGAACGGCCCCCATGCCTCGGCTGCCGCGACGATCGCGATCGTCGAGACGAGCAGCGCACAGGGGGCGGCGCCCGCCCGCTGGAAGCGGAACGCGGCCCAGATCAGACACGGCGAGACGAGATAGAGCAGATTCACCGAACTGCTCACGGCCAGCAGGGTGACCGCGCAGGTGCAGACCGCCAGCAGCGCCGCCTCCAGCCACCGGAGCGGACGGATCCGGTGCCACCCCGGCCATCGGGCGGCGGCGAGGAGCAGCAGCACCGGCGTGATCACCAGCACGCCCATCGCGTCGCCGGTCCACCACACCGCCCACGTCGGCCAGAATTCCCCCGCCGGCAGCGCCCCGGAGAGCACCAGAGCGCCGCTGCCGGTGGTCGCGCTCACCAGCATCCCGGTCAGCGCGCCGAGGAACACCAGCGCGACGGCGTCCCGCAGCCGGTCCAGCTCGACGCGGAACCCCGCTCGGCGGAGCAGCCGGTAGGCGAGCAGCGGACCGAGGGTGTTGCCCGCGACGATCGCGAGCACCACGGCCGGCGACGGGCCCAGTGACACATTGACCAGGAAGGCGCCGAGCGCGATCCCCGGCCAGATACGCGGCCCGAGCAGCAGCAGCGCGGTCAGCGCGATACCGGTCGGCGGCCACAGCGGGGTGACCTGCCCGCGGACCAGTTCCTGGAGCAGCCCGAGCTCGGCGCTGCCGTAGTAGACGGCGGCGACACCGAGGATCCACGCGGCGGTGGCGCCATGACGCCCGAGCCACTCCGTGTGTCTCACCGGACCTCCACTCGTTGCCGTGCCGCCGCGCCGTCGCTAGGTATGTCGCTAGGTATAGGGACCGCCGCTGTGGCGGAGGACGAGCACGGCGGCGTCATCGCGGTGCCCGGTCAGATCGGCCACCGCGATCACCTCGCCGGCCAGCTCGTCGGCGTCCGCGTCGTACGCCGCGCCGACCAGGGCGGCCACCCGCGCCAGCCCCTTCTCGATCGGGTAGGTCGGCCCTTCCACCACCCCGTCGGTGATCAGCACGAACGCTCCCGTCCGGGACAGCCGGCGGCGGGTGACCGGGTACGCCGCGTCGGGAAAGAGGCCCAGCGGCAGGCCCCCCGGGTCCTGGAGCACCCGCGCGCCCTCGGCCGTGCCCCAGATCGCCGGTACATGTCCGGCGCGGGCGGCGGCGAGCTCCGCGGCGGCCGGGTCGAAACGCAGAAAGGTGCAGGTCGTCAGCAGATCGGAGCTCATCGACACCAGCAGGTCGTTGGCCCGGCTCAGCACGTCGCCGGGGTCGGTGGTGGCGCCCGCGATGGCGCGCAGCCCGGTGCGGACCATGCCCATGAAGGCGGCGGCCTCGACGTCATGGCCCTGGACGTCACCGATGGCGAAGCCGAGCGAGCCGTCCGGCAGCACAAAGGCGTCGTACCAGTCGCCCCCGATGTCCAGGCCCGTCTGGGCCGGTACGTACCGGGCCGCGGTCTGGAGGCCCGGCAGCCCCGGCAGCTCGGGCGGGAGCATGTGCCGCTGGAGTTCCACGGCCAGCGCCACCCGTGCCTGCTGGAGCTTGATCCGCGCCATCACCTGGCCGGTGAGGTGGCCGAGGCGGCGCAGCAGCTCGTCGGGCGGCGGGGTGGTGTGGCGTTGCTCCATCCAGCACTTCCGCTCCGGATCGGCCCCCCCGGTACGGCGACACGCTGCTGGGTTCAGATTACCGCCGATGGGTGGGGTCTTGACGGCCGAGCCGTGGCCCGGGGGAGGGGCGCCCGGCCCGCCCCGGCTACGAAGCGAGGGGTTTGTTGAGCAACGCTCAACGGCGCGGTACGGTGCCTATTGAGCAGCTGTCAACAGAAGGAGACCCGCCGCCATGGCCCCGGACGCGACCCCGGCACCCTTCGACCACCTGGAGATCCAGGTCGGCCCGCACACTTACGACGCCCTGGCCTGCGGGCCCACCGACGGAGAGTTCGTCCTGCTGCTGCACGGCTGGCCCGAATTCGCCGACTCCTGGAGCGCCGTGCTCCCCGCCCTGGGCGCGGCCGGCTACCGCGCCGTCGCCGTCGACCAGCGAGGCTACTCCCCGCGCGCCCGCCCGCCCCGGATCGCCGACTACGCGGTGCCCGAACTCGTCGCCGACGCCCTCGCCTTCGCCGATTCGCAGGGCGCCGACCGCTTCCACCTGGTCTCGCACGACTGGGGCGGCATGGTCGCCTGGGCGGTGGCCGGCGCCCACCCCGAGCGGCTGAAGTCCCTGACCGTGCTGGCCACTCCGCACCCCGACGCACTCAACCGCGCCGCCGCCGAGGACCCCACCCAGCACCACATGCTCGACTACGTCCGCTTCTTCCGCAGCGGCGAGGGCCCCGCGGAGGCCGCCCTGCTCGCCGACGACGCCGCCCGGCTGCGCGCCGCGTACGGCGGCAAGGTGCCCGCCGCCCTGGTGGACGACAACGTCCGCCGCCTCGCCGCGCCCGGCGCGCTCACCGCCACGCTGAACTGGTACCGCGCCCCCGAGTCGGTGATCTCGGTACCGGCCGGCCGGATCACCGTCCCCACCCTCTTCCTGTGGGGCAGCGAGGACGTCGCCCTGGGCCGTGGCGCGGCCGAGTCGACGGGGGAGTGGGTGGATGGCCCGTACCGCTTCGAAGCCCTGGAGGGGGCCAGCCACTGGCTGCCCGAAGAGGCCCCCGGCCTCGTCACACCGCCGATCCTTGAGCACCTCGGACAGTACGTCTGAGGCCGTGACGGGCCGGGACACCACGGCCGTCCCGGCCCTCCGCCGCCGTAAACTGCGGGCATGTCCGGCAAGCGAACCACCCGCCTCACGCCCGACCAGCGCAGGGAGCAGCTGGTCGGCATCGGTCTGGAGATGCTCGCCGACCGCTCCCTGGACGAGCTGTCCACCGACGAGGTCGCCCGCCGGGCCGGGATCTCCCGCGGACTGCTCTTCCACTACTTCGACTCCAAGCGCGACTTCTACCGCGCGGTGGTCCGCACCGCCTGCGACCGCTTCACCGCCGCGACGGAACCGGACGGCTCCCTGGAGCCGGTCGCCTGGATGCGGTCCTTCATCGCCGGCTTCGTGGCCTACGTCCTGGAACACCGTCAGGTGTATCTCGCCCTGGTACGGGGCGCCGCCGGCAG
The DNA here is from genome assembly GCF_042724075.1 of Streptomyces sp. NPDC127097. Lineage (NCBI taxonomy): Bacteria > Bacillati > Actinomycetota > Actinomycetes > Kitasatosporales > Streptomycetaceae > Streptomyces > Streptomyces sp. NPDC127097. The sequence continues at coordinate 19,801 of NZ_JBHXFI010000047.1, read as the reverse complement.
CCACCCCGCCGTCACCGACATCGTCGGCGCCACCCGCGAAACCCTCGCCCGCCGAGTACACGACGGCCAACGCCGCCTCGGCATGCCGGACGCCCCCCGGCTCGCCCTGGCATCCCGCGCCTGGATGGCCTTCGCCGAGGAAGCGGTCATCAACTGGCCCGCCGACGACCCCGGCGCCCAGGACGAACTCTGCGCCTTCATCGAATCCAGCTTCGTGAGCGTCCTGGGACTGCTGGACCGGCCGGGGGCCCTCACCCCGCGCTGACCGCCCGCGGCTCCACGCCCCGCCCCCAACCGCCGCCGCACCCACCGCCCATTTGGGCAGGTTGGCGACCTCTGACCCGCGGCGTCTCCCAAGCGTGACCCATCTCAAGTGGGCGCCGTGCTGAGCACGTTGTACCGTTCCCTTGCGCCTGCTGCCCCGTGCGCCGGGGCTCGGGATCAAGCGTGAGCTCCACCCGTATACACGGCAATTCAGGAGAAGAATCCCATGGCCTTCGGGCGTTCCGATCGCCGCCGACGGTCCGCCGCCGTCGAACCGGTGACGCTCAAGATCCTGGTCGCGGGCGGCTTCGGGGTCGGTAAGACCACCCTGGTCGGGGCCGTCAGCGAGATCAAACCACTGCGTACCGAGGAACGGCTCACCGAAGCGGGCCGGCCGATAGACGACCTCGACGGGGTGGAGGCCAAGACCACCACCACCGTCGCGATGGACTTCGGCCGGATCACCGTCAACGAGGAACTGGTCCTCTATCTCTTCGGCACCCCGGGCCAGGACCGCTTCTGGTTCCTGTGGGACGAGCTGGCGCGCGGGGCGCTCGGCGCGGTGGTGCTCGCCGACACCCGCCGGCTCGCGGACAGCTTCGCCGCGATCGACTACTTCGAGCGGCGCGGACTGCCCTTCACCGTCGCCGTCAACTGCTTCGACGGCGCCGACCGCTATCCGCCACAGGCCGTACGGGACGCCCTGGACCTGGACCCCCAGGTGCCGGTGATGCTGTGCGACGCCCGGCTCAAGGACTCCGCACGGGATGTGCTGATCTCCGTCGTCGAGCATGCGATGCGGACCGGCGCCCGCCGGCGGGAGCCCGCGCTGCCCTGACGAGCCGGAAAGTACGGCCGGTACCCGCCGTCCGGGCACCGGCCGTACGTCTTGGTCCCGCCGCGCTACGAGCCCGCCGAGCCGTCCTCGGCCAGCCAGCCGAAGCTGCGCTCCACGGCCTTGCGCCAGTTGGCGAACTCCCGGTCGCGGGCCGCCCCGTCCATCCGCGGCGTCCACTCCGTGTCCCGCTGCCAGTGGCTCCGCAGCTCGTCCAGGTCCTGCCAGACACCGGTCGCCAGCCCGGCCGCGTACGCCGCGCCCAGGCAGGTGGTCTCCGAGATCACCGGACGGATCACCGGCACCCCCAGCACATCCGCCTGATGCTGCATCAGCAGCTGGTTGGCGGTCATCCCGCCGTCGACCTTCAGCTGGGTGATCCGCACACCCGAGTCCTGGTACATGGCGTCCACCACCTCCCGGGTCTGCCAGCTGGTCGCCTCCAGGACGGCGCGGGCCAGATGCGCCTTGGTGACGAAGCCGGTCAGGCCCGTGATGACACCACGGGCGTCGGAGCGCCAATACGGTGCGAACAGACCGGAGAACGCCGGCACGACATACGCCCCGCCGTTGTCCGGGACGCTCGCCGCCAGCGCCTCGATCTCGTCGGCCGAGGCGATGAGGCCGAGTTGATCGCGGAACCACTGCACCAGGGCGCCGGTGATGGCGATGGACCCCTCCAGGCAGTAGACCGGCGCCTCCCCGCCGAGCTGGTAGCCCATGGTCGTCAGCAGCCCGTTCTTGGACGGGACCGGACGGTTGCCCGTGTTGAGCAGCAGGAACGAGCCGGTGCCGTAGGTGTTCTTGGCCTCGCCGACGCCGTAGCAGGTCTGGCCGAAGACGGCCGCCTGCTGGTCGCCGAGCGCGGACGCCACCGGCACCCCGTGCAGCTGCCCCACGGCCCTGCCGTACACCTCCGCCGACGACCTGATCTCCGGCAGGATCGCGGCCGGCACATTCATCGCCGAGAGGATCGCCGGATCCCACTGGAGCGTGGACAGGTTCATCAGCATCGTGCGGCCCGCGTTGGTCACATCCGTGACATGCACCCCGCCCTCGGTGCCGCCGGTCAGATTCCAGATCAGCCAGGAGTCGATGGTGCCGAAGGCGATCTCCCCGCGCTCGGCACGGGCCCGCAGCCCCGGCACCTCGTCCAGCAGCCAGGCCGCCTTCGGCCCGGAGAAGTAGCTGGCCAGCGGCAGTCCGGTGGCCTCCCGGAAGCGGTCCTGGCCGTCCGCGCCGCCCAGTTCCGCGCACAGCTGAGACGTACGGGTGTCCTGCCAGACGATCGCATGGTGCACCGGCCGGCCGGTGGCCCGGTCCCACAGGACCGTGGTCTCCCGCTGGTTGGTGATGCCCAGCGCACTGAGCTGGTCCGCGCGCAGCCCCGCCTTCGCGAGCGCGCCCGCCACCACCGCCTGCACCTTCGACCAGATCTCGGTGGCGTCATGCTCCACCCACCCCGGCTTGGGGAAGATCTGCCGGTGCTCGCGCTGGTCGACGGCGACGATCGCCCCGCCGTGGTCGAAGATGATGCAGCGGCTGGAGGTGGTGCCCTGGTCGATCGCGGCCACGTACTTCTCGGTGTGCTCCGTCATGCCGTGACGCCTCCTGAAGTCTGGTGAGTGGGTGCGGGGCCGGTCGCGGGGCGGGCCCGGTGGCCATGCCCCGGCCGCCCCGGCCGGGTCAGAACGCCGCGTTGAAGACCAGACCGGACAGCACCGCGCCGATCAGCGGACCGGCCACCGGGATCCAGGAGTAACTCCAGTCGGAGGAACCCTTGTTGGGGATCGGCAGCAGAGCGTGCACCAGACGCGGGCCGAGGTCCCGGGCGGGGTTGATGGCATAGCCGGTGGGCCCGCCCAGCGACAGCCCGATGCCGACGACCAGCAGCGCGACGAGCAGCACATTGATCCCCGAGCCGTAGATCCCCGCTTGCGCGCCCGGGACCTGGCCGATGCCGATGCCCTTGTTCTGGCCGAAGAACAGCAGCGGCAGCACCAGCCCGATGGTCGCGATGATCTCGGTCACCAGGTTGGCGGCCGGCTTGCGGATCTCCGGGGCGGTGGAGAAGATCCCCAGCGTCGGCTGGGCCTTGCCCTGCTCGGCGTTGGCGGCGAACTGCGCGTAATACAGCGCCCAGGCCAGTACGGCGCCGATCACCGCCCCGACCATCTGCGCCAGGACGTACAGCGGCACCTTCGACCACTCGGTACCGCCCGCGACCGCCGAGCCCACCGTCACCGCGGGGTTGAGATGCCCGCCGGACAGCGGCGCCGCGGTGTAGGCGCCGGCCAGTACGGCCATGCCCCAGCCGAAGGCGATCACGACCCAGCCGGCGTTCTTCGCCTTGGAATGGTGCAGGGTGACGGCGGCGCAGACGCCGGCGCCGAAGAGAATGAGTATCGCGGTGCCGATCACTTCACCGACGACTATGTCCCCATTGGAATACATGGCGGCTCCTTGTCCCTCGCCCGGGGACGTCCCCCCGGTCCTCCGTGCAGGGTGCGTGCCACCGGCGGGCAGCGGACAGCCGCTGCCACCCGGCCGGGGTGCCTGAGTACGGCGATGCCGACTGGCATCCGGAAGTGTTCACCGGTGGTGAGGGGGCGTCAAGGTCGCGTGCGCGGGAGGATGTTGAGGGGCTGAGGGTGGTGCCTGGGGTCGGGAGTGGTTATCGCCTGGTGGTGCGGGCCGTGCGGTGAGTGCGGTCGTGCTCGCCGCGTGGCCGTATGCACCGCCCGATCGCACTCACCGCACCGCGACCACCGCCGACCCGTGTCCGAACAGCCCCTGATTGGCGGTCACCCCCACCCGGGCACCCGGCACCTGACGCGCGCCCGCCTGCCCCCGCAACTGCCAGGTCAGCTCGCAGACCTGGGCGATGGCCTGGGCCGGCACCGCCTCGCCGAAGGAGGCCAGACCGCCGCTGGTGTTGACCGGCAGTCGCCCGCCCAGCGCCGTCGCACCGTCCCGCAGCAGCTTCGCGCCCTCACCGGCGCCGCACAGCCCCAGATCCTCGTACCACTCCAACTCCAGGGCGGTGGACAGGTCGTAGACCTCGGCCAGCGAGAGGTCCTCGGGGCCGATCCCGGCCTCCTCGTAGGCGGTGTGCGCGATCGACGCCCGGAAGCCGGTCTCCGGCTCCGGTACGGCGGCCGCGGAGTCGGTGGCGATGTCCGGCAGATCCAATACGGTCCGCGGATAGTGCGGGGTGGCGGTGGAGACCGCGCGGATCCGGACCGGGTCCGTGGCGCCGTGCCGGCGGGCGAAGTCCATGCTGGTGAGGACCAGTGCGGCGGCACCGTCGGAGGTGGCGCAGATGTCCAGCAGCCGCAGCGGATCGGCGACGACGGCGGACGCCGCGACCTCCTCCACGGTGACCGGCTTGCGGTAGCGGGCGTACGGATTGGCCGCGCCCGCCGCCGCGTTCTTCACCTTCACCCGCGCGAAATCGTCGGCCGTGTCGCCGTACCGCGCCATCCGGCGGTGCGCGTACAGCCCGAAGTACGCCGGGTTGGTGGCCCCCAGCATCCGGAACCGCAGCCAGTCCGGGTCGTCGGGCCGTTCGCCGCCCGCCGGGGTGAAGAACCCCTTGGGCGCGGCGTCGGCGCCCACCACCAGGGCCACGTCCGCCATCCCCGAAAGGATCTGTGCCCGTGCGGTGTTGATGGCCTGGGCGCCCGACGCGCAGGCCGCATAGACGCTGGTCACCCGGGCGCCCTGCCAGCCCAGCGCCTTGGCGAAGGTCGCCCCGGCCACATACCCGGGGTAGCCGCCGCGCACCGTGTCCGCCCCGACGACACTCTGCACGGCGGGCCAGTCGAGCCCGGCGTCCGCGAGGGCTTCCCGGGCCGCCTTCGTCCCGTACTCGACGAAGCTGCGCCCCCACTTGCCCCAGGGATGCATCCCGGCACCGAGCACGGCCACATCGCCACTCGCACTGCTTCCGCTCGCCGGTCCTGGGGCGGGGGGCGTTTGGGGCCGCCTAGGTACCCGCCGCCCACCCACGGCGTTAGTTTTTTCCCCGCCGCCCACCCCCCTTCGGGGGGTGGGCGGGTGTAGAGACGCGGTTACCGCTTCCGGCGCAGCGGGCACCGCCCCGGGCGTACCCGGCCCTCGCGACGCGGATACCGCCCCATCCCCGCCCCCGCCCCCACCCTCGCCCCCCGCCAGCCTCCACTGCCAGGTCGTCCACGTGTGTGCCTCGTCCTCGTACAGCACCCCCGGCACCAGCTCGACCTCCGTGCCCACGGTGAGATCCGCGGCGCGGACGCCGGGCGCGGCCTGCCCCAGGACCACCATCCGCTCCTCCGCCAGTTCCACCGCGACCAGGAGGTACGGCTCCCATACGGCGTCCGGGTCGGAGACGTAGGGGGCGGGCGGCCGATAGCGGGCATCGGTGTACGACCACACCGTGCCGCGCCGGGACAGCGGCACCTCCACCAGCTCGCCGCCGCCGCACGCGGGATTGCGGCAGAAGGTGTCCTCGCGGGGGAAGAACACCGCGCCGCAGGCCCGGCACCGCGTACCCAGCAGCCGGAAGTCCGCCGCGTCCTGATCGAACCACCCTGGCACCGCCGGCTTCCGCGTACGTGTCACGAACCCTCCCCAAGCGCAGACCGGGAGCTGCGGGCCGGCAACGGCGAGCAGGACGGCAGCGGACCGGCCGCCGGCCCTCCCGGAACCCAAGAACTGACGGAACGTCAGGAGTGTGGCACGGCATGGCCCGGCGCGGAACCCCGGTACAGTCCGGGCGGTCACGTCGTACATGAGGGGAGCGCCCGTGGCTGAAGCCGCCCGCCCTGACGCCCATACCGACGCCCATACCGACGCCCGCACCGACGCCCGGCCCGTCCGCACGGCCACCGCACCCGCCGTACGGCTCGCCGCCGTCCGCAAGGAGTTCGGCCCGGTGTGCGCCGTCGACCACGTCGAACTCACCATCCATCAGGGGGAGTTCTTCTCCCTCCTGGGCCCCTCCGGCTCCGGCAAGACCACCCTGCTGCGGCTGATCGCCGGCTTCGAGCGGCCCACCTCGGGCCGTATCGAACTCGCCGGCCGCGAGGTCACCGCACTCCCGGCCGCCCGGCGCGACGTGCACACCGTCTTCCAGGACTATGCGCTCTTCCCGCACATGACCGTCGAACAGAACGTCGCCTACGCGCTGACCGTCGCCGGGGTGCGCAAGTCCGAACGCCTCGCCCGCGCCCGCGAGGCCCTGCGCACCGTACGGCTCGACGACCACGGCCCGCGCCGCCCGGCCGAGCTCTCCGGCGGCCAGCGCCAGCGCGTCGCCCTGGCCCGCGCACTGATCGACGGCCCGGGACTGCTGCTGCTCGACGAGCCCCTCGGCGCGCTCGATCTCCAGCTGCGCCAGGAGATGCAGCGCGAACTGGCACGCATCCAGCGCGCCACCGGCGTCACCTTCCTGCTCGTCACCCATGACCAGGAGGAGGCGCTGACCCTCAGCGACCGCCTTGCCGTCCTCGACCGCGGCCGGATCGCGCAGACCGGCCCACCGCTGGAGATCTACGAGCGCCCGGCCACCGCGTTCGTCGCGGGATTCGTCGGCACCACCAACCTGCTGAGCGGCCCGGCCGCGGTCCGCGTCGTCGGCGCCCCGGGCACCTACAGCATCCGCCCCGAACGGATCCGGATCGCGGCTCCCGACGACCCGGACGGCACCCCGGGGCCGGGGGAGCGGAGCGTGCCCGGCAGGATCGCCGAGATCGTGCACACCGGCGCCCACCTCCGCTGCGTGGTCCGCCTCGACGGCGGCGACGACCGGCTCACCGCACTGCGGCTGAACTCCGCGCCGCTGCCGCCGTCGGTCCGTCCGGGCGCCGCCGTGCACCTGCTGTGGCGCGTCGACGACGCGTCGGCGGTGCCCGGCTGAACCGTCGCCCGGCACCGTACCGGCGGGCCGTCGGCGAGGCGCTCTGGTGGCAGATGGTCAGCTTCCGGATACTGGCTGTGCTCGACAGCCGTGTGCGACAGCGGGAGTTCACCATGCGCAACGCGAATCCGTGGAAGGCCGCTGTGGCGGCCGGGGTACTGCTGCTGGCCGTGGCCTGCGGCTCCGGTGGCGGGGGAACGGGCGGCGGGGGAGCCGCCGAGCGGAAGAGCGTCGGCAAGGGCGAGGGCCGGGTCGACCTCATCGCCTGGGCCGGATACGCCGAGGACGGCTCCAACGATCCCCGGGCCGACTGGGTGCACCCGTTCGAGAAGCAGACCGGCTGCAAGGTCAACACGAAGATCGCCGGGACCTCCGACGAGATGGTCTCGCTGATGAAGACGGGGCAGTACGACACCGTGTCCGCATCCGGCGACGCCACCCTGCGGCTGATCGCCGCGGGGGACGTGGCGCCGGTCAACACCCGTCTGGTCCCGAACTACCGCGACGTCTTCAGCGGCCTCAAGATGCGCCCGTTCAACTCGAAGAACGGGAAGATGTACGGCATTCCGCACGGCCGCGGCGCCAATCTGCTGATGTACCGCACCGACAAGGTCTCCCCGGCCCCCGACTCCTGGAAGGCCGTCTTCGGCGGCGCCCCGAAGTACTCGGGCAAGGTCACCGCCTACGACTCCCCGATCTACATCGCCGACGCCGCCCTCTACCTCATGAAGACCCGCCCCGCACTCGGCATCAAGGACCCCTACGCCCTGGACCGCGCCCAACTCGACGCCGCCGTGGCCCTGCTGAAGAAGCAGCGGCAGTACATCGGCGAATACTGGAGCGACTACCAGAAGGAGGTCACGGCCTTCAAGGGCGGCGACAGCGTCATCGGCACCACCTGGCAGGTCATCGCCAACACCGCCACCGCGCAGAAGGCCCCCGTCAAGGCCGTCCTCCCCAAGGAGGGGGCGACCGGCTGGTCCGACACCTGGATGGTCTCCGCCAAGGCCGCCCACCCCAACTGCGCCTACAAGTGGCTCAACTGGATCGTCTCACCGAAGGTGAACGCCCAGGTGGCCGAGTACTTCGGCGAGGCACCCGCCAACGCCAAGGCATGCCGGGAGACCGCCGACCCCCACCACTGCGCCGTCTACCACGCCGACGACGAGCCCTACTACCGCCGTGTCCACTTCTGGACCACCCCCGTCCCGCAGTGCCTCGACGGCCGCAAGAACGTCAAGTGCACCGACTACGCGCAATGGACGCGTGCCTGGACGGAGATCAAGGGCTGAGCCGGGGCAGCCGGTGTCCGTCACCGAACGCGAGCCGGGCGCGCGGGCCCGGCTCGCCGCACTCCTCGCCCCGCCCCTCCTCTGGCTGATCCTCGCCTACCTCGGTTCCCTCGGCGTCCTCCTCCTCTCGGCCTTCTGGACCACCGACCCCTTCACCTCGGACGTCGTGCACTCCTTCACCGCCGACAACTTCCGGGAGATCCTCACCGACCCCGTGTACCGCACCGTCGCCCTGCGCACGCTCGGCATCGCCGTCGCCGTCACGCTCCTCGACGCCCTGCTCGCGCTGCCCATGGCCTTCTTCATGGCGTGGGTGGCGACCGGCCGGCTGCGTCGTGCCCTGCTGGTGGCGGTGCTCACCCCGCTGTGGGCCGGCTACCTGGTCAAGGCGTACGCCTGGCGGGTGATGCTCGGCGAGCACGGCATCGTCAATGCGGCACTCGCCCCGCTGGGCCTGCACGGACCCGGTTACGGCACGACCGCCGTGGTGATCGTGCTGGCCTACCTCTGGCTGCCGTACATGATCCTCCCGCTCCACGCCGCCCTGGAGCGGCTGCCCGCCCACCACTTGGAGGCGTCCGCCGACCTCGGTGCGGGCAGCCTGCGCACGCTGCGCTCCGTGGTCGCCCCCGCCGTCCGCCCGGCGCTCTTGGCCGGTTCGGTCTTCACCTTCTCGCTCAGCCTCGGCGACTACCTCACCGTGCAGATCGTCGGCGGCCGCACCCAACTGCTGGGAAATGTCATCGCCTCCCAGGTCACCCTCGATCTGCCGCTCGCCGCGGCGCTCTCCGCGGTCCCCGTCGTCCTCGTCGTCTGTTACCTCGCCGCGGTCCGCCGGGCCGGCGCACTCGACTCGCTCTGACCAGTCCCGCAGGAGGCAGCCGGATGCATCTCACCCGCACCGCCTGCATCGTCCTCGGCTGCATCACGGCCGCCGGCCTGGCTCTGATCTACCTCCCGCTGCTCCTGGTCCTGCTCAACTCCCTCAACGCCGACCCCTCGTTCGCCTGGCCGCCCGGCGCGCTGACCGGGGAGTGGTGGCGGCGCGCCGTGCACAGCGCGGGCGCCCGCGACGCGCTGTGGACCTCGCTCCAGGCGGGCCTGTGGGCCACCGCCCTGGCCCTGGTCCTCGGCTCGCTCGCCGCCTTCGCCGTGCACCGTCACCGCTTCTTCGGCCGGCAGACCGTCTCGTTCCTGATCGTGCTGCCCCTCGCGCTGCCCGGCATCGTCACCGGCATCGCCCTCAACGCCGCGTTCCGCACCGTCCTGACGCCGCTGGGCATCGGCTTCGGCCTGTTCACGGTCGTCGTCGGCCATGCGACCTTCTGCGTCGTGATCGTCTTCAACAACGTCGCCGCGCGCCTCCGCCGGATCGGCCCGTCACTGGCACAGGCATCCGCCGACCTGGGCGCCCGTCCCTGGCAGACCCTGCGTCACGTCACCTTCCCGGCGCTGCGGCCCGCGCTGTTCGCCGGGGCCCTGCTGGCCTTCGCGCTCTCCTTCGACGAGGTCGTGGTGACCACCTTCACGGCGGGCGCGGGCACCCGGACCCTCCCGATCTGGATCTACGAGAACCTGGCCCGCCCGCACCAGGCCCCGGTCGTCAACGTGGTGGCCGCGCTGCTCATCGCGCTGTCCGTGCTCCCCGTCCAGGCGGCCCAGCGGCTCTCGTCGGACCCGGCCGGCGGCCGCCTCTGAGGGCACCGGCGAAACACCGGGGAATCAGCCGAACGGACGACTTCGCCGGCCCGCGTGAACCGGACGCGGCCGGCCCGCGTCCCTCACAGCAGGGTTCGGGGCACGGGCTCCACGGGGGTGATTCCGTGCCCCGGGCCACACCAGGGACGACACCCGTGGGCGCTGCCCGTGCACCACGGGCCGTGCACCACAGGCCCGCCCGGCCGGTCCCGCCGGTCAGGCCCCGGCCGGTCCCGCCGGCCAGTCCTGCCGACCGGTCCCGGCTATCGGGCCCCCTGGTAAGGCCCCCGCCCAGTCACCGCACGGGAAAATCGAAGTAGGTGTCCGGAAAGGTCTCCGGGGTGAAGGTGAAGTGCCACCACTCCTCCGGGAGATTCACGAAGCCGGCCCGCTCCAGCCCGTGCTTGAGCAGCAGCCGGTTCGCTCGCGGCCGCCCGTGGATGCGCGGGTCGAGGGTGTGCGCGAGCGTGTCGAAGCAGTCGAAGCCGGTCCCCATGTCGAGCGAGTTGTCCGGGAACCGTGCCGCCTGCGGCCCGTAACAGGACATCAGCGGCTCGCCCGGCACATACGGGCGGGTCGGCAGGGCCGGCAGCCGCACCAGCGTCACATCGAGCGTACTGCCCCTGCTGTGACCGGACTTGGCCGCGATATAGCCGTCGTCGAACAGCTTCGTCTTGTCCTCGCGCGGATAGAACTCGCCCTTCATCCGCTGGTCGCCGAGGTCCTTGGCCCACCGCACGAAGTGGTCCACGGCGCGTTGCGGCCGGTAGCAGTCGTACACCTTGAGTGACAGTCCGCGCCGGAGGAAGGAGCGCTGGGCCCGGTGCAGGGCCCGTGCGGCGTCCCGCGTCAGCAGGCACACCGGCCTGCGGTAGCCGTCCACCGGCACCCCCATGAAGTTGTGCGGGGTCGGGTAGCGCATCTCCTGGATGATCGTGGGATCCACCTCGCGCAGTGCGACGAACTCCTTCGGCATCCCGGACGACGACACCGGTCGGCGGGCTCCCCCGGCCCCCGCGACGGGCGACGGCACCACGGCGACGGTCAACAAGGCGGCGGCAGCGATGGCCACGCCGCGCAGTGCGGCAGCAAGTCTCGGCATGGCCCTCCGTCTACCAGCCGCGGCAGCCGGAGGGGAAGCCCCTGCGCACCCCCGGCCGTTACCCGTCCTCCAGCCCCCGCACCCGCAGCGGATACCCCACCGCGCCCCCGTCCCGCCGCTCCACGACCACCCGGCCGCCCGAGCGCCGCGAGGTGAAGCGCTCCACCGTCGGCCGCTGCCAGCCGTCCCCGGCGTCCGGCACCACCAGCCCGCTGCCCCCGCGCCCGGCGACCGGCGCCCACACCTCCAGCTCGGTCCCGCCGTCCGCCCCCGCCACCGGCAGCACCGCACCGGCCCGCGCCAGCACCGGGATCCGCGACAGCGGCGCCTCCACCCACACCTGCCCGGGACCGTCGTATGCCTGCCCGGTGGCGGTGTCGTACCACCGGCCGCGCGGCAGCCGCACCGGCCGCCGGGTCACCCCCGCCGCCAGCGCCGGCGCCACCAGCAGCGCATCCCCCAGCAGAAAGGCGTCCTCGCAGTCCCGTAGTGCCCGGTCCCGTGGCGCGCTCCACCACAGCGGCCGGACATACGGCGCCCCGGTCAGCCGCGCCAACTGCCCCAGCGTCCCGAAGTACGGCAGCAGCCGCTGCCGCTCACGCAGCGCCGTACGGGCATGGTCGAGTACCTCGCTCCCGTATTCCCAGGGCTCCCGCCGCCCGGCCCCGACTGCCGAATGCGTACGGAACAGCGGCAGATAGGCGCCCAGCTGGAACCACCGCAGATACAGCTCGGGGCACGGCACCCCGGAGTACCCCCCGATATCGGGACCGCTGTACGGGACCCCGCACAGCCCCAGCCCCAACACCAGCGACAGCGACGCCCGCAGCCCCGGCCAGCCGGTCGCCACATCGCCCGACCAGCTGCCGCCGTAGCGCTGCATCCCGGCCCAGCCCGAACGCGAGAAGAGGAATGGCCGCTCGGCCGGCCGCAGTTCACACAGCCCCTCGAAGCCGGCCCGGGCCATCGCCAGGCCGTAGATGTTGTGCGCCTCCCGGTGGTCGCCGCCCCGCCCCTCCAGCGCGTGCCGTGCCGAGCGCGGCAGGGTGCGTTCCCCGAACGCGGCGAAGGAGACCGGCTCGTTCATGTCGTGCCAGAACCCCGCGAAGCCCTGTGCCAGCCGCTCCGCGTACAGCGCACCCCACCACTTGCGCACCCGCGCATCGGTGAAGTCGGGGTACACCGACTCACCCGGCCACACCACCCCGCGCACCTCGCGCCCCCGCGCGTCCCGTACGAAGGCGTCCGCCGCCGCCCCGCCCTCGTACACCGCGTCCCCCGGCTCGGCTTTCACCGCCGGATCCACGATCGACACCAGCCGCACCCCGTCCGTGCGCAACTCCCGTGCCAGCCCCGGAAGGTCCGGATAGCGCTGCCGGTCGACCGTGAACACCCGGTGCCGGTCGTAATGGTCGATGTCCAAATGGACGGCGGACAGCGGAAGTTCCCGCTCCTGGTAGCCGGCCACCACCCGGCGCACCTCCGTCTCCCCGCCGAAGCCCCAACGGGCGTGCTGATACCCCAGCGCCCACTGTGGCGGCAGCGCGGGCGCACCGGTCAGCGCCGTCCAGACCTGAAGCACCCGGGCCGGGGAGCCGGCCAGCACCCAGTAGCGCAGCGGCCCGCCGTCCATCCGTAGTTCACAGGTGCCCGGCCGGTCGTGCCCCGAGCCCGCGCCCTCCGCGCCCTCGCGCAGCGTGACCCGGCCGTCCCACGAATTGTCGTGAAAGACCAGATGCGTACCGGCATCCGCCACCACCAGCTGCACCGGCATCGTCAGCGACAGCGGATCGTCGCCCGGCCCGAACGTGCCGCCCGGATCGGTGTTCCACAGCCGGTACGCCCCGTCCCGCAGCCGCGGCCCGTGCGCCCGGCCGCCCAGCCCGAAGAACCGGGCATCGGCCGCCACCTCCGAGCGCTGCACCCAGCGCGAACCGCCACCCCCCTCTGGCCGCCCGGCGCGCTCCTCCGCCCCCTCGCCATCCGTCCGGTCCCACCAGCGCGGCGGCAACTCCCGCCGCAGCACCGCCCCGCCGGGCGTCCGCACCTCCACCGCGCCGTGCCGGGACACCACCACCAGCACCCGCTCGGAGACCACCCGCCAGCCGCCCTCCGTATCGGGCTCCAGCAGCGCCCGGGTATCCACTTCGGGACACGCCCCGGCCAGCGCGTACGACGGTTCCGGCTCGGCACCGTCCCAGCCGCAGAACACCGCACCGCCCGCGGCCACCCGCACCCGCAGCGACGACCGTGCGAAATGGATCATCCCGCCGCCCGGTTGCGGCTCCGCCCTCAGCGCCGCCCCCGGGACCCGCGCCCGCTCCGCGCCGTGCCCCGGCAGCGCCCGTGCATCCGCTCTCCGCGCCCGCCACGCCGAGCGCACGGACCGCAGCCCCTGCGCCGGTCCGACCGCCCTGATCATCCGTACCGACCGCACCAGATCCCGCCCGTCCATGCCGGTCAGCCTGCCATTGACGGGCGGGTGCAGGGGCACCGTTCAACTGCCGTTCACCTGCGCGGGGTCACGCTCGGCCACCCTCAGGCCCAAGACGTGTCCGCAAAGTCCCGCCGTCCCCTGGAGGACCGGGCTCCCGGCGTCCGCCCCAGGGCAGGCTCCTCAATGGCCGAATCCTGCCGGGAGCCCGGCGCCCGCCTCGCGCTCACACGGCGGCACCACATCCGCCACCCCCCGAATGTGGGGAATCCACCCTGGTGCACAAGTCGATCACATGGCATCGTCCAGGCAAGCCGTGTCACGCGCACACGCCCACCCACTGGGCCGGGGGACCCCCACCGCTGCGCGCGGCCGACGCCCACCACGCGTATCGCCCGGGAGCCGCATGATGACCACCGCACCGCAGTCCGCCCACCAGCCGGAACCGCTCTGGCAACCAGGCCCGGACCGCATCGCCGGCGCACAGGTCACCCGCTTCCACACCTGGGCGGCCGCGCACCACGGCGCACCCGCCCCCACCCCCGGCGACCCCGCACGGAGCTACGCCGACCTGCACCACTGGTCCGTCCGCGAGCTCCCCGCCTTCTGGCAGGCCACCGCGGAGTGGTTCGACATCCGCTTCGCCACCCCGTACGAGACCGTCCTCGCCGACCGCACGATGCCCGGCGCCCGCTGGTTCCCCGGCGCCACCCTCAACTACGCCGAGCACGCCCTGCGCGCCGCCGAGGACCCGGCCCGCGCCGACGCGCCCGCGCTGCTGTACGTCGACGAGACCCATGAGCCGACCTCCGTCACCTGGACGGAGCTGCGCGCCCAGGTCGGCTCGCTGGCCGCCGAACTCCGCCGCCTCGGCGTCCGCCCCGGCGACCGCGTCAGCGCTTACGTCCCCAACATCCCGCAGGCCGTCGTCGCGCTCCTCGCCAGCGCCGCGGTCGGCGCCGTATGGACCTCCTGCGCCCCCGACTTCGGCGCCCGCAGCGTGCTGGACCGCTTCCAGCAGATCGAGCCGGTCGTGCTGTTCACCGTCGACGGCTACCACTACGGCGGCAAGGAACACGACCGCCGCGACACCGTCGCCGAACTCCGCAACGAACTCCCCACCCTGCGCGCCGTCGTCCACATCCCGCTGCTCGGCACCCCCGCCCCCGAAGGCGCCGTGAACTGGTCGGACCTGACCTCGAACGACACCGAACCGGTCTTCGAACAGGTCCCCTTCGACCACCCGCTGTGGGTCCTGTACTCCTCCGGCACCACCGGCCTGCCCAAGGCCATCGTCCAGTCCCAGGGCGGCATCCTGCTGGAACACCTCAAGCAGACCGGTCTGCACTGCGACCTCGGCCCCGACGACCGGTTCTTCTGGTACACCTCCACCGGCTGGATGATGTGGAACTTCCTCGTCGCCGGCCTGCTGGTGGGCTCCACGATCGTGCTCTACGACGGCAGCCCCGGCCACCCCGACATCTCGGCCCAGTGGCGGGTCGCCGAAACCACCCGCGCCACCGTCTTCGGTACCTCGGCCGCCTACGTCATGGCCTGTCGCAAGGCAGGCATCCACCCGGCCCGCGACCTCGACCTCTCCGCCATCACCTGCGTCGCGACGACCGGCTCCCCGCTCCCGCCGGACGGTTTCCGCTGGCTGCACGACTGCTTCGCGGAGGGCGGCACCGACCTGTGGACCGCCTCCGTCAGCGGCGGCACCGACGTCTGTAGCTGCTTCGCCGGCGCCGTCCCCACCCTCCCCGTCCACATCGGCGAACTCCAGGCCGCCTGCCTCGGCACCGACCTCCAGGCATGGGACCCGCAGGGCAAACCGGTCATCGACGAGGTCGGCGAACTCGTCGTCACCAACCCCATGCCGTCCATGCCCACCCGCTTCTGGAACGACCCCGACGGCACCCGCTACCACGACAGCTACTTCGACATGTACCCCGGAGTCTGGCGGCACGGCGACTGGATCACCGTCACCCCCCGCGGCAGCGTCGTCATCCACGGCCGCTCCGACTCCACCCTCAACCGCCAGGGCGTCCGGATGGGCTCCGCCGACATCTACGAAGCGGTCGAACGGCTCCCCGAGATCCGCGAGTCCCTCGTCATCGGCCTGGAACTCCCCGACGGCGGCTACTGGATGCCGCTCTTCGTCCACCTCGCCCCCGGCGCCACCCTCGACGACGCCCTCCGCGACCGCATCAAGCGCACCATCCGCGAACAGCTCTCCCCGCGGCACGTCCCCGACGACATCATCGAAGCCCCCGGCGTCCCGCACACCCTCACCGGCAAGCGCATCGAGGTCCCGGTCAAGCGCCTCCTCCAGGGCACCCCCCTCGACAAGGCCGTCAACCCCGGCTCCGTCGACAACCTCGAACTGCTCCGGTTCTACGAGAACGTGGCCCGCGACCGCGCCACCGACCGCACGCAGTAGGCCCGCCCGGCGCCGGACCGCCGAAGGCCCGCGCGGCCTCCGGTCCGGCGCCCGACCGCATTGTCAGACCCCTCGATTACTCTCGGTGACAAGTGGTGTCCGGCCGGCCCACGCTCAGCGCCGGACGCATCTCACCAGGGGGAGTCATGACATCCACAGCCAAGTACACCGACCAGTCCGCCCGCCGCAAGCTCCGCCGCGAAGTCCCCAGCGCCGCCGCCGTCCTGGCCGACGAGCAGGACTTCCGCGCCATGAGCCGCTACCGCACCTTCCCGTTCGACGACCACCGCAGCTACCTCCAGCAGATGGAGAACCTGCTGCGCACCCTCGCCTCCCAGGGCGTGCTCACGACCCTCAGCCTCTTCGACCCGGTCGCCTACGAGAAATACTGCGCCGACCTCGCCCTCGACCCCGACCGCTCCGACAGCCGCAGCCGCTACACCGCCGAAGTCGCCCGCACCGGCGCGACATTGACCTACCAGGGCGAACCCCTGAACCGGTTGCTCCCGCTGCTCGTCGAAGAAGCCGACCGCCAGGCGACCTGGGACCACGCCTCCGCCGTCCTGGCCCGCGCCGGCGACTGCCCGGAGTGCGGCGAAGACCTCGCCCACGCCGCGTTCGCCCGCGCCACCCAGGCCCTCCAACAGCTCCTCGAAGCCCTCGGCAGCGGCACCCACCACCTCGTCTGCTCCGTCGCCGCCGGAGACCCGTCCCTGCTGGCCGTGCTGCATGCCACCGCCCAGGAGGGAGCCCGCCGCCGGCTCGCCGAATCGGACACCCTCGTCTTCTGCACGGTCCTCGCCGCCGGCTTCGCCCTGCGTACCCCCGGCGGCATCGTCTCCCGCACCACCACCGGCCCCGGCTGTCACGACACCACCGGCGACCCCGCCAAGGACACGGTCCGCGGCTGGTCCTTCCGCGACTCCTGGCCCCGCGCCCTCAGCGCCGCCGAGGTCTTCACCGCCTACTGCACCGACGCCGACACCGGCGAGCCGATCCCACCCGAGCACGGTGTCGACTACGCCCCCGGCCTTCCCCTCACACCCCCACCCGACCCCCATCACCACGGCTGACCGCCCGTACACAGCAGCATGGCCGCCCCGCCACAAAGGGCGGGACGGCCATCAGCACTCCTGAGCGACGCACCGCGCCGCGCGAGGTCACTCCCCGGAGAGCACCGCCTGCGCGGCGGCCCGCGCATCGTCGGCGGTGTCCGCGGCCCGCGCCGCGGCCGCCGCCCGCTCACACTGCGCCAGCGTGTGCTTCGACAGCGTCGAGCGCACATACGGAATCGACGCCGCACCCATCGAAAGGCTGGTGACCCCGAGCCCCGTCAGCACACACGCCAACAGCGGATCGGAGGCCGCCTCACCACACACCCCGCAGCTCTTGCCCTCGGCCTTCGCGGCCTCGGCGGACGCCGCCACGAGGTCCAGCAGCGCCGGCTGCCAGGGGTCCTGAAGCCGCGACACGGCCCCGACCTGACGGTCGGCGGCAAAGGTGTACTGCGCCAGGTCATTGGTCCCCAGCGAAAGGAACTCGACCTCTTGCAGAATCGACCGCGCCCGCAGCGCCGCGGACGGAATCTCCACCATCGCCCCGAACTTCGCCCGGAGCCCGGCCTCCCGGCAGGCATCCGCGAACGCCTTGGCGTCGATCCGGTCCGCCACCATCGGCGCCATGACCTCGAGGTAGACCGGCAGCCCCTCGGCCGCCTTCGCCAGCGCCGTCAGCTGGGTACGCAGCACGTCGGGGTGGTCGAGCAGCGTCCGCAGACCCCGCACACCCAGCGCAGGGTTCGGCTCATCGGCCGGCGTCAGGAAGTCCAGCGGCTTGTCGGCACCGGCGTCGAGGACCCGCACCACGACCCGCCCCTCGGGGAAGGCTTCCAGCACCTTGCGGTACGCATCGACCTGCTTCTCCTCGGACGGCGCATTCTTGCTGTCGTCCAGGAAGAGGAACTCGGTACGGAACAGCCCGACACCCTCGGCCCCGGCCTCGACCGCCGCGGCCACATCACCGGGCCCGCCGACATTCGCCAGCAGCGGCACCTTGTGCCCGTCGGAGGTGGCACCCGGACCGGACGACGCCGCCAGCGCCGCCTTCCGCTCCGCCGCGGCCTGCTCCAGCGCCGCCCGCTTCTCGGCATCCGGCTCGACGAAGACCTCGCCCGTGCTGCCGTCGACGGCGATGACCGTGCCCTCGACAAGCTCACCCGCACCGGGCAGCGCCACGATGGCCGGCACCCCCAGCGCCCGCGCGAGAATCGCGCTGTGGCTGGTCGGTCCGCCCTCCTCGGTCACGAACCCGAGCACCAGCGTCGGGTCGAGCAGCGCGGTGTCGGCCGGCGCCAGATCCCGCGCGATCAGCACATACGGCTCGTCACTGTCCGGCACACCCGGCATCGGCACGCCCAGCAGCCGCGCGACGATCCGGTTCCGCACGTCATCGAGGTCGGCCACCCGGCCCGCGAGGTACTCACCGGCACCCGCCAGCAGCGCCCGGTAGGCGGCGAACGCGTCATACACACCGCGCTCGGCCGTGCTGCCCACGGCGATCCGCCGCTCGACGTCCGCCATCAGCTCGGGGTCCTGCGCCATCATGGCCTGTGCCTCCAGCACGGCCTGCGCCTCACCACCCGCCAGGTTTCCCCGCGCCATCAGATCAGCAGCGACAGCCTCCACGGCCTGACGGGCACGCCCCTGTTCGCGCTCCGCCTCGTCCGCCGGAATCTGCTTGGCCGGCGGCTCGAGAACCGCCGTACCCATGTGCCGCACCTCGCCGATCGCCACACCGTGGCTGACGCCGACGCCTCGCAGCGTTGTCTCCATTGCACCCGTCTCCGGTTGATGCGACGGCCGTGACCGCCGCGATGGATGTCGTACCTGCCGTGGGACCGAGCCCCGGCTACTGCCAGGAGAAGAGCTGGTCGCCCGCCTTGACGTCGCCGTCCTCACGCACCTCGCCGAGCGAGTCCGCAGTGGCCTCCAGCGCGACGACCGGGCACACCGGCGACTTCCCGGCCTGCTCCACAGCGGCCGGGTTCCAGCGCACGACCTCCTGGCCGCGGGTCACGGTGTCGCCCTTGTTCACGAGCAGCTCGAAGCCCTCACCATTGAGCTGCACGGTGTCGATACCGAGATGGGTGAGCACACCGTGCCCCTCGGAGTCGACGACGACGAACGCGTGCGGGTGCAGCGATACGAGGACACCGTCCACGGGCGAAACAGCGGCGGACGGCTCACGCACCGGATCGATGGCGGTACCGGGACCCACCATCGCTCCGGAGAACACCGGGTCGGGCACAGCCGCGAGTCCGATGGCGCGTCCGGCAAGAGGGGACGTCACGGTGGTCATGGGAAGCCTCCCAGGGGTGGAGATTCATCAGGCCGCCGTCACTACCTGTCCTGGACGGCGCACCGTTCAGAAGCGTAAGTCATAAGAACTGACGGTTCCGCATGAGAGACGCCGGTTGCCGTCCGCGAGTCCCGCTGAATCGATTTGCCTCGCCCACACCAGAGCTGTACTGTCTGACACCTGCCCCGGACAGCCAGGACGCAATGAACTGCGTCCGGTTGAGGTGGGCAGCACTCCTAGCGTCTTGATCGCGACTCAAGAATTGCGCTTTCTGCATGCGTGCAGAAAAGCAGCGGTTCGAAAGCGGGAAAAGGACCTGATAGAGTGTGAAACACCGAAGGGAAGCGCCCGGAGAGCCCGGTACTGAGTCAAATCAGAACCGATAAGGCACAAAGGAAGCGTCCGTTCCTTGAGAACTCAACAGCGTGCCAAAAGTCAACGCCAGATATGTTGATACCCCGTCCACCGGAAACATTCCGG
>NZ_JBHXFI010000046.1:0-65862 GCF_042724075.1 Streptomyces sp. NPDC127097 | reverse complement strand
GTGTCCGGACGTAAAGCGAAGCAGTCCGGACACCCTGCCCCGGAGGCCCGTCACCGCACCCCGACAGCCCCGCGCAGCGGCCCACAGCCCGCCGCAGGCGCAACGGCGGGGGCACCGCGCAGCGGGCATCAAATGGCGAGCAACACCCACGGCGGGAAAGCCGAAAACGCGGGCCGAACGCAAAGCGCAGCGGAACGGCGGGAAAGCCGAAAACGCGGGAAGCACTACTCCGGCGGCCGCTGCCGAGGCATATTCGGCCGCGCCGCCCGCGGTGGCACCGCGAACCGCCCCGACGGCGCCGCGCCCTCCGGACGCGGCGCCACGGCGGCGGAGCCGCCCCCGTGCGCCGCGGCAAACCGCAGCGAACCGGCCCGGAACTCCGTCATCCAGTCGGCCGTTTCGGCCCGCACCAGCTCGCCGAGGTCCTCGTTGAAGCGCCGCAGTACGCCCAGGCAGCGCTCCGCCGCCTCGCCCGCGGTGCCCTCGGCCGGCCCGAGCACCTCCCGTACGCTCTCCGTCGCCCAGTCGAACTGGAGCGCCTCCAGCCGCCGGTGGATCGCCTGCGCGGTCGCGAGGTCCCGCATCCATCCGGCGGTCACCCCGAAATACCGGTCGCCGCCCACGCACACCGCCGCCAGCAGCAGCGACAGACAGCCCCAGGACGCCCCGCCTTCCCAGACCCCGGCGAGGTCCAGCAGCGGCAGCGCCCCGCCGAGGGTCACCGCGGCCGCGGTGCCCAGCCGCAGCACCCGTGCGCCGCGGCGCTTGGCGACCCGGTCGTGCAGGTACCAGTCGGCGGCGCGCAGCGCGCCCTCCTCGGTCCAGAGATAGAGCGCGTCCAGACGGTCGGCCGGTTCGCCCCAGTCGCCGAGCGGGAAGACCCGTCCGGCGAGATCCCGGCGGCCGGGCCCCCGGCCGCCGCTCTCCTCCTGGGGGCGGCTCTCCCGAGGGGGCCCCTCGGGCTGCATCTCCGGCTGACTCACCCGTGCACTCCCTCTCTCCGTTCTTCACAGATACGTGCGGTGCACGCGTGACATCCGGGACGGCCGTTGCGCGCAGTCCCCCTTCCTACCGCCGAACGGCTGGCGTCGGCCGCACGATCACCCTCTTTCCGCCCGGAAGTGGTGCGGGATCGGGTATAAGGCCGCCGGGCGTCTCACCCGAAAGAGTGGCCAACGCGGTGACGCACAGTTTCCGGCCGCCCCGGCGCCGCCCGCCCCCGGGCCCGGCCGACGTCGGGACGGCCGGGGCTCTCGTCTAGGCTGCCACCGTGAAGGTCCTCGTCATCGGCGGCGGCGCCCGCGAACACGCCCTGTGCCGCTCTCTGTCCCTCGACCCCGACGTCACCGCGCTGCACTGCGCTCCCGGCAACGCCGGCATCGCCGAGGTGGCCGAATTGCACGGGGTCAACGCCCTCGACGGCCAGGCCGTCGCCGAACTCGCCGCCGGCCTGGAGGCCGATCTGGTCGTGGTCGGTCCCGAGGCCCCCCTGGTGGCGGGCGTCGCGGACGCCGTACGCGACCGCGGTATCCCGGTCTTCGGCCCCTCGGCCCAGGCCGCCGAGCTGGAGGGCTCCAAGGCTTTCGCCAAGGACGTGATGGCCGCCGCGGCCGTCCCCACGGCCCGCAGCTATGTCTGCACCACCCCGGAAGAGATCGACGCGGCCCTGGACGCCTTCGGCGCGCCGTACGTCGTCAAGGACGACGGTCTCGCGGCCGGCAAGGGCGTCGTCGTCACCGAGGACGTCGAGGCCGCCCGCGCGCACGCGCTGGCCTGCGACCGGGTCGTCATCGAGGAGTTCCTCGACGGCCCCGAGGTCTCCCTCTTCGCGGTCACCGACGGCGAGACCGTCGTCCCGCTCCAGCCCGCCCAGGACTTCAAGCGGGCCTACGACGGTGACCAGGGCCCCAACACCGGCGGCATGGGCGCGTACAGCCCGCTGCCCTGGGCCGATCCCCAGCTGGTCGACGAGGTCATGGCCACCGTCCTTCAGCCCACCGTCGACGAGCTGCGCCGCCGCGGCACCCCGTTCTCCGGGCTGCTCTACGCGGGCCTGGCGATCACCTCGCGCGGGGTCCGCGTGATCGAGTTCAACGCGCGCTTCGGCGACCCGGAGACCCAGGTCGTCCTCGCCCGCCTCAAGACCCCGCTCGCCGGCCTGCTGCACGCCGCGGCCACCGGCACCCTCGCCACCTTCCCGCCGCTGCGCTGGAGCGACGGCGCCGCGGTCACCGTCGTCATCGCCTCCCACAACTACCCGGACACCCCGCGCACCGGCGACCCGATCGACGGCCTCGCCGAGGTCGTGGCGGAGGACGCCCCCAAGGCGTACGTCCTGCACGCCGGCACCAAGCGTGACGACTCCGGCGCGGTGCTCAGCGCGGGCGGCCGGGTGCTGTCCGTCACCGCCACCGGCTCCGACCTCACCACCGCCCGGCAGCGCGCCTACCGCGCCGTCGGCCGGATCTCCCTGGACGGCTCCCAGCACCGCACGGACATCGCCGCCAAGGTCGCGGACGAGGCCGCGGGCGCCTAGCGCGCACGGCCGCGACGGTGCACAGGGCCGCGACGGCCCACAGCACTGCGACGGCCCACAGCACTGCGACGGCGCGAGGGGCACCCGGACGTGCCCCGCGCGCCCGTCGCGGCCGGTGACATCTCCCCTGGGACACATGGCACATACCGTGGCATATGCCTCAGGTCTGTGGGCGCAGACCGGGCCGCATCCGCCATGGCCGGTGAGCGCAAACCGGGCCGAATCGCCCGCGGTCCCCACCCTTCCGGCACCGGTTCCCGGCTTTGCCCAAAGCCATTCCATCGAGTGACCGCACCAAGTAACCGGCTGACGAGACGAAAACCCCCAACTAGGGTGCCGCGCAAGCGTCCTGTGGTGGCCGGGCCGGATTCCGGCGCGGTGATCACGGTGGCGTCCGGCAAGTGGCTCACCGGCATTGCGATGTCAGTGGCCGGTGCCACAGTGGGTGGGGAGTGAGCTCGCTCCGCACAACGCGCAATTCTCGTACGTCCGTCCCGTGTTCTCTCCGTCCGGCTCCTTCAGGACAGCAGGGGGTGTACAGGCTCGTGGCAAGTCCGGAAACAGGCGTCCTGGCGGCGCGTGCCCGCGCCCTCGCCGTGCTGCGGATCCGCAGCACCGCGCTGGCCGTGGCACTGCTGCCCGCGGCGGTGGCCGTGGTGCTGCTCGCCGGCCGGGCGACCGGCCATCTCGGCGCGGGCCCGGGCTGGGACCTCGCCCGCTGGATCGCCGGCGGCCTCGCGGTGCTCAGCCTGCTGCTGGCCGCGCTGGTCGCGGTGGTCGTCGCGCGCGCCAGACCGGCCCTCAGCCCGTCCGTCCCGATCTCCGAGAAGTCGGCCCCCGATCTCTACCGCCTGGTGCGCGACCTCGCCGACCGCCTGGAGGTCCCCGCGCCCTCCGCCATAGCGCTCACCCCGGACTGCGACAGCTGGCTCGAGGACCGTACGCACCGCGCCCACGGCCCGCCCCGCCGCGCCAAAGGACGTGCCGACGGGGAACGCCGGGTGCCCGAGGCGCCGGTCCTGGTCATCGGCTCGCCGTTCCTGTGGTGGATGCGGGTCGCCGAGCTGCGCGCCCTGCTCGCCCCCGTCGTCGCCGGCACCGGCCCGTCCGCGCACCCCGACATAGCGGCCGCCCGCCGCTTCATCCGTGGCCTGGACGCCGCGGTCGCGGTCTCCGCCCGCGCCCGGCGGCCGGTGCGGGGCCTCCCGCTCCGCTTCGTCGGCCGGGTGGCGCGGCTGCTGCTGCGGGCCGGCCGCGAACACGCCACGATCATGGAACGGGCCGTCGCGGCCGCCGCCTCCGAGCGCGCCCAGACCGTGGACTACGGCCTGCGGATCGTGGCCCAGGAGCAGGTCGGCCTCGCGTACGCGGGCTGGGACCGGCTGCTGACCCGGGTCGCGCTGCCCGCCTGGCGGATGGGCCGCTGGCCGTCCCGGCTGGACGCCGGGGTGGTCTCCGCGCTCACCGAGCTCTCCCGCCGGGACCGCCTCGCCGACGGCTTCGCCTCCCGTCTCGGCGAGCGCCCGGCCTGCGACCTCCTGGAGGAGCCGGGCGCCATCGACCGCGCCGCCTCGCTGCTGGCCGCCCGCCTCTTCCACGGCGGCCCGGCCGAGCCGGGACCCGACTGGTCACCGGTCGGCTGGCACCAGTACCCGGAAGAGGTCGTGGACCGGAAATGGCGCCTGGAGGCCGCCCGCCTCCACCGGGTGCTCGACAACCTCCCGGCCACCGCGCTCCCGGCGGCCCCGCCCGCACCGGCCCAGGACCCGGCCCCCGCCCCGCCCCTCTCGTACGCCCGCACCGCCGCCCGTACGCCCGTCCACCACCCCGCGGAGCGCCCGCCCGCCGACGAGCCCGCCATGGTCCCGCCCGTCACCGGCCACCGCGAGGAGCAGCCGCCCGCCCCGGCCCCCGGCCCGACCCTGGCCCGCGTCATCGACCGGCTCACCCATGACGCCTGCGCGGGCGATCTCGTCGCCGCCCGGCTGGGCGCGGAGGTCGAGCGCGAGGAGCGCGAGGAGGCGGCTCGCCAGGCCGCCCGCGGCACCGCGCAGCAGGACGCCGCCATCGGTGTGGCCTGGGGCGACGGCATGGCCGAGGGCGGTCTCCCGCTGTTCCCGCTCCAGCCGCCCCGTACGGGCCGCGAGCTGCTCGCCGACCACGTCACCGCCATGGTCTGCTGCGCCGCCGTCGACACCGCCGGTGCCACCCCCGGCCTGGACTGGCTCGACGGGCCGGCGCTGCTGGTCGACGGCGCCCGCCGGTCCGACCTCGGCCGCCCGGTGCTCAGCCTGGTCGACGACGGCGACGCGGAGCCGCTGCGCGGCTGGCTGACGACGATCGGCGTACGCCCGGAAAAGCCGGTCCGACTGGTATGACACCGGGCCGCGGCGGCCGGCGGAGCGCCGGGCGTCCCGGGCGGCTCGCTCCATCGGCTGAATGTTCCCTTCCAGTTCGCATTTCGGGGGCGGTTGCATCTAAATTCACGACGAAGGGTGACGGAGTGGGTGCGTAATGTGATGTGCTGGGGGACGGCCGGCCGGGTTCGTCCCGCCGGCGCTGCACCGGCCCGAGGGGCCGCGGCCGATGGGGGACGCGGGAGGGGAGTGGAAGGTGGCGACGGATCAGATCAGGCGCTGGGAGTCGGGCGCCCTCGCCCACGCGGTCACGGACCCGTTCGGGCAGGGCCCGCTGCCCTGGCTGCGCGGCAGCGAGAACTACTTCGACTCCGGCCGGATCATCCCCTGGTACGTCGACCCCGCCGTCGCCCAGGGCGACCTGAGCGTGCCCGCACCCCACAAGCACAACGGCCCGCGCACCGCCGATGACGTCCACCGCCAGATCAAGGGCTTCGCCGGCCCCGGAGCGGTGGCCCCCGGCGAGGCCATCGACTTCCGGGTCTCGGTCGACCCGCCCCAGCCGTTCAGCATCGACATCTACCGCATCGGCCACTACGGCGGCACCGGCGCCCACAAGGTCACCACCAGCCCGCGGCTGGCCGGCATCGTCCAGCCGCCCCCGCTGACCGCCGAGCGCACGGCCTCCTGCCATCACTGGTGGCTCTCCTGGCGCCTCCAGGTCCCCACGTTCTGGAACCTCGGCGCCTATGTCGCCGTGCTCACCACCGCCGACGGCCGCTACCGCTCCCACATCCCCTTCACCGTCCGCGACCACGAGCCCGCCGATCTCCTCCTGCTGCTGCCCGACATCACCTGGCAGGCTTACAACCTCTACCCGGAGGACGGCCGCACCGGCGCCAGCCTCTACCACGCCTGGGACGAGAAGGGCGCCCTGCTCGGCGAGCGGGACGCCGCCACCACCGTCTCCTTCGACCGCCCCTACGCGGGCGCCGGCCTGCCCCTCCATGTCGGCCACGCCTACGACTTCATCCGCTGGGCCGAGCGCTACGGCTACGACCTCGCCTACGCCGACGCCCGCGATCTGCACGCCGGCCGGGTCGACCCGTCCCGCTACCGCGGCCTGGTCTTCCCCGGCCACGACGAATACTGGTCGGTGCCCATGCGCCGCACGGTCGAGGCCGCCCGGGACACCGGCACCTCCCTGGTCTTCCTGTCCGCCAACACCATGTACTGGCAGGTCGACCTCTCCCCGTCGCCCTCCGGCCCGGACTCCCTGCTCCACTGCCGCAAGCGCCAGGGCCCCGGCCGCCCCGCGCTCTGGCGGGAGAACGGCGATCCCGAACAGCGCCTGATGGGTATCCAGTACGCCGGGCGGGTCCCCGAACCGGCCCCCCTGGTCGTCCGCAACGGCGGCCACTGGCTGTGGGAGGCCACCGGCGCCCACGAAGGCGATGAGCTCCCCGGCCTGGTCGCCGGGGAGGCCGACCGCTACTTCCCGCGCACCAGCCTCCCCAAGCACACCGAACGCATCCTGCTCGCCCACTCCCCGTACCGCGACAGCGAGGGCACCCGCCGCCATCAGGAGACCTCCCTCTACCGCGCCCCCAGCGGCGCCTGGGTCTTCGCCTCCGGCACCTTCGCCTGGTCCCCCGCCCTCGACCGCCCCGGCCATGTCGACCAGCGCGTCCAGCGCGCCACCGCCAACCTCCTCGACCGCATCTGCAAACGCGACTGAGCCGGCCGCCGTACACCGGAGTGCGGCGGACGGCCGCACTCCGGCCACGGTCCTGCTCGCCGCGGTCGTCCCGGCCGCGGCCGGCCTCGCACTGATTCGCCCGCCGGGGCACCCGCCGCACCGGCCGGCCACCGGGCTTCGGGGGCGCATCCGGCCCCCGTCCGTCACCTCCGGCACGCGTGAGGGAGAATCGGTAGGACTCCTGGATCAACCTACGCGGAGGAAGCGTGCCCGGTTTTGTAGAAAAGCCTGAGCCGGTGGAGGTCCCCGGACTCACCCACCTCCACACCGGCAAGGTGCGCGACCTCTACCGGAACGCCGCCGGTGACCTGGTCATGGTCGCCAGCGACCGGACCTCGGTCTACGACTGGGTGCTGCCCACCGAGATCCCGGACAAGGGCCGCGTCCTCACCCAGCTGTCCCTGTGGTGGTTCGATCAGCTCACCGACCTGGTCCCGCACCACGTTCTGGCCACCGACGTCCCGGCCGGTGCCCCCGCCGACTGGGAAGGCCGCACCCTGGTCTGCAAGTCGCTGGACATGGTCCCCGTGGAGTGCGTGGCCCGCGGCTACCTCACCGGCTCCGGCCTCGCCGAATACCGGCAGACCCGCACGGTCTGCGGACTGGCCCTCCCCGAAGGTCTCGTCGACGGCTCCGAGCTCCCCGCGCCGATCTTCACCCCGGCCACCAAGGCCGCCGTCGGCGACCACGACGAGAACGTCACCTACGAGGAGGTCGCCCACCAGGTCGGCCCCGAGGTCGCCGCCGAGTTGCGGCAGACCACCCTCGCCGTCTACGGCCGGGCCCGCGACATCGCCCGCGAGCGCGGCATCATCCTGGCGGACACCAAGTTCGAGTTCGGCTTCGACGGTGGACGGCTGACCCTGGCCGACGAGGTCCTGACGCCCGACTCCTCGCGCTTCTGGCCGGCCGACCTGTGGCAGCCGGGCCGCGCCCAGCCGTCCTTCGACAAGCAGTTCGTGCGCGACTGGCTGACCTCTCCCGCCGCGGCCTGGGACCGTACGGGCGAGGAGCCGCCGCCCGCCCTCCCGCACGAGATCGTGGAGAGCACCCGCGCCAAGTACATCGAGGCATACCAGCGCCTCACCGGCCTCAGCTGGGCATAACGGAAAGGACCCCGGTCACCGACCGGGGTCCTTCTTCCCTGAGCGGACGACGAGGCTCGAACTCGCGACCTCAACCTTGGCAAGGTTGCGCTCTACCAACTGAGCTACGTCCGCATGCTCCGCGCAAAGCTCCTGGAATCAGGCGCCGCCGCGCGGTGCGGGGTCCACTATAGCCAACCCCGCTCGCGGGCGAGGCGCGCCGCCGCATGACGGTTCTCCGCGCCCAGCTTCGCGGTCGCCGACGAGAGATAGTTCCGCACCGTCCCCGGCGACAGCGCCGCCCGCGCCGCGATCTCCGTGACCGGCGCCCCGGCCTCGGCGCATTCCAGCACCTCCGCCTCCCGGACCGTCAGCGGCGACTCCCCGGCGCTTATCGCGTCCGCCGCCAACTCCGGGTCCACATAACGGTTTCCGGCATGCACCGTGCGGATGATCTCCGCCAGCCGCTGCGCCGACACGGTCTTCGGCACGAACCCCCGCACCCCGGCCTCCAGCGCCCGCTTCAGATGCCCGGGCCGCCCGTGACTCGTCACGATCATCGCCCGGCACCCCGGCACCTCACCCCGCAACGATGTGGCCACCGCCACACCGTCCGCCCCCGGCATCTGGAGATCCAGCACCGCCACATCCGGCTCATGCGCCCGCGCCATCGCCCGCGCCTCCGGCCCCGTCGCCGCCTCGGCCACCACCCGCAGATCGTCCTCCAGCGACAACAACGCCGCCAGCGCCCCACGGATCAGGTGCTCGTCATCCGCGAGCAACACCCGGATCGCCCGCTCACTCACCCCGCCACCCCGCTCCCTCCACCACGGCCCCCTTCCGGCACGCTCCCCGCCCACCTGTGCTACCCACTCGCCGCCCCCACGGGGAGCTCGACCGTCAGCCGGAAGCTGCCGTTCGGGACCCGGCCCGACGTCAGGCTCCCGCCCAGGGGGCGAAGACGCTCCCGGAGTCCCTTGAGGCCGCTGCCGGGGACCGACCCGGCGACCGCCTCGTCCGGCGGGTGGGTGACGCCGTCGTTCTCCATGGTCATCACGAGCACCGAGCGCCGCGGATCGATCCGGGTCCGCACCGCGCAGTTCCGCACCTCCACCGCATGCCGCAGGACGTTGGTGGTGCCTTCGCGGACGACCCAGCCGAGCGCCGACTCCACCTCCGGCGAGAGCTGTGCCCCCTCCTCGCCCTCGATACGGCAGTCCACCCCCGCCGCCCGCAGTATGGAGCGGGCCCCCGCCAACTCCGCCTGGAGATCGGCCTTCCGATAGCCGCGCACCACCTCCCGGACCTCCCGCTGGGCCTCCTGGGCGATCCGCTGTACCTCCACCATCTGCTCCACGGCCTCCGGCCGCTCCCGTCGCGCCAGCTGGACCGCCAGCTCGCCCTTGAGGGCGATCACCGCCAGATTCCGGCCCATCACATCGTGCAGATCCCGGCTGAACCTCAGCCGTTCCTCGGCGACCGCGAGCTGTGTCTCGGTGCTACGGGCCGCGTCCAGCTTCCAGATCACGCCGAGCAGCCAGCCCGTGGGCCGCGCCAGCCCGAAGCTCCACAGACCGGCGAAGAGCAGCAGGACCGCCATGGCCCCCGAGCTCAGCCAGGAATGCGTGACCAGGAAGAGCAGCCCCACGGACGCCACGGCGCTGCCGGCCAGCGCGGCCAGAAACTTCCGCTTGGACACCACCAGGCTGTGGGCCATGAAGAACGGTGTGAGGGTCGCGCCGATCGCCAGCCCCGTCGCACCCACACTGTCCTTGCCGGCGGGCCCGTTGGCGATGACCAGCGCGAACAACGCGACCTCGGCGACGAGGGTCAGCACCCCCGAGACCAGCAACAGGGTGCGCGGTGTCGCCCCCCGTTCCAGATACCGGTTCAGCGCGCGGTTCAACAGCGGTACGGCCAGCGCGGCCTGAGCCACGTTCAGCCCCATGGCGACACCGGCCAAGGTGACCGGCAGCGGGCTGCTGCCCGCCCGGCTCATGACGGGTGTCACCCCGCTGAGCACGGGAAGCCAGGGGAGGAGGTACAGACTGCCCCGGAAGTAGGCGTCGATCATGGCCATCTGGCCCCGCCGCCGCCACACCGCCCGTAGCTTGCCGATCATCCGCTGCCCCGCCCCCGTCGTCCCGATCCTGCTAGCGCCTCGGCTCCCAGCGGAACCACCGCTGGACAGCAAACAGCGCGAGCCCCGTCCAGGCCAAGCCGGTGAGCAGCTGCCCCACCGTCTCCTTGAGGCCCTCGCCCCCGGTCCAGCCGGCCCGTATCAGCTCCATCGCCGGTGACAGCGGAAGCAGTTCGAGCACGGAGGCCACCCGCTCCGGAAGGATGTCCAGCGGGACCACCATCCCGGACCCGGCCAGCGACACCATCATGAAGGGGAGCACGGCGAGCTGGGCGGCCTCGGCCGACTTGGCGAGAACGGAGGATGCCGCGGCGAACCCCACGGTCGCGGCCATGCCGAGCACCACCCCGGCGATCAGGAGATGCGGCGCGGCCGGCATTCCGGCGTCCAGGACCAGACCGCCCAGGACCACCAGAAGGACACACTGCATCAGCCCGAGCAGTACCGCCGGCAGCGCCGTGCCCGCCAGTATTTCCAGGTCCCGCAGCTCTCCGGTCCGCAGCCGTTTCAGGACCAGTTCTTCACGCCGCGCGGTATACGCGCCGGTGAGGCTGGAGTAGACGGCGAAGACCAGCACATACCCGAGGGTCGCGGGCAGGAGCGCAGATCCGACCGACAGCCCGGTGCCGGCCACCATGTTCTCGACCGCCCCTTTCATGGCGAACGCCAGGGCGACCGGGATGATCAGCGAGGTCGTCAGCGCGGTCTTGTTGCGGCCGAGAAGGGTCAACTCGGCTCGTCCCAGGGCGAGGAGACGCGCCGCGGTGCCGGTCTCCGCGGGTGTTCCGGCGGCCTCGATACCGACGGCTTCCCGCACGCTTGCACTCATGAGTTCTCCAGCCCCTTTGCGATGTGCAGAAATGCCTCTTCCAGGGATGCCGACCTGACATCCAGATGGCCCAGCGCTATCCCCTTGTCCCGCGCCCAGACCAGGACGCCGGTCGCGGCACGCTGGAGGTCGTCCGTCCGCAGCCGGACCGTGCGCCCGTCCGTCTCATGGCCGAGGACGCCCAGCTCTCCCAGCGGCGGAAGATCACCGAGATGGAATCCGGTGGGCAGCTCGAAGGAGATGTGCGAGGGGTGTGCGGCGACCACGTCCGCGACATGCCCTGCCGCCGCGATCCGCCCCTCGTGCAAGATCGCCAGCCGGTCCGCCAGCTCCTCGGCCTCTTCGAGATAGTGCGTGGTCAGCACGATCGTGGTCCCGGAGTCCCGCAGCTCACGGACCAATTCCCACGTGGCATGGCGCGCTTCGGTGTCCAGACCGGTCGTCGGCTCGTCCAGGAACAGCACCTCGGGCCTCCCCAGCATCGCCAGGGCGAGATCCAGCCGCCGGCGCTCGCCACCGGACAGCTGCTTGACCCGCACATCCCTGCGCCGCTCCAGCCCCACGGAGCCCAGGGCTTCGTCGACCGGGCGCGCCCCGCTGGTGCACCCCGCCCACATCCGCACGGTCTCCGCGGGCGTCAGCTCGGCGGGGAAGCCGCCCTCCTGGAGCATGACGCCCACCCGGGGCCGCACCTTGCGCCGCTCCCGGAACGGGTCATGGCCAAGGATCCGGACCCGCCCGGCCGTGGGCAGGGCCAGGCCCTCCAGCAGTTCGAGAGTGGAGGTCTTGCCCGCCCCATTGGTCCCCAGAAGCGCGAACAGCTCCCCGCGTTCGACGGAGAAGTCGATCCCGCGCACGGCCTCGAAGCTCCGCTGTCCGCTCCGCCCCTTTTCCCCGTCACGGTCCCGCGGACCGCCCGCGCGCCGGCCGCCGGCACCGTAGCTCCTGCGCAGACCGGTGACTTCGATCACATCGGCCCCGGAACCGGCGCTCCGTGCGCCGCCGCGGCCGACACCCCCGATGGTTTTCTCCCCGATGTTCATGAGACCAGCGTTCCGCCGGATCAAGGCTTCGGGCAGTGCGGGCTGTCATCGCAGCTGATGACAAATGTCAGTTGCCCCCGAGCGGAAGGGGGGAAGGGGGAGAGGCGATGCCACAGAAAGAAGGCCCCGGTCGCAATGACCGGGGCCTTCTTTATCTGAGCGGACGACGAGGCTCGAACTCGCGACCTCAACCTTGGCAAGGTTGCGCTCTACCAACTGAGCTACGTCCGCAGGCATCCACTCGGCTTTCACCGAGCGGCGCGACAGCTACTCTACCTGATCCTTTAGGAAGGTTGAGCAGTCAGAGCGGGTGACAGGGATTGCACACTGCGCCTCCCTCTTGGAAAGAGGGCGCTCTACTACTGAGCTACACCCGCGTGACTCCGTGAGGTCCGGCCTTTCGGCCTCGCCCCTCGGCGTGCTCCAGACTCTAGCTGATCAGTAGGGGTGCTGTGCAAGTCGGCTGCGCGCGGGCCGAGGGATGCCGGCAACTCCGTCAGTGATTGGCGGCGTTGAAGGCTTCGTAGACCTTCTTCGGGATCCGGCCGCGCGGCGGGACGTCCATCTGGTTGGAGCGGGCCCAGGCACGGACGGCCGCGGGGTCGGGGTTCACCGCGGTCCGGTGGTAGGTCTTGCCGGACTTGGCCCGCTTGCGGCCGGCCTCGACGAACGGAGCGAGGGCACCGCGCAGTTTCTTCGCATTGGCGGGATTGAGGTCGATCTCGTACGACTTCCCGTCCAATCCGAAGGTGACCGTCTCTGCGGCTTCTCCTCCGTCGATGTCATCGGAGAGCGTTACTACTACGCGCTGCGCCACGGATATCGGTCCTTTCGGGGAGCAACCCCTTGTTGACATGGGGTGATGCTCCGGATCCGGCTGATTGGGATCAATGCTTTTTCATTTGTACAGCGATGGGCATTGCATTGTGAAGCCCAGTTAATTTTGTCAGCGTGTCTTCCCGCAATCCGGACCCCGGATCTTTTCGAGAATTTTTCCTGCGGTGCACTCCCGCCGATACCGGACCGTGATCCGGAGCACCGTATATCTATGCGCGTAGATTTTCGAACACGGTACTGTGAGGACACCGCCTTACGCACCACACCACCGGGAGTGCCAGTGGCACGCGTCGTAGTCGACGTCATGCTCAAGCCGGAGATCCTCGACCCGCAGGGGCAGGCGGTGCAGCGCGCACTGCCACGCCTGGGCTTCGAGGGGATCGCCGACGTCCGTCAGGGCAAGCGTTTCGAACTTGAGGTGGAGGGTCCGGTCGACGAAGCCGCCCTCGCTCGCATCCATGAGATGGCCGAGACCTTCCTCGCCAACACCGTCATCGAAGACTTCACCGTGCGGGTCGACTCATGACCTCGCGGATCGGAGTCATTACCTTCCCCGGCACGCTCGACGACCGCGACACCCAGCGCGCGGTCCGGGTGGCCGGCGCCGAAGCGGTGCC
This sequence comes from Streptomyces sp. NPDC127097, assembly GCF_042724075.1. Taxonomy (NCBI): domain Bacteria; kingdom Bacillati; phylum Actinomycetota; class Actinomycetes; order Kitasatosporales; family Streptomycetaceae; genus Streptomyces; species Streptomyces sp. NPDC127097. The sequence goes on along the minus strand of NZ_JBHXFI010000046.1, from coordinate 52,659 downwards.
GCTGTGGCACCGCGACAAGGACCTCAAGCAGGTCGACGCCGTGGTGCTGCCCGGCGGCTTCTCGTACGGCGACTATCTGCGGGCCGGGGCCATCTCCCGTTTCTCGCCGGTGATGGAGACCGTTATCGAGCAGGCCAAGGCCGGTATGCCCGTCCTGGGTATCTGCAATGGCTTCCAGGTGCTCACCGAGAGCCACCTGCTGCCCGGCGCGATGCTGCGCAACAACCATCTGCACTTCATCTGCCGCGACCAGAAGCTGCGGGTGGAGAACGCGGAGACTTCCTGGACCGTGGACTACGAGTCCGGCCAGGAGATCAGCGTTCCGCTGAAGAACATCGACGGCCGGTACGTCGCCGACGAGCGCACGCTCGACATGCTCGAGGCCGAGGGCCGGGTCGCCTTCCGCTACCTGGACGGCAACCCCAACGGTTCGCTCCGCGATATCGCCGGCATCACCAATGAGGCGGGCAATGTCGTCGGCCTCATGCCGCACCCCGAGCACGCCGTGGAGCCGCTGATCGGTACGGGCCGTACCGACGGCCTCGGATTCTTCACCTCGATCCTGAAGAAGCTGGTCAACGTATGACTCTCGACACCGTCAAGCACGCAGCCGAGACGCCGGACACCGACCAGCCGTGGGCCGAACTCGGCCTGAAGCAGGACGAGTACCAGCGCATCCGGGAGATTCTCGGCCGCCGTCCCACCGGCGCCGAACTCGCCATGTATTCGGTCATGTGGTCCGAGCACTGCTCCTACAAGAGCAGCAAGGTCCATCTGAAGCAGTTCGGCGAGAAGGCCCCCGAGAACGACGCACTGCTCGTCGGCATCGGCGAGAACGCCGGTGTCGTCGACGTCGGCCAGGGCTACGCCGTCACCTTCAAGGTGGAGTCCCACAACCACCCCTCGTACATCGAGCCCTACCAGGGCGCGGCCACCGGCGTCGGCGGGATCGTCCGCGACATCCTCGCCATGGGTGCCCGCCCGGTCGCCGTCGTGGACCCGCTGCGGTTCGGCGCCGCCGACCACCCCGACACCAAGCGCGTCCTGCCGGGCGTGGTGGCCGGAATCGGCGGCTACGGCAACTGCCTGGGTCTGCCCAACATCGGCGGCGAGGTCGTCTTCGACGCCTGCTACCAGGGCAACCCGCTGGTCAACGCCGGCTGTATCGGCGTCATGAAGCACGAGGACATCCACCTGGCCAAGGCGTCCGGCGCGGGCAACAAGGTCATCCTCTACGGCGCCCGCACGGGCGGCGACGGCATCGGCGGCGTCTCCGTGCTGGCCTCGGAGACCTTCGACGACTCCAAGCCCACCAAGCGCCCCGCCGTGCAGGTCGGTGACCCCTTCCAGGAGAAGCTGCTCATCGAGTGCACCCTGGAGATCTTCAAGGAAGACCTGGTCGACGGCATCCAGGACCTCGGCGGCGCCGGGCTGTCCTGCGCCACCAGCGAGCTGGCCTCGGCCGGTTCCGGCGGCATGCGCGTCGAGCTGGACACCGTGCCGCTGCGCGACTCCTCGCTCTCGCCCGAGGAAATCCTCATGAGCGAGTCCCAGGAGCGCATGTGCGCGATCGTCGAGCCCGGCAAGGTCGACCGCTTCCTGGAGATCTGCGAGAAGTGGGACGTCATCGCGACCGTCATCGGTGAGGTGACGGACGGCTCCCAGCTGGAGATCTTCTGGCACGGCGAGCAGATCGTGGACGTGCCGCCGCGCACCGTCGCCCACGAGGGCCCGGTCTACGAGCGCCCGTATGCCCGGCCCGACTGGCAGGACGCCCTCCAGGCCGACGACGCCGCCAAGCTGGCCCGCCCGGCGACCGCGGAGGAACTGCGGGCGCAGGTCCTGGCGCTGGTGGCCTCGCCCAACCAGGCGTCCAAGGCGTGGATCACCGACCAGTACGACCGGTTCGTGCAGGGCAACACCGTCCTCGCGCAGCCGGAGGACGCCGGTATGGTCCGCATCGACGCGGACAGCAACCTCGGTGTCGCGCTCGCCACCGACGGCAACGGGCGCTACGCCAAGCTCGATCCCTACACGGGCGCGCAGCTGGCGCTGGCCGAGGCGTACCGCAATGTCGCCGCGTCCGGTGCCAAGCCGCTGGCGGTCTCCGACTGCCTGAACTTCGGTTCGCCCGAGGACCCGGCGGTGATGTGGCAGTTCGCCGAGGCCACCCGTGGTCTCGCCGACGCCTGCCAGACCCTGGGCACGCCCGTCACCGGCGGCAATGTCTCGCTCTACAACCAGACCGGCGAGGTGGCGATCCACCCGACCCCGGTCGTGGCGGTGCTCGGTGTCATCGACGATGTGAACCGCCGTACGCCGATCGCCTTCGCGGAGGAGGGCCAGCTGATCTACCTCCTGGGTGACACCCGCGAGGAGCTCGGCGGCTCGGCGTGGTCGCAGGTCGTGCACGACCACCTCGGCGGTCTGCCGCCGAAGGTGGACCTGGAGCGCGAGCGGCTGCTGGCGGAGGTGCTGATCTCGGCCTCCCGTGACGGCATGATCGACGCCGCGCACGACCTCTCCGACGGCGGTCTGATCCAGGCGCTGGTGGAGTCCTGCCTGCGCGGCGGCAAGGGCGCCCGTCTCGTCGTTCCCGACGGGCTGGACCCCTTCGTCCTGCTGTTCTCCGAGTCGGCGGGCCGTGCGGTCGTCGCCGTCCCGCGCAGCGAGGAGCTCCGCTTCACGGACATGTGCGGTGCCCGGGGGCTGCCGGCCACCCGGATCGGTGTGATCGACGGCGCGGAGATCGACGTCCAGGGGCAGTTCAGCATCCCGCTGAGCGAGCTGAAGGAGTCGCACGAGGCCACGATCCCGGGCCTGATCGCCTGAGACCGGGCGGGCGGTGCGCACCGCCCCCGTATGACGGTCCGACGGCCCGTCCCCACCACCAGGGGGCGGGCCGTCGCCTTTTCCGTAGTGGGCAGCAGTGGGCAGCAGGGGGCAGCGCCATTGCCAAGGATTACGTAATTACGTAATCTCCCATCATGGATCTCGAACAGCGGGTGGCCGAGCTGGAGCGACGGCTGGCCGTTTTGGAGCAGGCCGCCGACCGGCCGGCACCCCCGCCCGAGCGTGAGCCCGACGACGAGCTGTGGGCCCTGCGGGGCCTGAAGTCCCAGCTCACCGAACTGGGCGCGGACAACGGGGGAGTGCTCTTCACCGGTGCCGTCCGCATTCCGGCCGGCCAGCGCTACGAGTGGCAGTACGGCCTGGTCACCGACACCGTGCTGGACCGTGACTGGGGAGCCGCTGCCGAGTCGTTCGCGGCCCTCGGCCAGCCCGTACGGCTGCGGCTGCTGCGCGAGATCCTCGGTGGCCGCTGCACCGCCGCCGAACTCACCGAGCTCGACGGCACCGGGACCACCGGCCAGATCTACCACCACCTGCGGCAGCTGACCGCCGCCGGCTGGCTGCACACGGCCGCCCGCGGCCGCTACGAGGTACCCGCCGACCGCGTCGTACCGCTGCTGGTGATGCTGACCGCCGCCGGGCGCTGACCCGCCCCAACCGACCCCAGGGGGACCCCATGCCGTCCACGTCCATACGGAAGCTCTCCGCACTCGCCGCCCGCCTCTGCCTGCTGGCCTTCCTCGGGCTGGTCGTCGCGCAGTTCTTCACCGACCTCTCGTACTGGTGGGCCTGGATTCCGCTCGCCCTGTGGATGCTGATCGGATTCGGCGTCAACCGCTCGGCGTCCCGCGCACGGTCCGAGGGCGCCACCGCGCGCGCTTCCGAGCCGGTGACGACCGCCGCCCCGGTCACCGGGCGCTGGAAGGCCCAGAACAGCCCCGCCGACAAGGTGCCCAGCCACGGCACCCGGGCCTACGGGCAGGCGTACGCCATCGACATCGTGGCCGAGCCGGCGTCCGGCGCCCGGCCCGGCTTCGGCTGGTGGCCGCTCGCCCGCCGCGGTGCGGACTTCCCGGCGTTCGGCGCGCCCCTGCTCGCCGTCGCCGACGCCACCGTCGTCCGCGCCGACGACCGTCAGCGCGACCACCTCAGCCGCACGTCCTGGCTCGCGCTGGCCTACTTCCTCGTCGTCGAAGGTCTCGTCCGCTCCCTGGGCGGCGCCCGGCGGGTCATCGGCAACCACGTGATCCTCGACCTGGGCGGCGGCACCTACGCGCTCTACGCCCATGTCCGCCACGGCTCGCTCACCGTCCGTACGGGGGACCGGGTACGGGCCGGGCAGCCGATCGGCCAGTGCGGCAACTCGGGCAACAGCACCGAGCCGCATGTCCACTTCCAGCTGATGGACGCCGCCGACCCCGACGCCGCCGACGGGCTGCCCTTCACCTGGCGGGGCCTCGGCGTCCCGGCCAACGGCGAGATCTTCGAGGCGGCCGCGGCGCCGGCGACGGACTCCGACGGCGTTGTCAGTGGTCCCGCCTAGGCTGATCACCATGCCTCCCGCCGCCCGGAAGCCGCGCCCCCGTCAGTACGACCCGAAGAAGACCCGGGCCGCCGTCACGGCCCAGCTCGATCATGTCCGGGACGCCGTACGCGGCCTCACTCCCGGGCAGTTCGCGCTGCCGACCCGGCTCGGCGACTGGACGGTGCGGGAGCTGGTGGCGCATCTGGCCATGACGCTCGGGGCGGTGACGCGCGGCCTCGCGCAGCCGGCCCCGCCGCAGCCGGAGACCACCGTGCTGGAGTGGCCGTCCGCGTCCGCCCCGTTCGCCTCCGCGATCGACGAGCGCACCCGCGCCCTGGCCGCCGCCCATGAGCCGGTGGATTTGCTGGAGCGCACCGCGGCCGAATTCGCCGAGCGCGTCGGAGCGGAACGGGACGACCGGGTGGTCGCGGCCCGCCCCGGCGCGATGCGGCTGTCCGACCTGCTGGTCACCCGCTGCCTCGAACTGGTCGTGCACAGCGATGATCTGGCGGCGGCGACCGGCCGGGAGATCCCGTACGACCGCCAGGCCCTGGCCACCACGACCCGGCTGCTGGCCGATGTGCTGGCCGCCCGCGCGCCCGGCGGTTCGGTCGAGGTCCGGGTGCCGCCGTTCGCCGCGGTGCAGTGCGTCGAGGGGCCGCGGCACACCCGCGGCACCCCGCCGAATGTGGTCGAGACCGACCCGCTGACCTGGATACGGCTGGCCACCGGCCGTACGACCTGGGCCGAGGCGGTGGACGCGGCGCGGGTCAGCGCCAGCGGCGAGCGGGCCGACCTCGGCGGCCATCTGCCCGTCATGAGCTGACCCGGGCGACGAGCCGGACCGGGCGGTTTCCGGCCGCGAAGGGTGCGTCGCGTATCTCACACGGGAGGGAGAGCCCCGGCGGGCGACAAATCCGGTGAAAGTGACGCCATGACCGCACAACGGTCGGGTGGTGAAGCCAGCGGAAGTGGAGCGCCGTAATCCGCTCGGCGGCGAGAAAGCGCAGTTCAGCGGGGTGACCGTGCAGGCGCACGGCCCCAGGAGAGGCGACGTCCCGGCCGTTCGCCCGCCGGCCCGGTGCCGGCGGCCGCGTCGCGCACAACCGGGGGCGCATTCATGCACTTCTCCAGTTCCGCGGCCATCCCCGGTTCGGATGAATGCGCGACCTGCCCTAGACTCGGTGCCGTGCCACGTGGTGACGGACGACTCAACCACGACCTGCTCCCCGGCGAGAAGGGCCCCCAGGACGCTTGCGGCGTCTTCGGTGTCTGGGCTCCGGGTGAAGAGGTCGCCAAACTCACCTATTTCGGGCTGTATGCGCTGCAGCACCGTGGACAGGAGTCCGCGGGCATCGCGGTGAGCAACGGCTCCCAGATCCTCGTCTTCAAGGACATGGGCCTGGTTTCCCAGGTCTTCGACGAGACTTCCCTCGGCTCCCTCCAGGGCCATATCGCCGTGGGCCATGCCCGCTACTCCACCACCGGTGCCTCGGTGTGGGAGAACGCCCAGCCGACGTTCCGTGCGACCGCGCACGGCTCGATCGCGCTCGGCCACAACGGCAACCTGGTCAACACCGCCGAGCTGGCCGAGATGGTCGCCGCGCTCCCCCGCGAGGGCGGCCGCGCGACCCAGGTCGCGGCCACCAACGACACCGACCTGGTGACGGCCCTGCTGGCCGGCCAGGTCGACGAGGAGGGCAAGCCGCTGACCGTCGAGGAGGCCGCCCCGCGCGTCCTGCCGAAGGTCAAGGGCGCCTTCTCGCTCTGCTTCATGGACGAGCACACGCTCTACGCCGCCCGCGACCCGCAGGGCATCCGCCCGCTGGTCCTCGGCCGCCTGGAGCGCGGCTGGGTGGTGGCCTCCGAGTCCGCCGCCCTCGACATCTGCGGCGCCAGCTTCATCCGGGAGATCGAGCCCGGCGAGATGGTCGCCATCGACGAGGACGGCCTGCGCAGCACCCGCTTCGCCGAGGCCCGCCCCAAGGGCTGTGTCTTCGAGTACGTCTACCTGGCCCGCCCGGACACGGACATCGCCGGCCGCAATGTGTACCTCTCCCGTGTGGAGATGGGCCGCAAGCTGGCCGCCGAGGCGCCGGCCGACGCGGACCTGGTGATAGCGACCCCGGAGTCCGGCACCCCCGCCGCGGTCGGCTACGCCGAGGCCAGCGGCATCCCCTACGGCTCCGGCCTGGTCAAGAACTCCTACGTCGGCCGGACCTTCATCCAGCCCTCGCAGACCATCCGCCAGCTCGGTATCCGCCTCAAGCTCAACCCGCTCAAGGAAGTCATCCGCGGTAAGCGCCTGGTGGTCGTCGACGACTCGATCGTCCGCGGCAACACCCAGCGCGCCCTGGTCCGGATGCTGCGCGAGGCCGGCGCCGCCGAGGTCCACATCCGGATCTCGTCCCCGCCGATCAAGTGGCCGTGCTTCTTCGGCATCGACTTCGCCACCCGCGCGGAGCTGATCGCCAACGGGCTGAGCGTGGCGGAGATCGGCAAGTCGCTGGGCGCCGATTCCCTCGCGTACATCTCCATCGACGGCATGATCGAGGCGACCACGATCGCCAAGCCGAACCTGTGCCGCGCCTGCTTCGACGGCGAGTACCCGATGGAGCTGCCCGACCCGGAGCTGCTGGGCAAGCACCTCCTGGAGTCGGAGACCAAGGCACCGGCGAAGTCCGACGTGGACGGCGTCCAGACGCTCACGGCCGGGGTCGGCGGCGCCGACGCGCTGCGTCGCCCGTAGAGCTCGTACACACACGACACGAAGGTTCTCAGCATGTCCGCTGAATCATCTGAGCGTGCTCCGCACGCGGGCACTGGTGCCAGCTACGCGAGCGCGGGCGTCGACATCGAAGCCGGCGACCGCGCCGTGGACCTGATGAAGGAGTGGGTGAAGAAGGCCACCCGCCCCGAGGTCGTCGGCGGGCTCGGCGGCTTCGCCGGCCTCTTCGACGCCTCGGCGCTGAAGCGGTACGAGCGCCCGCTGCTGGCCTCCGCCACCGACGGCGTCGGCACGAAGGTCGACATCGCCCGCAAGATGGGCGTCTACGACAGCATCGGCCACGACCTCGTCGGCATGGTCGTCGACGACCTGGTCGTCTGCGGCGCCGAACCGCTGTTCATGACCGACTACATCTGCGTGGGCAAGGTCTACCCGGAGCGGGTCGCCGCGATCGTCAAGGGCATCGCCGAGGGCTGTGTGCTGGCCGGCTGCGCGCTGGTCGGCGGCGAGACCGCGGAGCACCCGGGGCTGCTGGGCGCGGACGAGTTCGATGTCGCCGGTGCCGGTACGGGCGTCGTCGAGGCGGACCGGGTGCTGGGCGCGGATCGCATCCGTACGGGGGACGCGGTGATCGCCATGGCGTCCTCCGGCCTTCACTCGAACGGGTACTCGCTGGTCCGTCATGTGCTGTTCGACCGGGCGGGAATGGCCCTGGACCGGGAGATCCCGGAGTTCGGCCGCACCCTGGGCGAGGAGCTCCTGGAGCCCACCAAGATCTACTCGCTGGACTGCCTGGCGCTGACCCGTACGACCGAGGTACACGCCTTCTCGCACATCACCGGCGGCGGCCTGGCCAACAACCTCGCCCGGGTGATCCCGGACGGTCTGCACGCCACCGTCGACCGCTCGACCTGGACCCCGGGCCCGGTCTTCGACCTGGTCGGCTCGGCCGGCTCGGTAGAGCGCCGGGAGCTGGAGAAGACCCTGAACATGGGCGTCGGCATGATCGCCGTCGTCCCGCAGGGTTCGGTGGAGGCCGCCCTGACCACCCTCGCCGACCGCGGTGTGGACGCCTGGGTCAGCGGCGAGATCGTCGAGCGCGGTGACCACGCCGAGGCAGTGACCCTGACCGGTGACTACGCGAGCTGACGGACCGAGCCGTCCCCCTGGTCCGGGACCGGGCCAGGGGAGGTGCCGCCCGTGCGGACAGCCGTCCGCGCGGCGGGCCCGCCCACGGTCATCCGGGCAGGCATCCGGGCAGCACAGAACCCGGTCCGGGTATGCCCAGGACCGGGTCCGCGATGCTGTTATGGGTGCCGCGAGCGCAGAGACTCAAGCGCGACGACGCTGGTCCGACGAGTCGCCCTCGTCCTCTTCGTCGTCGTTGTACAGCTCTGCGTACCGTGCGTACGGGTCGTCGTCCTCGTCCTCCTCGAACGGCTCTGCGTTCGGAGGCTGCTGGTTCGACGGTGATGCACCCAGCTCGTCGGCCAGTCGTGAGAGATCCGTCCCACCGCTGCTGTACTTCAGCTGGCGGGCGACCTTTGTCTGCTTGGCCTTGGCCCGGCCGCGCCCCATGGGTCGACCCCCTCAATGACGGGGCTCGATGGCCCCAGAGTCTTGACACGCGTTCATGGATCAGAGCGGACTCTCGACAGAGAGACCGGCCCGTAGGGCTTTAACGGTACCTGCTTCCGCGGCCATACGGTACGTCGCCCGCATCACCCGCCGCTCGGCACGACCCGCAAGGTGCCCCGTCCCCGCTGGTCAACTGCGATTTTAACCTGTCCTGTACGGCGACCCGCCGACGGGTGGTGAGGGATGTCTCCCTGATCACCCGTGGCGGGCCGCGCAAGGCACGCTTTCCGGCCGACAAGGCCGCATTTCCGGCTGCGTCAGGCGCGCCGGGCCTCCGCCATCCGCTGCTCGGCCAGGCGATCGGCGGCCGCGGCGGGCGGAATGCCGTCGGCCTTCGCACGAGCGAATATCGCCAGGGTGGTGTCGAAGATCTTCGCTGCCTTGGTCTTGCAGCGGTCGAAGTCGAAGCCGTGCAGCTCGTCGGCCACCTGGATGACGCCGCCCGCGTTCACGACGTAATCGGGGGCGTAGAGGATGCCGCGGTCGGACAGATCCTTCTCGATGCCGGGGTGGGCGAGCTGGTTGTTGGCCGCGCCGCACACCACCTTCGCGGTCAGCGCCGGCACCGACTCATCGCTCAGCGCACCGCCCAGCGCGCACGGCGCATAGACGTCCAGGCCCTCGGTGCGGATCAGCGCCTCGGTGTCCGCAGCCGCGGTGACCTGCGGGAACTTGGCACGGACCCGGTCCACCGACTCGGCCCGGACGTCCGTGATCACGACCTCGGCACCGTCCTGGAGAAGGTGCTCGACGAGCAGATGGCCGACCTTGCCGACGCCCGCGATGCCCACCTTGCGGCCGCGCAGCGTCGGGTCGCCCCAGGCGTGCTGGGCGGAGGCGCGCATGCCCTGGAAGACGCCGTAGGCGGTCAGGACGGAGGAGTCGCCGGCGCCGCCGTTGGCGGGGGAGCGGCCGGTGGTCCACTTGTTCGTACGGGCGACGACGTCCATGTCCGCGACGTACGTACCGACGTCGCACGCGGTGACATAGCGGCCCCCGAGGGAGCCCACGAACCGGCCGTAGGCGAGCAGGAGTTCCTCGGTCTTGATCAGGTCGGGGTCACCGATGATCACGGCTTTACCGCCGCCGTGGTCCAGCCCGGCCAGGGCGTTCTTGTAGGACATGCCGCGCGCCAGGTTCAGAGCGTCCAGCACGGCCTCCTCTTCGGAGGCGTAGGCATGGAAGCGGGTACCGCCGAGGGCGGGGCCCAGGGCGGTGCTGTGGATGGCGATCACAGCCTTCAGGCCGCTGGCACGGTCCTGGCAGAGAACGACCTGCTCATGCCCCCCTTGCTCCGATCGGAACAGGGTGTGCAGAACGCCGCCGTCGGTGCCGGCGGAGGCCGGACGTACGTCAGTCACTGTGGTGACTCCCATAAGTCGCGAAGGGACGCCCTCCGACGGGTGGGGAGGGCCGGTTGAAAAGAGCGTAAGACCTGCGGGGCCGGTTGATCCGTCAGGTGCCGAGGATCACCCTCTCCCGGGGGACGGGCATGGGACGATCTGGTCGTATCGCAGGCCGGCGGGGGACCTCGGGATCTCCCGGCGGTGACTTCCCTTTGAAGGAGCGGGCGTGGCCCAGGCGTCGTCGGTGAAGGTCCCGTACATGGCATATCTACGGGTCTACGAGCCGCTGGCTGCGTTCCCCGAGCCGGAGCGCTCCCACTGGGCCCGCTATGCCAAGCGGGCGAAGACCCCCACCGCACAGGACGAGCAGCGCCGGGCCCTGGCGGATCTGCTGCCGACCCCTCCGGTGCCGGTGCCGGTCCACGAGAGCGCGGACGCCTTCATCGCCGTGGTGAACGAGGTGACCTGCGTCTGCCCCTGGCGCACCCGGCTGCGTGGCTGGCAGGCCCTGGAGTCGCTGGACGAGCTGCTGCCGGCCTCGGTGCTGGACGCGGCGCTGCCCCCGGTGGTGCGCCGGCAGGCGGCCACCGACTACGAGCAGTGGCGGGAGCGCAACCCGGACGCCCGGCCCTGGATCCGCGGGGCGGCCTGGCACGTCCCGGTGCGCTGGTTCGTGCTGTTCTCCGACGGCGAGCGGGAGTACACGAAGGGTGAGCAGGAGCCGGTGCTGCGTTACCGGACGCCGATGGTGCAGGCGCGGCGACGGGTCGCCCGGGGGCTGCGGACGCTGCGGGACGCCCTGGAAGAGGGGCCCTTGATCGACGGCCTGGTAGATGTGGGGCGCTGGCTCGAGGAATTCCATCCGCGCTCGCTCGTGGAGCTGGACTACGGAGGGCTGGTGCACGCGGTGCCCGAAGCGCAGCTCGCCGAGGACCGTTCCGCCGCCGAGGTGGCGGAGGGGCTGGCGGCGCTGCGCGAGGGGGACGGTGAGCGGGCCGGAGTCGCGTACGAGAAGCTTTCCCAGCGGTGGCGTGCGGTGCGGGAACGGCAGTTCTCCAGCTGAGGCGCCGGTGCGGTGCCGTAGGCCGTGGCGTGGAAGCGTCGAGTTCGCTTTTCGGTGGTGGGACGGTAAAGGACGTAGGTCCTGATCCGGGCGATTGCCTCAAGCGTGACCTAAAGCACTGACATCGGGTCTTGCTCCCAAGCCATACCCTCGTGCCAAAATAGGACAAGGAGCCCGACCTGGGCTCCTTCCGTCCAACTAAGGGCGGATAGATCGGTATTGCGTTCCTTGAGGGGTCTCGTGGCGGCTGGTCATGCTGTGACTGATCGTCACGGACGGGTGACTGTCCGCTATGGCACGGTCCATCGGCATCCGCCGAGGTTGAACACCTGAGAGGGCAATTCCATCGGTTTGGCCGACGTGGCTGGACAGATGGTGTAGTTGTAGTGCCGAGGACAAGCCGTTCGTCCTATAACCGACTCGGCCCGCGTCCGCCATTTCGGGCAACGTGGGTCAAGGTGCAGAATTTAGAGGAAAGAACCGTGATGGTTCGGTTCTCCCGAGGAGGCCGCTCATGACCGCTCGCACCCCTGACGCCGAGCCGCTGCTTACCCCTGCTGAGGTCGCCACGATGTTCCGCGTGGACCCGAAGACGGTGACCCGCTGGGCCAAGGCAGGCAAGCTCACGTCCATCCGCACGCTCGGAGGACACCGGCGTTACCGCGAGGCTGAGGTCCGCGCACTGCTCGCGGGCATTCCGCAGCAGCGCAGCGAGGCCTGAACAACCGCATAACCAGGTCGTTTTCGGGGCCCCCAACCCGAAAGCGTCCGCTTTGCGCCACATAGCTCGACCGCTCCACCACGCTTCACACAGCTTCATACGACGCGGTGCCTGCCCCACAGGCCCCACACCCGCTCCACTTGGGTACGTCATCGATCGCGCTGGACTCCGCCGGGTCCAGCGCGATTTTTTCGTGTGCGCCCGCTTCAGGGCCCGTCGGGGCGGTCGGGCCGGCCTGGCGCCGGCGCCGTCCCGGACGGCGGCCAGGGGGTCTCCACGGCCCCTGTGAGGGGCTTTCCGCAGGGACCCCGAGCCCCCTCTCGGAAGCCCTCTCGGGGGAAGTGCAATTGCACATATTAAATTGACCGGTTGTAGGGCGGGTGTAAGTTCCTCATCGCGCCAAACTTGTTCGGTGACACCCGTCACACGACGTGGCGCTTGAAGACGATACGTCCGCTGCGATAGTGAACTTCGCCCGCCACACCCAACAGCCTGTCACCGCACCGCGGGTGGCGCAGGCGTCGGTGGTCACCGGTCGGCGGGACCTTCGTCCTCGTCCGCCGGCGGCTCGCAGACGGCCCCGGACGAGCCGGAGGCGGACGCGGGCGCCGCAGGCCCGGAGCGGGCCGTGTGCGGCTCCATGACGAGCCGTTGCAGCTGATGGCAGACCGGGCAGTGCCGTGTCAGATGGCGATAACCCGTGGCGGCTGACAGATGGGCCCGCAACAGCGCCCTGGTCTCGTGCCGTACCGCAGTCGTCATGCGCATACCTCCCCGGCCCCCACGCCTTCCTCCAGTGAGTACCCGCGGTACGTGCCGCCGTCAATACAGCGGGCGGCAATCCGACTACGGTCCGCATCCGCCGGGAGTGGAACCGGCCGGTGCTTCGGCCGGCCCGCGGCGGGGTGCGGACGGGGCCGGAAGGTGATCGGCGCCACGCCCCCTGGCCGGCGCGCGACAGAGCGTGCCGCGTGATCTGACGGGATGTGGGGTGGCGGTGGCGGTGCCGGTGCCGGCTTCGTGCGAGGCGGGGCATGGGTACGGACAGCAGAACGGCCCGCATCCGAGGGGGATGCGGGCCGTTCTCTCTGCGGTCCTGACGGGATTTGAACCCGCGGCCTCCACCTTGACAGGGTGGCGAGCACTCCAAACTGCTCCACAGGACCTTGCGTTTCGCTTTCCGCTTGCGGCGGGCTGCGAAGCAAGACTGTACAGCAGGTCAGGGGGTGCGGTCGAACTCGATACCGGCGGGCCGGGTTCCTACGGCGCGGCGGCGTCCACCGCCTTCACGATGCGCTTGTCGGAGACCGGGTACGCGGTCCCCAGCGCGTGGGCGAAGTAGCTCACCCGGAGCTCCTCGATCATCCAGCGGATCTCCAGGGCCGCGGCCGGCACCGGGCGGCCCGGCGGGAACTGCTCCAGCAGCCAGGCGTATTCGTCCTGCATCTCCTTCACCTTCGCCATCCGGGTGCGGTCCCGCTCGGCGTTGGTGGGCAGCTGCTGGAGACGCCGCTCGGCGGCCACCAGATAGCGCATCAGATCCGGCAGCCGCTTGGCGCCGTGCGCCGTCACGAAGCCCGGCTTGATGAGCGCCGCCAGCTGCTCCCTGATGTCCGTGAGGGACGGCAGCAGCGAGGGGAACGCCGTCTCCTTCAGCCGGCGCTCGCACGCCTGCCAGGCGGCCAGCACCTCCTGGACCTGCTGGATGGTCTTCAGGGTGACGTCCACCAGATCCGCGCGGACCTGGTCGAACAGCTTCCGGAAGGACTCCTCGTCCCAGGCCGGGCCGCCCCGGGCCGCGATCAGCCGGTCCGCGGCGGCGGTGACGCAGTCCTCGAAGAGCGCGGCGATGGAGCCGTGCGGATTACGGGACAGCGCGAGCTTCTGCTGATTGCTCAGCTTGTCCTGGGCGAACTTGGCCGGATTGGACGGGATGTTGAGCAGGATGAGCCGGCGGGTGCCCGCCCACATCGCCGTGAGCTGCTCGGCCTCGGTGTCGAAGAGGCGTACGGCGACGCTGCTGCCCTCGTCGACCAGCGCCGGGTATGCCTTGAGCGGCTGGCCCGCGCGCCGGGTCTCGAAGGTGCGCGGCAGCGTGCCGATCGTCCAGGACGTCAGCCCGGTCCGCTGCTCGGGGCCGGCCGTTCCCGGGCCGCCGTCCGCGCCGCCCTTGCGGTCCCTGGCCGGCCGCTCGGCGGCCTGCTCGAATGCCTTGGAGATGGCCGCCCGGGTCTTCGGCTTGAGCCTCAGCCGCAGCGCCTCCAGGTCCTTGGCCTCGGCGAGCTTGCGGCGCCGCTCGTCGACCACCCGGAAGGTGATCTTGAGGTGGTCCGGGACCTTGGCCGGGTCGAAGTCCGCGGCCTCCACGGGCACGCCGACCATCCGCTGGAGCCCCGCGGCCAGAGACGTCGTCAGGGCGCCCTGAAGGGGGACCGTGGAATCCAGGAAGCGGGCCGCGAAGTTCGGTGCCGGGACGTAGTTGCGCCGGATCGGCTTGGGCAGCGACCGGATCAGCTCCGTCACCAGCTGTTCGCGCAGGCCCGGGATCTGCCAGTCGAAGCCCTCCGAGGAGACCTGGTTGAGGACCTGGAGGGGGATGTGGACGGTCACACCGTCCGCGTCCGCGCCCGGCTCGAACTGGTAGGTGACCTTGAACTTCAGCTTTCCCTGCCGCCAGGAATCCGGGTAGTCGTCCTTCGTGACGGCCTCGGCGGACTCGTTGATGAGCATCGAGTGCTCGAAGTTCAGCAGCTCCGGCTCGTCGCGGTGCTTCTTCTTCCACCAGGCGTCGAAATGCGCGCCGGAGACCACGTCCGCCGGAATGCGCTGGTCGTAGAAGTCGAAGAGCGTCTCGTCGTCCACGAGGATGTCGCGGCGCCGGGCGCGGTGCTCCAACTCCTCGACCTCACCGAGGAGTTTGCGGTTGTCATGGAAGAACTGGTGATGGGTGCGCCAGTCACCCTCGACCAGGGCATTGCGGATGAACAGATCGCGCGAGGTCTCCGGATCGATCCGGCCGTAGGTGATCTTCCGCTGGGCGACGATCGGGACGCCGTAGAGCGTCACCCGCTCGTACGCCATCACCGCGGCCATCTTCTGTTCCCAGTGCGGCTCGCTGTAGGTGCGTTTGACCAGGTGCTGAGCGAGCGGCTCGATCCACTCCGGCTCGATTTTCGCATTCACCCGCGCCCACAGCCGGGACGTCTCGACCAGCTCGGCGGACATCACCCAGCGCGGTGGCTTCTTGAAGAGCGCGGAGCCGGGGAAGACCGCGAACTTGGCGCTGCGGGCGCCCAGATACTCGTTCTTGGCGTCGGTGTCCTTGAGGCCGATATGCGAAAGCAAACCGGAAAGCAGGGAGGTGTGGATGTGGTCCGGCGCCGCGTCCTCCTCGCTCAGGTGGATGCCCATGGTCTTGGCGACCGAACGCAGCTGGGAGTAGATGTCCTGCCACTCGCGTATCCGGAGGTAGTTCAGGAACTCACCGCGGCACATCCGGCGGAAGGCCGAGGAGGACAGCTCCTTCTGCTGTTCGCGGACATAGCGCCAGAGATTGAGGAAGGCGAGGAAGTCGGAGGTCTCGTCCTTGAAGCGGGCGTGCTGCTGATCGGCCTGCTGCTGCTTGTCCGCGGGCCGCTCGCGCGGGTCCTGGATGGAGAGCGCCGCCGCGATGACCATGACCTCGCGGACACAGCCGTTGCGGTCCGCCTCCAGCACCATTCGCGCCAGCCGCGGGTCGACCGGCAGCTGGGAGAGCTTGCGGCCGAGCGGGGTCAGCCGCTTCTTGGGGTCCTTCTGCTTGGTGTCCAGCGCGCCGAGCTCGCTGAGCAGATCGACGCCGTCCTTGATGTTGCGGCGGTCCGGCGGGTCGATGAACGGGAACTTCTCGATGTCGCCGAGGCCGGCCGCGGTCATCTGGAGGATGACGGAGGCGAGGTTCGTCCGGAGGATCTCCGCGTCCGTGAACTCCGGGCGGGAGAGGAAGTCGTCCTCGGAGTAGAGGCGGATGCAGATGCCGTCGCTGGTACGGCCGCAGCGGCCCTTGCGCTGATTGGCGCTGGCCTGCGAGACCGGCTCGATGGGCAGCCGCTGGACCTTGGTGCGGTAGCTGTAGCGGGAGATCCGGGCCATGCCCGGGTCGATGACGTACTTGATGCCCGGGACGGTCAGCGAGGTCTCGGCGACGTTCGTGGCCAGCACGATCCGTCGGCCCGTGTGCCGCTGGAAGACGCGGTGCTGCTCGGCGTGCGACAGCCGCGCGTACAGGGGGAGGACCTCGGTGAACGGGAGGGCCTTCTTGTTGAGCGCGTCGGCGGTGTCGCGGATCTCCCGTTCGCCGGAGAGGAAGACCAGGATGTCGCCGGGGCCGGCGGACTGGAGCTCGTCCACGGCGTCGCAGATCGCGGTGATCTGGTCGCGGTCGCCCTCCAGATTGTTCGCAGCCTGGCCGCCCTCCTCCAGCAGCGGGCGGTAGCGCACCTCCACCGGATACGTCCGGCCGGAGACCTCGACGATCGGTGCGCCCCGCTTCGTCTCTTCCTCGCTCCCGGAGGCGCCGTCCCGGGAACCGGCGCGGTCCGGCGCCGCCCCTACGGACGCGAAGCTGCCGAAGTGCCGGGCGAACCGCTCCGGGTCGATGGTCGCCGATGTGATGACGACCTTGAGATCCGGGCGCCGGGGCAGCAGCTGGGCCAGATAGCCGAGGATGAAGTCGATGTTGAGGCTGCGCTCGTGCGCCTCGTCGATGATGATCGTGTCGTACTGGCGCAGCTCCCGGTCCGTCTGGATCTCGGCGAGCAGGATGCCGTCCGTCATCAGCTTGACGAGGGTGTCCCCGCCGACCTGGTCGGTGAAGCGGACCTTCCAGCCGACCGCCTCGCCCAGCGGGGTCCTCAGCTCCTCGGCCACCCGCTCGGCGACCGTACGGGCCGCGATCCGGCGGGGCTGGGTGTGCCCGATCAGGCCCCGGATGCCCCGGCCGAGCTCCAGGCAGATCTTGGGGATCTGCGTCGTCTTGCCGGAGCCGGTCTCCCCGGCGACGATCACGACCTGGTGGTCGCGGATCGCGGCGAGGATCTCGTCCTTCTTCTGGCTGACCGGCAGCTCTTCCGGATACGTGATCTCGGGCACCGCGGCGCGCCGCTGCTCGACCCGCAGCTCCGCCTCCTCGATACCGCCGGAGATCTCGGAGAGCACGGCCGCCCGGGCCTCCGGCTTACGGATACGGCGTGCGCCGTCGAGCCGGCGCCCCAGCCGTTGCTGATCGCGCAGCATCAGCTCGGGCAGACGTTCCAGCAGGTCGGAGAGGCCGGGAGCGGCGGTGCCGGGCAGCGCGGGAGCAGAGCCGTCGGGCAGGGCGGAGGCAGGCTGACTGGACATACGTCCCCCAGGATCTCACCTCGCCCAAACGACTGGCGAACCATTTGCCCGCGCGGGCGCCGCACGGCGCGGCCCGGCAACGCTTCCCCTGTCCCGGCCGGTCCTCGCACCCATGGACGTCCCGGCCGGCGCCACCGCCATCCGGGTGGCCGCGAGGGGGGGCGTGCGGGCGCGCGTGGGGGAATGCGAAGGCGCCCGAAAATGGCCCCTGAAGCCCGCGCGCATCCACGAGAATGCCCCTATGGACAAGGGAATACGACGGATTGCGGGCATCGTCATGATGGTCGCCGGTATCGCGCTCGGCGCCTGGCTGGTCTTCGGCGCGCCGCACGACTGGGAAGGCAATGTGCGGCTGCTGAAGATGGCGATGGGCCTGGCGGCGACGGGGATGATCACCGGCGGTGCCCGGCTGATCTTCTGGCAGCCCGAGGACGAGTCCGCCGAGACCGCCCAAGAGGCCGGTGTCGGATAGCGACGAACAACGACGAAAAAGGCCCCGATTCGAGGAATCGGGGCCTTCTCCCAAGGGGTGTGGCTGGGGCCGGGGTCGAACCGGCGACCTATCGCTTTTCAGGCGATCGCTCGTACCAACTGAGCTACCCAGCCGCAGCGGTCCTGACGGGATTTGAACCCGCGGCCTCCACCTTGACAGGGTGGCGAGCACTCCAAACTGCTCCACAGGACCTTGCATTGTGCGAAAGCGGCGTGAGCCAGTCTCGCACACGGTGATGCGTGCCCCCAACGGGATTCGAACCCGTGCTACCGCCTTGAAAGGGCGGCGTCCTGGGCCACTAGACGATGAGGGCTGGTGGCCACCTTGGCGTCGTTACCGGCGCCGTCGGGGACGTGAGAAGCATATGGGATGGGAGGACCGTTCGCCAAAACGGTTCAGCGGGGGTGGTCGGAAGGACTCCTGGCCGGGCGCGCGGAAGGGTGGGACGAGGGCCCGGAGGACGGGCCTGCCGAGGGCGGTGAACCGGACGGCGAAGGCGTGGCGCCGGGTTGGTTCTCATGGGGGAGATGACGGCTGACCTCGGCCCGGGACAGGCCCAGTCCGCCGAGGGTGATCTCGTCCCACGCCTGGAGCCGTTTCGTCCGCCGGTCCAGATAGAGCACCGAGGCCAGGACCGGCTCGGGCTTCTTGTTGTGCACCGCGCGCAGTCCGCCGCCGCCCGTCGAGCCCTCGACCATCAGCCGGGTGCCCTGGGGGAGCAGGGTGTTCTCCCGGTGGTGGACATGGCCGGCCAGTGCCAGCGGGGCCAGGCCGTCCGCCTCGGTCACCGCGGCGGGGTTGTGGGCCAGCGCGAGGTCGACGGGGGTGCCGGCCAGCCGCTGGGTACGCAGCGCGTCGGCGAGGCGGCCGCCGGCGGTGCGCTCGGCGGGGTCGCCGGCCGCCACCACGGAGCGGTCCGGGGTGAACTGCGGGTCGCCGACGCCCGCGATACGTACCCCGGCGACCTGGGTGACCTTGCCGTGGTCGAGGACGGTGACATGGCGGCGGCCGGACAGGTACTTCTGCGTGCCCAGGGAGTCGTGGTTGCCGCGCACCCATACGTAGGGGGCGCCGAGGGTGGAGACCGGGTCCAGGAAGTGGTTCTCGGCGGCCGAGCCGTGGTCCATGGTGTCGCCGGTGTCGACGATCACGTTGATCCGGTACTGCTTCACCAGGGAGGCGATGATCCGCCAGGCGCCGGGGTTGAGGTGGATGTCGGAGACGTGCAGGACGCGGATGGTGGTGGGGTCCGGCTGGTAGACGGGCAGCGTCGAGGTGGCGTCGTAGAGCTTGGTGACGTTGGTCACCAGGCGCGCCAACTCCTGCTGGTAGACGTTGAATTCGCTGACGATGCTGCGGGCGTTGCCGACCACCGAGGGCGCCGAGGTGAGCAGGCCGGAGAACTTCGGCTCCAGTACGGACTCCGGGTTCCAGGTGGCGTACGCGGTGCCCGCGGAGGCGCCGAGCAGGGTGAGCGCCAGACCGCCGGCGGCCAGTGCGCGGCGCGGGCGGCGGTAGACGGCCAGGCCCAGCGCGGTGGCGCCGGCCGCCACGGCGACACAGGAGTGCAGCGCGAGTCCCAGGGCGCCGCGGGTGATGTCGTGGGTGACCTCGGCCTGGAGACCGGCGAACCGTTCGGGGTGGTCGACCAGCGCCTGGGAGCGGACCGGGTCCAGCCGGTCGACGCCGACATCGAGCCGTACGGGCGCGTGGTGGCTGCTCAGTTCCAGGTCGCCGAGCGGCGCGACCTCGATCCGGGTGCCGCCGGACAGCGAGGGGCGCAGCGCCATGCTGGTGTCCATCGGGCCGACGGGGACACGGAGGCTGCCGATCAGCAGCAGCCCCAGCCAGGCGCCCGCGACGGTGACGGCCATCAGGCCGAGGGCGGACACCAGGGGGCGGTGCGGCGCGCCGTCGAGCAGGGTGGCGGTGGGGGCCGTACGGCGGGAGCGGTAGCGGCGGCGGACGGCTGCCGGGAGGGCGCGTACGCCGTCGAGGCCGGTATGGAGCAGCCGGTGCGGGTGGCTTTGCGGGGCGTCGGGGTGCGGTGTCCGGGAGCGCGCTGCGCGGGCCATTGGTCCCGTATGCCCGGCGGTGGCGCCGTTAAGCGAGGAGGGGCCGCTTCCGGTTGGGCTGCGGTGCGGCGGGCGGGCCGCGACGATCGGTGGGGAGGCGCCGTGGCGGAGAATGGTGGTGTGCTGGAAATGACGCGCGAGGAGTTCGAGGAACTGGTCGCCGAGGCGCTCGACCGGATCCCGCCGGAGCTGACCCGGCTGATGGACAACGTGGCGGTCTTCGTCGAGGACGAACCACCCGCCGGCGACCCCGACCTGCTCGGGCTCTACGAGGGGACGCCGCTGACCGACCGGGGGGAGTGGTACGCCGGTGTGCTGCCGGACCGGATCACCGTCTACCGGGGGCCGACGCTGCGGATGTGCGACACCCGCGAGGACGTGGTCGCGGAGACCGAAGTGACGGTCGTTCATGAGATCGCGCACCACTTCGGGATCGACGACGAGCGGCTGCACGCGCTGGGCTACGGCTGAGGGCTGCCCGTAGGGCCTGCCGGGCACGTGAAGGGCCACGGCCCGGCGGGAGTGCGTCCCGGAACCCGCGCCCGGCGCGATCGGCCGGGCCTGGTGCGTGTCCTCAGGTGGGGGGCGGGAGTTGGGCAGGGCGTCCGTGCCGCCGTCCCTGCGTTCCGGATCCGGAGGTCCCGCCGTGCGCCCGAGCCCACATCGCCCGTCGTCCCTGACGCCGACACCGTCCCCGTCGTCGTCCCCTGCCCCTGCCCCTGCGTCGCGCCCGCCGTCGGCCCGGGTGCGCTCCCGGGCCGCCGCCGCGGCCGTGACCGTCTCCGCGCTGGCCGCGGCGCTGGCCGGGTGTATGAGCGTGAGCGACCCGGAGGAGCCGAAACCGTCCGGCAGCTCCGCGCGGCACGACGGGAAGGACGGCTGGTCCGGCCCCAACGGGGTGACCGTGGACGGCCGCGGCGACGGCCCGCGGCGGATGGGCCGCAACGGCGAGGCACACCCCGCCGGCGGCAAGGGCAAGAAGGCGGGCAAGGCGTCGAAGAGCGCGGCACCGGAGCCCTCCGAGCCCGGTACCCCGTCCCAACCCGTGCGGCCCTCGGGCCCCGAGCCGGGCGCGGGCGACGGCCACGGCGGCTCCGGCGGCCATGGCGGGCGCCCCCGACCGGAGCCCTCGCCGTCCCGCCCCGACCGCCCGGCCACCCCGCCGGCCTCGTCCGCGCCCAGTACGCCCCCCGCGCAGCCGACCCCGCCGCCGAGCAGCCCCCCGCCGCCGCCGAGCTCCCATGCCTCCGGCCCGTCCCCCGTCTCGCCGATGGCGTCGCAGTCGGAGCCCTACGACGAGGAGGCGTGAGGGGTTCCGGGCGGAGCGGGTAGCTTTGTCCGGGGGAGTGGAGGGCCTGGTCAGAAGGTCATTTGCCATCCGGGGTGCGGAGTGCGTATGGTGGTAGATCGTTTGATCCCATTTGCCCGGCGCCAGAAAAGAAGCGCGCCGCGTGGCGCGTTCTCTCCCTTGCCGTGGCTGACCGCATAGAGGCGGTCTTGTGAAACACACGGAGTTTGGGCGCGTGCCGAGACTCCGGAAGGTTTCGCATTTCGCATGTCCATTTCCACTGAGCAGTCCGTCATGCCCGCAATCGACGAGCAGACGGCCCCCGAGGTGACGGCGGTCGACGAGTCGCCCGAGACCGACACCGACACCGTCACCTTCGCCGACCTCGGACTGCCCGAGGGCGTCGTCCGCAAGCTCGCGCAGAACGGCGTCACCACCCCCTTCCCGATCCAGGCCGCGACCATCCCGGACGCGCTGGCCGGCAAGGACATCCTCGGCCGCGGCCGCACCGGCTCCGGCAAGACGCTCTCCTTCGGTCTGCCGACCCTGGCGCAGCTCGCCGGCGGCCACACCGAGAAGAAGAAGCCGCGCGCCGTCATCCTCACCCCGACCCGTGAGCTCGCGATGCAGGTCGCGGACGCCCTCCAGCCCTACGGCGACGTCCTCGGCCTGAAGATGAAGGTCGTCTGCGGCGGTACGTCCATGGGCAACCAGATCTACGCCCTGGAGCGCGGCGTCGACATCCTCGTCGCCACCCCGGGCCGGCTGCGCGACATCATCAACCGCGGCGCCTGCTCCCTGGAGAACGTCCAGGTCGCGGTTCTCGACGAGGCCGACCAGATGTCCGACCTGGGCTTCCTGCCCGAGGTCACCGAGCTGCTGGACCAGGTGCCCCAGGGCGGCCAGCGGATGCTGTTCTCCGCCACGATGGAGAACGAGATCGGCACCCTGGTCAAGCGCTACCTGACCAACCCGGTCAGCCACGAGGTCGACAGCGCCCAGGGCAACGTCACCACCATGACCCACCACGTCCTGGTCGTGAAGCCGAAGGACAAGGCGCCGGTCACCGCCGCCATCGCCGCCCGCAAGGGCCGCACCATCATCTTCGTCCGCACCCAGCTGGGCGCCGACCGCATCGCCGAGCAGCTCGTCGAGTCCGGTGTGAAGGCGGACGCGCTGCACGGCGGTATGACGCAGGGCGCGCGCACCCGCGTCCTCGCGGACTTCAAGGACGGCTACGTCAACGCGCTGGTCGCCACCGACGTCGCCGCCCGCGGTATCCACGTCGACGGCATCGACCTGGTCCTGAACGTCGACCCGGCCGGTGACCACAAGGACTACCTGCACCGCTCGGGCCGTACCGCCCGCGCCGGCCAGTCCGGCACCGTCGTCTCGCTGTCGCTGCCGCACCAGCGCCGGCAGATCTTCCGGCTGATGGAGGACGCGGGCGTGGACGCCTCGCGCCACATCGTCGGCGGCTCCGGTGCCTTCGACGAGGACGTCGCCCGGATCACCGGTGCGCGCTCGCTCACCGAGGTCCAGGCCGAATCGGCCAACAACAGCGCCAAGCAGGCCGAGCGGGAGGTGAGCGAGCTCACCCGTGAGCTGGAGCGCCTTCAGCGCCGCGCCGCCGAGCTGCGCGAGGAGGCCGACCGGCTGACCGCCCGGGCCGCCCGCGAGCGCGGTGAGGACCCGGCCGAGGCGCTCGCCGCCGCTGCCGAGACCGCCGCCGCCGAGGTGGCCGAGGCCGCCGTTCCGGCGCAGGCCGGCGCGGCCGACGAGCGCCGTGACGACCGGGGCAACTTCGAGCGCCGCGACCGTCGTGACGACCGCTCCGGCGGCCGTTCCTTCGACCGTGACCGCCGTGACGACCGGGGTGGCTTCAACCGCGACCGCCGCGATGACCGTTCCGGTGGCCGTTCCTTCGACCGTCGTGACGACCGGTCCGGTGGCGGCTTCAACCGCGACCGTCGTGACGACCGGGGCGGTTTCGGCCGTGACCGCCGTGACGAGCGTTCCGGTGGCCGTTCCTTCGACCGTCGTGACGACCGTTCCGGCGGCGGCTTCAACCGCGACCGTCGCGACGACCGTTCCGGTGGCCGTTCCTTCGAGCGCCGTGACGAGCGTTCCGGTGGCGGTTTCAACCGCGACCGCGGCGACCGTCCGAGCCGCCCGTTCAACCGTGACGACCGCTCCGGCGGCCGCGCCACGGGCCGTTCCACCGGTGGCTACCGTTCCGCCGGCGGCGACCGTCCCTTCAACCGTGACGACCGCTCCGGCGGCCGTCCGTCCGCCGGTGGCCACCGCTCCGGCGGCGACCGCCCGTACGGCCGCCGTGACGACCACCGTGGCGCCCCGACCGGCTCCTTCGGCCGTCGCGAGGACAAGCCGCGCTGGAAGCGCAACGGCTGATCACCGACGCTGATCCGCGGGGCCCGTACGCACTCAAGTGCCGTGCGGGCCCCGCGCGTTGTACGGCCCGCCGCAGGCCCCGCCGGGCCCGCCGGCCGGCCTCGCGGCACCCCGCCGGATGGCTTGATCCGTAATGCCTTCGGGCTGCGGCACCTCCTCGGGCTATGCTGCTCGGTGCGGGCCATTAGCTCAATTGGCAGAGCAGTGGACTTTTAATCCATTGGTTCAGGGTTCGAGCCCCTGATGGCCCACCAGAAGCGGGACGGGAAGACCGTCCGGCGGATGCGGTGCCCCGAGGGCCCGGACCATTCGCGGTCCGGGCCCTCGGGCGTGCGCGGGGTGCCGGGCGGGCCCAAATGCCGTGGAGCGGAACGTGCTTGGGGGCGCGAGGCGGCTCCCGTTTCCTCCTGGGCTTCCCCCGCCGCCCGCGCGCCACCTCCCCCCCGGCCGGTCCCGTGACCCGTCCGGCCCCCGACGAGTCGCCGGCCCGGCCCGTACCGGCAAGCCTGGGGACGTCGAGGCGACCGGCACGGCGGTCCCGTACGGACGGGCGGGAGGGGGAAGCGGCCGGTGCGGATGCTCCGAGGTGAGGCGCCCTCTGCGGGCGGCGGGGAGCGCCGTGCCCGGCTGGTGTCGTCCGGCCGGATGCCGATGCGCCGGCTTCCCGTCCTCCTGATCGCCGGCGGTGTCGCCTTCGGCATGGGGACGCCCGCCGGTTACACCGCCGCCCCCTTCTTCTCGGCCGCCCCACTGGTCGCCGCGCCGTTCTTCGCCCTGCGCGGCACCGTGCTCACGGCACTGGCCGCCGTGCTCGGCGAGATCTGGGTCGTCCTCTATCGCAGCGGCGCCGCGCGGGATCACGGCGAGTCGGTGACGGAGACCGTCATGGTCCTGGCCGTCGCCCTGTCGGCCCTGGGCATCAACCGGATCGTCCGGAGCGCCGGCGTCCGCCCGGCCTCCCTGGAGGACGTCTCGGCGGCCCTCCAGCGCGCCGTCCTGCCCACGCCGCCCGAACGGCTCGCCGGGCTCGCCATCGCCGCCCGCTACGTGGGCGCGCGGGTGGCGGACCGGAGCGGCGGTGACCTCTATGCGGTCCAGGAGACCCCGCACGGCGTACGGCTGCTGGTCGGCGACGTACGGGGCAAGGGGCTGGACGCGGTGCGGACCGCGGTGATCGTCATCGGCGCCTTCCGTGAGGCGGCGGAACAGGAGCGCACCCTGGGGGCGGTGGCGGGCCGGCTGGAGCGGGCGCTGCGGCGGGAGGACGGGCGGCGCGAGGGAGTGGAGCAGACCGAGGGGTTCACCACTGCCGTTTTGGCCGAGATCCCCGCCAACGGGCAGTGCGTTCTGCGGGTGCTCAACCGGGGCCATCCGTCCCCGCTGCTGCTCACCCCGGACGGCGGGCTGCGCGAGCTGCTGCCCGCGGCGCCGGCGCCGCCCCTCGGGCTGGGCGAGATGGCGAGCCGGCCGGACCGGCCGGACGAGACGTTCTTCCCGGCCGGGGCCCTGCTGCTCTTCTTCACCGACGGGGTGACCGGCGCCCGGGACCTCCTCGGCCGCTGCTACAACCCGTCGGGCACACTGCGCGGCTGCCGCTTCCCCGGCCCGGACGTCCTCGTGGACACCCTCGTCGAGGAGGTGGCACGGCATACGGGCGGCGCGTCGGCCGACGACATGGCGCTGCTGGCGGTGCAGCGGCCCATGGGGGCGTAGGTGGTGGCCCGTAGGGGGTTCGGTGGGCGGGGGCTTCATGGGGGTGGGGCCCGTGTAGGGGGACGGGCGGGCGTACGGGGTGCCGTACGGGAGCCGGGCCGTCCCCCGACCCCGCTCAGTGCCCCGGGCCGCCCCGTGCGCCGGAGAGGCTGTGCAGGCTCTGGCCGTGCGGGCCGGTGAGCGCGACCGGGCGTCCGTCGAGCGCGAGGGTCAGGTGCAGGGCGTCGTCCGGGCGGGGCGCGTGGGGTGCGGCGTCGGTGATCCACGGCAGCACGGAGTAGTGCTCGTTGGAGATCCAGTGGCCGCCGCCGGGCCGCCCGTCGAGCAGCGACCGTACGAGACGCGCGAACTCCGCGCGGCGGGCCGGCGGGAGATAGGCCAGCACGGCGCTGTGGAAGATGACCAGCGTCGCCTCGGGCGGTGCCTCGGCGGCGAGCGCGGGCAGCTCGTCGATCAGGTCGCCGCGCACCATCCGTGGCCGCGGCGCCGGCCGCACCGCGTCGACGGCCGCGGCCAGCCGTGCCGCACGCTCCCCGTCGCCCGGCCATACGAGCGCCTGGAGCCAGCGCAGATCGTCCGGTTCGCCGGCCGGGTCGAGCGGGTCCAGGTCGATGCCGGCCCGCCAGACGATCCGCGGCAGCCGTTCGGGCAGCTCGTCGGCCGCCCCGCCCGTACGGCAGGTGAACACCAGCGGGCTCTCCGGTGCACCCAGCTCGGCCCGGCGGCGCGGCCCGTCCCCGCCTTCGGCCTCGTACCGGTAGCGATAGCGGTCGGGGTGCAGACACAGCCCCGCGGACGCGCCGGCCTCCAGCAGCGCCAGCGGCTGCGGCAGACGGGCGAGCAGCGGCAGCAGGGTGGCGCAGCGGGCCGGTTCGTTGGTCTGGGTGGCGCGCTGCATGATCACCGCGCGCACCTCGTCCCAGTGCCGGATCGTCCACTCGCGCCAGCGCCCGTACGCGGCCGCACCGCGCGGGCCCGTCTCGGCGTGCGGGCCGTCGAGATAGCGGACGGCGGCGAGCAGGAGGTTCGGCTGCTGTTTGTTGCCGGCGGGCAGCGAGCCGGACAGCAGATCGCAGAACTCCGCGTCCTGGCTGATCCGCGCGGTCAGCTCCTCGTGCGCGTCCGACCGGCCGCGCGCCTCCCGCCAGGAGAACTCCCCGTACCGCTCCGCCACTCCCCACGCGTGACCGGCGGCCCGTCCGGCGTTCCCGGTGTTCCCGACGTTGACGACCATGATCCGACGTTACTGCTCTCACCCTCCGTGACCGAGGGGCACCCCTGCGCATAACGACTGGCACACAATCCGCGCGAGATCGTTTAGGGCTGGCGGGCCAACTCGCCCGGGTTGCTGCACTGCTGGCCGAAAAGGCCGCGCGGCAGCTCGTGCGGAGCGCATACGGATTCGTGGGAACGCTTGGAATTCGGCCGCCGTCTCTATTACTGTCCGATAACGCAGCGCGGTCGTCCCAGCCGCCGCCCGAGGCGGCACCGCGCGCCGACGCCGAATCCCGCACGCGCTTTTCACGCACCCCCAAGCACTTCGAACTGCACCAAGGGAACCGGGGAACCACTTCCTTGGGGTGAATCGGACGCCCTCCGCCAGTGGGCGTCCGTAGGAGACCTTCCTGCTCCGAACCCGTCAGCTAACCCGGTAGGCGAGAAGGAAGGAAAGGAGTGCGCCCCCGTGGCGTCCAACAGGTCTACCCCTGAGGACCCGTTCGCCTACGAGCTCGATGACCGAGGTGCCTTCCCCGGCCCCGGTGTCGATGACGGCGACGGACCGTGGGAGGAATGGAATCCCACCGAGGAATCCACCCGTGCCGTTCGAGGCAAGCACCGCGTCGCCAAGCAGCGCGGCGGCGGATTCGCCCGCAGCGGCACCGTCCTGGGTGTCGGTGTCATCGCGGCGGTCGGCGCGAGCGGCATGGCCTCGGCCGAGGGCCGTCCGCCGGTGCCGATCTCGATGCCCGACGTCGGCGGCCTGGCCGACGACCTCTCCGAGAAGCTGCCGGACGCCAAGGAGCTTCCCGGCATCGGCGAGCTGATATCCGACGACGACTCCGCGGCCACCGACGCCGCCTCGGCTCCCGACAGCGGCGCGGTCACCGCCGCCACGGGCGCGGACACGGGTAACGCCGCGGGCGCCGGTGAGGCGCTGCGCAGCCGCATCCTCCAGCAGGCCGACGCGCAGCAGGGCTCCGCCGAGCAGGAGGCCCGCGAGGCCGCCGAAAAGGCCGCCGTCCAGCAGGCCGCCACGGAAGCCGCCGCCCACCAGAAGTCGGCCGAAAAAGCCGCAGCAGCCAAGAAGGCGGCCGAGATGGAGGCCAAGCGCAAGGCGGAGGAAGCGGCCCGGCGGAAGGCGGAGGCCGAACGCCTCGCCGAACTGGCGAAGAGCTTCATCGCCCCCGTGTCCTCCTACACGCTCACCGCCAGTTTCGGCCAGGCCGGTGACCGCTGGGCCGCCGACCACACCGGACAGGACTTCGCCGCGCCGACCGGCACCCCCGTCAAGGCGGTGCACTCCGGCACCATCACCCAGGCCGGCTGGGCCGGCTCGTACGGCTACCGCATCGTCCTCACCCTCGACGACGGCACCGAGCTCTGGTTCTGCCACCTCTCCTCGATGGTGAAGACCTCCGGCAAGGTCAGCACCGGCGACGTCATCGGCCGCGTCGGCGCCACCGGCAACGTCACCGGCCCCCACCTCCACCTGGAGGTACGCCCCGGCGCCGGCGACCCGATCGACCCGATGCCGTGGCTCCGCGACCACGGGCTCAACGTGTGACCGAGGGCGTCGAGGGCGTCGGGGGCGTGGAGGGCATTGCGGGCACCGAGGGCATCAAAGCCTGAAGCAGACCCACACGCACACCCACCCCCACCCCCACCCCCACACCCTCAACCCGTAAGGGCCCGAGGGCAGTTGTCGTCCCGGGGGAAGAGGAAGGAATAACTCCTCTTCCCCCGGCGCTGCAACGACGTATGACCGCGACACACAGCACCACCCCAGGCGCCCGCAGCACCCGCAAGCCCCTCGGCTCGCTCTCCGTCTCCCCGCTGTCCCTCGGGGGCAATGTCTTCGGCTGGACGGCCGACGAAGCCGAGTCCTTCGCCGTGCTCGACGCGTATGTGGCGGGCGGTGGCAATTTCATCGACACCGCCGACGCCTACTCGCACTGGGTCCCCGGCAACGAGGGCGGCGAATCCGAGACCGTCATCGGCAACTGGCTGGCCTCCCGCGGCAACCGCTCCGAGGTCGTCATCGCCACCAAGGTCGGCGCCCTCCCCGGCTACAAGGGCCTGTCCCCCGCCACCATCAAGTCCGCGGTCGACGCCTCCCTGACCCGTCTGCGCACCGACTACATCGACCTCTACTACACCCACTACGACGATGAGTCGGTCGAGGTCCCGGAGTTCCTCACCGCCCTCGACGACCTCGTCCGGGCCGGCAAGGTCCGCGAGATCGCCGCCTCCAACATCTCGGCACAGCGCCTGGAGGAGTCCCTGGCCTGCTCCGCCCGTGAGGGCCTGGCCCGCTATGTCGCCCTCCAGCCCCACTACAACCTGGTCTCCCGCGACACCTATGAGGGCGAACTCGCCGAGGTCGCCGCCCGCCACGACCTGGCCGCCGTCCCGTATTACGCCCTCGCCTCCGGCTTCCTGACCGGCAAGTACCGCCCGGGCACCCATGTCGACAGCGCCCGCTCCGGAGGCGCCGCCAAGTACGTGGACACCGACCGCGGCCGCCGCGTCCTCCAGGCCCTCGACACCGTCGCCACCGCCCACCGCGCCGAACCCGCCACCATCGCCCTCGCCTGGCTCACCGCCCAGCCCACCGTCGCGGCCCCCATCGCCAGCGCCCGCACGGTGAACCAGCTCCCGGCCCTGCTGGCGGTGGGGGATGTGACCCTGACGGAGGCGGAACTCAAGCTGCTGGGGGAGGCTTCGGCCTGACCCAGTTCTCAAGGGGGAGAAGGCGAGCCCGCCCGCCGGCTTCCTCCCTCCTCCCCCTGCCTCCTCCCACTTCCCTCCCCGTCCTCCGTCCTACTTCCGGCGGTCCACCACGGCCCACGACGCGGCGGCCACCCCACCCGCTACGGCGAACACCGAAGGCCACGCCCCGATCTTCTTCGCCAACGGATGCGACCCGGCAAACGCAGCCACATACACCCCACTCAACGCAGCCGCCGTCACATTCCCCGCCTTACGCTGCCACTCCCACGCCGCCACGGCCCCGGCAGCAGCGAGCGCAACCCCGCCCAGGGGGCGCTTCTTCGTCCAGCGCGCTACGGCGTAGCCGCCTACCAGGCCGGTTGCGGCAACTGCTGCGGTCGGAATTCCAGCCATCACTAAGCCCTTCTGCGAACAAACAACGAAGCCAGCTCTCCTTCTGACCCTACGTCGCACCGGCCGCGGCAGATTGGTATGCACAGCATCGTGAACTAGGCGAGCACCGCGACGAGTTCATGCTGAACACGTACGCTGGCGGTGACGTTGAGTGTGCAGAGAGGGGCCGAACGTGTCATCTGACGCTACTCCGGAACTGCCTTACGAGCCGATCGCGTTCGGTCAGCGAATGCAGGTTCTCCGTGTTCGCCGCGGTATGAGCCGTATCGTTCTCGCTGGTCTGCTGGGTAAGTCGCCGAGCTGGGTAAAGCAGGTGGAGGGCGGGCGGCTTCAGATGCCCAAACTCCCCATGGTCCTGCGGATCGCCGAGGCTCTCCGCGTGCCGAGTCTTGCCGATCTCGTTGGTGATCAAGCGACGCCGATCTCGCTCTTCGTCGGTCCCGGCCATGCTCGCCTCCCGTATGTACGGGACGCCCTCAACGAGTACCCACTGGCGGCCTCGCGCCAGGCTCCGTCCGCCGCCCATCTGAAGCACCGCATCGCCCATGCGTGGCGGGCGCGGCACTCCGCCCCGCATCACCGAGACGTTATTGGTGAACTGCTCCCGCACCTCATTCGCGATGCTCAAGCCTCCTTGGCTCAAGCGGAGTCGGGAGCGGAAAGAAGGGCTGCGCAGTCCGTGCTGTCCGAGGTCTACAGCCTCAGCCAGTTCTTCCTCGCGTACCAATCTGACGCGCCCTTGCTGTGGCGGGTAGTGGAGCGCAGTTTGGTCTCCGCGCAGGAGTCCGAGGACCCACACACCATCGGTGTCGCAGCATGGCTTGCCGCACAGGCACATCGCGACAGTGGTCCTGGGCACTACGAGGCCGCAGACGCCGTAAACCTGGCGACTCTCCGCTACCTCGAACCCCTCCTCCCTGAAGCCGACGATGACGTACTTGCCATCACGGGGGCACTGAATTTCGAGGCCGGATATACCGCGGCCCGACGAGGGGACGCCGGCACCGCCTGGCGCTACTGGGATGTCGCGCGGTCCATGGCAGGGCGACTTCCCGCGGACTATTTCCACCCCGTGACCTCGTTCTCCAGAGCGATCATGGGGGCTCACGCGGTGACCGTAGCCGTGGAGCTGCACGCAGGCGGTGAAAGCGTCAGGCAAGCCGCTGCCGCAGACGTGACGCTCATTCCGTCGCGTCCGCGGAGCGCTCGCCACCGTATTGAAGAGGCGCGTGGCTACTACCTCGACGGCCAGGCAGAGACTGCTCTGGCAGTTCTGGACAAGGCCCACCAGGCCGCTCCCGAAACCATCCGCTACAACGGATACGCGCGGCGGATCGTCTTGGAAGAGACCGAGTCGAGGAGCCCGGCACAACGGCGTAGGGCAAGCGAACTCGCCGTGAGAATTGGCGCGTTGGCGGCGTAAACGAAGGGGTACAAACTGTGCCCCTGACGCTCTCTGGATGGCCGTACGGTCAGTCTCGCCTGACCGTACGAAGACCCCCGCGACCGCTCCACACGGTCCGGGGCATGGCCAACCTGAGAGAGCAGGTCAACGTGTCGAACTGTATCGCCCGAATCTTCGAGTCCATTTTGCAGGCACTGTTACCTCCATCGGGGCGGCGCAGGACACGACAGCCGCGACGACGGGACGCACAGGTCATTTCCCGTCACCTCGACACCGGCGCCGGAGCGGGTTGCGCCATGAAGGGGACGGGCTGATGAGTGTCCGGCAGTTGCTGCGTCTGCTGCCTTGGCCGAACTCAGCTGGCCACCCGTGCTACCTGTCCACAGACGGGACAGGGTTCTTGTCGCGCCTTGCTGACGATATGGAGCAGATGCAGCTCGACATGGGAAGCGATCTTCTCGACTTCGCGCGCGAACTGCTTGATGACAGCAAGGTCACGCACCGTGAACTTCACTTCCTTGTCCATCGGTTGACCGAAGCTCTCCGGGACGCGTTACGCGTTGCTGAGAGCCGTGGCGCCAGGATTCCCGTACATGGCGGCGATGAGGCAGCGGAGGCCGGAGGGCGATGCAACGGAGCTGAATAGCGCAGGTGTCTGTGTGACGGATGAGCCGCTGGAGGCTTGAGCGTCTAGCCGAACCTTCTAGGCAGCCCTTTCAGGGGGTGTGGTGCTGACCACACCCCCTGGAGGCGCGCGTCATGGGAGGCGATGGGTTGACAGGATTCGGCTATGGCGAAGGCGCGGTCATCCAACCCAGTCCGTTTTGGCCCTCCTCAGGACGTCAAGGAGGGGCAGTGGTTCGCGGGACACACAGAGTTGCACGCAGCCGGTGTCCATCGTCGGTCTGGCCAGGGCATCTCTGGCACCGCGCATGAGGGCGTCGATTCCATCGTTCTCTCCGGCGGGTATATCGATGATGAGTACGGCGAGCAAGAGATCATCTACACGGGTGAGGGCGGTCGCGACAGGGATACCGGTCGCCTCTACGCAGACCAATCCCTGGCGGCGCCGGGTAATGCCGGCTTGCTGCTCAATGAGGGACTGGGGCACCCGGTGCGAGTGGTACGTGGTCTAAAAATTCGGGGAAAGAAGCGACCCCGTGCGACGGGGGGCTATGAGTACTGCGGGCTGTTTCGCGTCGCGGAGCACTGGACGACAGTCGGGAAGGAAGGTTTCCGTATCTGTCAGTTCAGGCTGCTCAAGTTGGCCCCGGGGGAGTCGGCAAGGCCGCACCCCGTCTCGCCGGGGGAGGGTGCGGACACCACCACCGAAGAGCAGTTGCGCCGCATCGTCGCGTACGAGCAGCTGATTCGCGACTCCAAGGTCGTCCGGAGAGTAAAAGAGATCTACGACAACACCTGTCAGATCTGCAAGTGCCGACTGGTGGTGTCCCCCGGTGGCGAGGCGTATAGCGAAGCGGCTCATATCCATGCGCTGGGCAAACCCCACGACGGGCCGGATGAACTGTGGAATGTGCTGTGTCTGTGCGCGAACTGCCATGCGCTCTTTGACCGAGGAGCGCTTCAGCTCAGTGATGATCTCGATGTGTTTGATGGACTGACGAAGCGCTTCGTAGGGGCCCTGAACCTGGCCAAGGAGCATCAGGTCAAAGTGGACTGCGTGCGTCAGCACCGGGCGCGCTGGGCTGAGCGATTCACCGAGTAGGACGGCCCGCTCAGCCCCGTACTGCTACGCGCCCGGCACCCTACCGCTCCTCCCGCACCCCCCACGCCTCCACCAACGCCACCCGCCCCCAAGCCTGATACTCCCGCAGATGCTCCAGCAAGTGCCGTTCCCGGGTGGCGAAGTCGGGGGTGGGGCCCATGAGGTGGGCGCGGCGGCGGTGGAAGGAGAGGGCGGTGGCGACGGTGGTGTATTCGGTGACGGCGCGGGCGGCGGCGGGGCCCTGGGTGCGGCGGGCCAGGTCGCGGGCGAGGGCGCGGGTTTTGAGGGAGGAGAGGGCGGTGGGTTCGGTGGGGGTGAGCCAGCCGGCGGTGATGTAGGGGGCGAGGTAGCCGCGCAGGGTGAGCAGTTCCTGGTTGCGGGCCCAGATCGCCAGCCAGGTCAGGGTGATGAGGACGGGGACCATGAAGAGGCCGTAGACGATGAGGAAGCCGAGGTCGCCCAGGGCGGAGGCGCCGTTCCAGATGGCGTGCAGGAGGACGGCGGTGAGCAGGCCGAGGAGGGCGAGGGCGCGGCGGGCGGCGCGGCGGCGGGGGTAGCGGGTGGCGGTGATGCCGAACGCGAGGCCGGTGAGGACGGTGAAGAGCGGGTGGGCGAAGGGGGAGACGATGATGCGGAGGAAGAAGGTACCGGCGGTGAGTGAGTCCAGGCCGGAGTGGCCCAGGGACTGATCCTCGCCGAAGGCGTTGCCCAGGTAGAGGACGTTCTCGGTGAAGGCGAAACCGGTGGCGGTGATGCCGGCGATGACGATGCCGTCCGTGATGCCGTCGAAGTCGCGCCGCCGGAAGCGGTAGAGGAAGAGCACGGCGGCCGCCTTGACCACTTCCTCGACGACCGGGGCGATCACCGTCGCGCCCCATGCCTCGGCCTCGGAGGGCGACGTGGAGGCGATGTTCGCGGCCAGCCAGTCGGTCGCGAAGCCGTTGGCGAGCAGCGCGACCAGGGTGGCGGCACAGGCGCCCCAGGTGAAGGCGAACGCGAGGTTGCGCCAGGGCTCGGGTTCGACGCGGTCGAGCCAGCAGAACGCCGCCACCAGGAGCGGAACCGGGAAGACGGCGAGGCCGAGGCCGACCAGGAAGCCCTCGGTGCCGGTCTCCTGGCGGACCATGCCGATGATGATCACGCCGGAGAGTGCCAGCAGCGACACCAGGGCGACCGCGCGGAGGGTCTTGCTGCGCCAGGGCGGCGTCCGGCGGCGGGCGTGCGCGGCGGCGGGCTTGTGCGTGTGCGGTGTGTACGGGGGCGGGGCGGGCGCGTGGGGCGGGTACGGGGGCGGCTGGGACGGGTACACCCATCGACCCTAACGAGGGGGCTTCGCCCTATGTGTCGCGGCGGCGGAAGAGGAGGTCGTGGACGGTATGTCCCTTGTCCAGGCCCTGGCCCTCGAACCGGGTGAGGGGGCGGAAGTCCGGACGCGGCGCGAAGTCCTGGTGGAGGTTCTCCAGCGTCGGCTCGGCGGAGAGCACCTCCAGCATCTGCTCGGCGTACGGCTCCCAGTCGGTCGCACAGTGGACCAGGGCACCGGGCGCGAGCCGGGTGGTCGCCAGGGCGATGAACTCCGGCTGGACGAGGCGGCGCTTGTGGTGGCGCTTCTTCGGCCAGGGGTCGGGGAAATAGATGCGCAGACCAGCGAGGGAGGCGGGGGCCAGCATCTCGCGCAGCAGGATGATCGCGTCACCGTTGGCCACCCGGATGTTGGACAGACCGTTCTGCTCCGCGAGACGGAGCAGATTGCCCTGCCCGGGGGTGTGCACATCGCAGGCGAGGATTCCGGTGTCCGGGTCGGCGGCGGCCATCTGGGCCGTGGCCTCCCCCATGCCGAAGCCGATCTCCAGGACGACCGGCCGCCCCTCGAAGAAGGCATCGAGATCGATACGGGAGAGCCCGTCGATGTCCAGTCCCCACGTCCCCCACCGGCGGCGCAGCGCATCGGCCTGGCCGGGTGAGACGCGGCTGCGGCGCGGCTGGAACGAGCGGATCCGCCGCTCGTGATGGGACCCCGCGGGGTCGGCCGCGGGCCCCGTCCCGTCGGGGAACATCGGCTCCCCGCGCCGGGGGGCGGCGGCCGAGACCGCGGTGGCCCCGAGGTCGGGTGCTTCCTGAGCGGCGGGGGCCCCGGGAGCGGCTTCCGGAGCGTCTGATTCCGCAGCGGCGCGGGCGTGAGTGGTGGGGTTCTCGGACACAGTGCGTCCGATTCTACGGGGGCGGAGGGCGGCGGCGGAGGGGCCGGCGGCGAACCCAGACTTCCCAGGCGATGGCGGGGCGGAAGGGCGGAAATCCCCGGTGAAATCGGGGTTGGCGCGGTGTGTAGTGGCGTGCATACGATGCGGGGTCGACGTGGCAAAACCAAACCGGGGGGACTGTTCATCGTGTCGCAGGGTGGCCAGGGAAGCGCCGAGTATCCACAGGGGCCGCCGCCGGCGGCGGGTCCGGGGGCCGCGGGAATGCCGCCCGCCGGCCACCCCGCGCCGAGCCACCCCGCTCCGCCGCCCGTCCCGCCACAGGGGCAGCAGCCCGGCCCGTACATGGGAGGGCCCGGGTATCAGCCGCAGGGACAACCCGCACCGGGTGGCGCGCCCTTTCCGCCGCCCGTAGGCCGGCCCCAGGGGCCGCCTCCCCAGGGCTACGCGGGAGGCCAGCAGCCGCCGTACCCGCAGCAGGGCCAGGCGCCCGGGCAGTTCCCGGGGCAGCCGCCGTTTCCCGGCGGGCCCACGGCGGCGCCGTTCCCCGGCGGTCCGGGGCAGCCCCCCGGCCCGGGGCGCGGCGGGGTTCCCGTGCCGCTCATCCTGGCCATCGTGATGGTCGTGCTGATCGGGGCCGGCGTCGGCGGGTACTTCCTCTTCACCTCCGATGACTCCGCGACCCCGGCCGCGGACCGGCCCGCGAACGCCATGCAGCGGCTGTGGGAGGCGCCGTCGCCCGCGTCCCAGCGCGAGGGGCAGGACGAGAACAACCTGCGCTCGATGTGGTTCAACAACGACGACCTCGTCTTCGGGGACGGCCAGGGGGTACGGGCCTACAACCGCAAGACCGGCAAGAAGCAGTGGACGGTCAAGACGCCCAAGGGAGCGGGCGAGGTCTGCGCCATGTCCAAGAGCGCGAGCGACGACGGCGTCGGCGCCGTGGTCTTCGACGCGGGCGGCGACGACTGCTCCTTCCTCTCCGTCATCGACACGGACACCGGGCGGACGCTCTGGTCGAAGAACCTCAAGGCCGGCGGGAGCACCGAGGACAGCCCGCAGATGGTGGTGAACTCGAAGGTCGTCGCCGTCGCGATCGGGGACACCTACGCCGGTTTCACCATCACCGGAGGTGCGAAGGTCTGGGAGCTGACCGCGCGCGGCCACGACTGCACCACCACGGTGGGGCTGAGCCCGCAGTACCGGGCGGTGGGGAGTGACTGCTCCGACGCGAAGCCGAAGAAGCAACTGGCCCTCCAGGACCTGGAGTACAGCGGCATCCACTCGACGGTGACGGGCGACGGCCGGGCCGTCGGGCAGATTCTGTCCGACCGGCCGCTGACGATCCGCATGAGTGAGGAAGCCAATGTGATCGATGCCGAGGGCACCCTTTCCACCTACACCGAGGAAGGGAAGCCGGACAAGACGTTCAAGCTCTCGGGCGAGCTGAAGGACCTGAGCCTCGAGCCCCGCGAGACCTTCGTCGACGAGGACGAGCAGGTGCTGATCTCCGGCTACGGCTCGGGCGGCATCGCCGCCGTGGACCTGAAGACCGGCGAACTGCTGTGGAAGAAGCGGTCCTCGGCGTCCGCCGCGCTGGACACCGAGGGGCTGATCGCGGTGACCGATGCGCCGGACACCGGCACCCCCGGCCGGGACCCGGTGCTGGTCTCGATCGGTGTGCGGGACGGCAAGGAAAAGGTGCTGGGCACGGTCTACGACCCGAAGCACGCCCTCGGCTCCCCGGACCTCATGTCGCTGGCCTGGGACGGACACACCAACACGCTCTTCATCCAGGGCGAGGGCCTCAGCCAGGACAAGTCCAGCATTCAGGCGTTCAAGGCACCGGTCAGCTGACGGCCTCTGCCGCGCGGGACTCCCGGCTCCCGGCTTCTCCGTTCTCCCGGTTTTCCGGGACGAGCGGAAGGCCGGGAGCCGGTCGCGTCACGGGCCTCACACCCCCATCATCGCCAACACCCTCCGTGCCACCTCCCGCCCAATGGGAAGGGAAGCCGTCGCGGCCGGGGACGGGGCGTTGAGGACGTGGATCATGCCCGGGGAGTCGGCGAAGAGGAAGTCGTCGACGAGGGTGCCGTCGGGGAGGACGGCCTGGGCCCGGACGCCGGCCGGGGAGGGGCGCAGGTCCTCCTCGCGGGCGGCCGGGAGCAGACGGCGGACCGCGTCGGTGAAGGCGCGCCGGGACAGGGAACGGTGCAGCTCGCCGGCGCCGTAGCGCCAGTGGCGGCGGGCTATCCGCCAGGAGCCGGGGTAGGCGAGGGTGCCGGCCAGCTCGGCGGGGTGCAGGGTGCGCCAGTCGTAGCCCTCGCGGGCCAGGGCGGGGACGGCGTTCGGGCCGATGTGCACGGCGCCGTCGATGCCGCGGGTCAGATGCACGCCGAGGAACGGGAAGGCCGGGTCGGGGACCGGGTAGACCAGGCCGCGGACCAAGGAGGCGCGGCCCGGGGCGAGGGTGAAGTACTCGCCGCGGAACGGGACGATCCGCATGCCCGGGGCGTCGCCGGCCAGCCGGGCGATCCGGTCGCTGTGCAGACCGGCGCAGTTGACCAGGGCCCGTGCGCGGTGGACCGTGCCGTCGGACGTACGGACCGCCACCCGGCCGGGGCGGCGGCCGATGGCCGTCACCTCGGCGCCGTACCGGATCCGGGCGCCGGCGTCCTCGGCGAGGTGGGCGAAGCGGCGGGCGACGGCGCCGAAGTCGCAGACGCCGGTCGTGCCGACATGGATGGCGGCCAGGCCGCGCACCTCGGGCTCGTACTCGGCTATCTGGGCGGGGCCCAGCTCGCGCACCGGCAGGCCGTGCTCCCGGCCGCGCTGGATGAGGCCGTGCAGCCGCGGCAGCTCACTGCGGTCGGTGGCGACGATCAGCTTGCCGGTGACCTCGTGCGGGATGTCGTGTTCGGTGCAGAACTTGACCATCTCCGCCGAGCCCTGGAGGGCGAAGCGGGCCTTGAGCGAACCGGGCGGGTAATAGATGCCGCTGTGGATCACGCCGCTGTTGCGCCCGGTCTGATGGCGGGCCGGACCGGACTCCTTCTCCAGGACGACCACGCGCGTGCCGGGCGCGGCACGCGTGATCGCGTACGCCGTAGAGAGTCCGACGATGCCGGCACCGATCACCAGCACCTCGCAGTCGTACGCCGCCACTGCACCTCCCCAACCGCATGACCGCAGGCCGGCCCGTCGCCACAGACCCGCGCATCATCACCGACGACGTATCCCATCATGACGGCCGGCACTGACAATGCCGATCGGACGGGTCCCGAGGTGCATGATCCCGGCCGGGCCGTACGTGGCTGGCGCGGCCGGGAGGGCGGCTCGGTCCGGCCCGGCAAGCCGCTAAGCCGGCGCCGCCAGCAGCGGTCTCGCCCGCTCCCGCAGCTCGACCACCCGGGGCTCGTCGCCGTACGGCTCCAGGCGGTGCAGCAGATCGCGGACGTACTCGGTGGTGCGGGCGGAGGAGATCCGTCCGGCCACCTCGACCGCGCGGGTGCCCGCCGCGCAGGCCGCGTCCAGATTGCCGGACTCCAGTTCGGCGACCGCGGACACGACGAGGCGCAGCCCGTGGGAGCGGACGAATTCCTCGGTGGGCCGGGACAGCGCCTGCTCGGTGAAGCGGCGCACCTGGCGGGGCAGCCGCAGATCGCGGTAGCACTCGGCGGCGTCGGCGGCGAAGCGCTCGTACGAGTAGAAGTCCAGCCACGAGGGGTCGGGATCGCCGCCGCGGGAGCGCTCCAGCCAGCCCTCGGACGCCTTCAGCGCCACCTCACAGGCGCGCGCCTCACCGGCCTTGGCCTGCGCCCGCGCCTCGACCAGCCGGAAGAAGCTCATGGTCCGGGCCGTGGCCAGTCCGCGGTTGCGTTCCAGGGCGGCCTGGGCGAGGTCGACGCCCTCGTCGGCGAAGCCGCGGTAGGTCGCCTGGAGGGACATCGAGGCCAGGACATAGCCGCCCAACGGGACGTCGGCGGCCGCGCGGGCGAGCCGCAGCGCCTGGATGTAGTACCGCTGCGCGGCCTCCTGCTGGCCCGTGTCGAAGGCCATCCACCCCGCGAGCCGGGTGAGTTCGGAGGTCGCGCCGAACAACGCGCGGCCCACTTCGTCGCTGTACGAGGCGAGGAGTAATGGGGCCGCGTCCACCCGGAGGCACTCCGGCACCATGGACGAACGCCAGTCGCCGCCCCCGTACTTGGAGTCCCAGCGGCGCGCGTCCTCGGCCGCCTCCCGCAGTTTGCTGACATCGCTGTGGCCGACGTGCTGCGGAATCCCGGCGTCACCGGCCGCCGCGGCGTCCTTGTCCCGGGCCTCGGCCGCCTCCCGCGCCACCGAACTGTCGGCCGGGGATATCAGCCAGCGCGAGGCGGGGGTGGCGTACGCGCTGACGGCGAAGGATCCGGCCAGGCTCTGCCAGATGCCGCCCCCGCCGGCCCGCCGTCCGGCCAGATCGAGACGGTAGAGCTCGGTCGCGGACCGCACCGCGGCGCCCACATCGCGGGGAAACGCCAGGCCGACCTCGGGTGCCGGGTCCGCGTCGGCCAGCCCGATCTCGTGCAGCGGAACCGGCCGGCCGAGCTTGCTGCCGATCGCGGACGCGATCAGATGGGGCGCGGCGCCTTGGGGCACCATGCCCTTGGAGACCCACCGCGCCACCGACGTCTTGTCATAACGAAGCGTCAGTCCGCGCTGCGCACCGAGGTCGTTGACCCGGCGCGCCAGTCCGGCATTGCTGATACCCGCGAGGGCGAGAACGGTGCCAAGCTTTTCGTTCGGCCCGCGTATATCCCTGGACATGCGCACCCCTCGACACAGCGACGGCCGCCCCGGTACCCCGGGGCATGCGTCCACCCAGAGTAGTTCGCCGGATCCCGACCGTTAAGAGTCGGTGTCCCGGATGGCGAGATTCGTGTTCAAACAGGGGTGCGGGAATTGGCATGTGCTCCGGGTACGTGTGCCCGTGCGCCCGTCCGTGCGCGCTGGCCGCCCGCTTTCGCGGGCGCTTCCATGGCTTCTGCGTGGGTCGGCCCGCTGCACTGGATCCAGTGGGCTGGGGGATACCGTCACCTCATTCCCCGCGGGTGACGGTCCGGTCCGGGGGGCGCAGCCCGCCTCCCGGGCCGTCGCGAGAAACGGGCGCCGGCCCGTTGGGGCGCCGGTTGACATCGCGCCCGAAGGTGTCAACTGGGCTGTATGGAACGGAGTTTGGCCGAAAGTCGACGGGTGATGATTTCACGCCGCCGCACGCACGGAGCCGCCTCGGGGGCCACACGGGGGGCCTTCCGGGGCCGATGCGGCGGAGTGCCCGCGCCCGGCGTACGGGAGTGCCGCCGGGCCGGTTCGCGCGGCCCTCCCGCCGGCACTCCGCCGCGTCCGTTGGGCCACTCCCGGCCCGCTCCCACGGTGCCTCCGTGCCCCTCTCCGGGCCCGCCGACGGCCCTCATTACCCGGGCGCCCCGCGAACTGCCCGTATACAGGCCCGCTCCACCACCTCTCCCGCGCCGCTGTCATGGCAGCATGGTCCGCACAACAGCTCGGGACGGCCGGGCGATCCGCTGACGGGGCGGCCGTTGGCCCCGGCGCACGGGGAATCGGGTGGAGGCGGCCATGCGCTGGTTGGTGGGGTGGAGCAGTGCCGCCACGGGGCCGGCCGGCGACGAGCGCCCCGCGGTCCTCCCCGTCGGTGCCCAGCTCCTCTGGGACGGCCCGGATCCCCTCTGGGCGGTCGGCGACTGGCGGCCGGACGAGGTCCGGGTCGTCCAGGCGGACCCCGGGACCCGGCTCGCGATCTTCGGCGTCTGCGGCGCCACCGACGACCAGCTGAAGGTGGGCCTGTTCGCGGCGCGCGGGGGCGCACTGCGGCATCTCACGGCCTGGCCCGGCAGTTACACCGCCGTCGTCCAGGTAGGGCGGCGGATCACCGTCACCGGCGACCTGGCCGGCGCCCGCCCCGTTTTCCACACCCCCTGGGCCGGAGGCACCGCCTACGCCACCGCCGCCCTCCCGCTCGCCGACCTCGTCGAGGCCGGCCTCGACATCGGCCACCTCGCCGCGCTGCTGGCCTGCCCGGACATCCCCGAGGCGCTCGGGGCCGGCACACCGTACGAAGGCGTCCGCCGGATCCCGCCCGGCCACGCCCTGGTACTGCGCGGCGGCGCCGGCGACATCACCTCCTTCGAACCGACCGCCTCGCTCGCCGTCGCCGCGCCCCAACTCGCCCCGGAACAGGCGGTGGAGGGCGTCCGCGACGCTCTGGTCGAGGCCGTCCGCGCCCGGCTGGCCGGCCCCCGGCACGCCCCCGATCCGGACGGGCGCGACGGCCTCGACCCCGGCCCGGTGCCCGGCATGGGCCCCGCCGAGCGGCGCGCGGCGCGCGGTGCCCCGGCTCCCGGCATCGGCGCCGACCTCTCCGGAGGGAGCGCCTCCGCAACCCTCGCTCTGCTGGCCGCCGGCCTCCCCGGCCGGCCAGGAAGGCTCAACGGCCACGGCGAACGCCTCCTGGCCGTCACCTTCAACGACCGCGCCACCCATGACGGACGGACCGGCCACGACGCCGAGTTGGAGCGCGCCCGCAGCCTCGCCGACAATCCGCGGCTGCACCACGTCGTCGTCGCGGCCGGTGAAGAGGCCCTCCCGTACGCGGACCTCGGCAGCGGTCCGCTCACGGACGAGCCGGGGCCCTCCCTCACCACCGCGGGCCGCCACCGCCGATGGCTGCTGGCCGGCAGCGCGGACCACTTCGTCGGCCACGGCGCCCGCCAGGTCCTCGACGCCCACCCGGCCCGGCTCGCCGACCTCCTCATGGACCGCCGCCGACGCCATCTGCTGCGCCCGGTCACCGCGCTGGCCAAAGCGGACGGCGCCCTGGCGCAGTCCGTCCTCGTGCCGTTCACCGTCTACCGCGCGGCCCGCAAGCTCGCCCGTATGCCGTACGCGGCCGGTATCGCCGACACGGCGCGCCGCCTCCTGGAGCGGCAGTTCGCCGACGAGCCGGTGGCCGGCGGCGCCGTGGACGCCTCACTGGCCGCGCTCGCCTGGTGCCGGCCGGGGCCCGCGGCGCGCTGGCTCACGGGGGAGGCACTGGCTGAAGTATCGGTTCGGCTGAGCGACGCGGCGCACCGCTCGCCCGCCGTGGGCCGTCCCGGCGAGCGCCGCGCCCGTGCCGCGCTGGCCCGCCAGGCCGCCGACCACCGCGTCTTCGAGCAGGCCGCCGAGGTCCGCAACCAGCGGCTGCACGCCCCGTTCCTCGACAACCAGGTGGTGCTCGCCTGCCGCGCCCTGCCGGACACCCTGCGGGTGCAGCCGGGGGCCCGGGCCGCGGTGCTGCGCTCCGTACTGGCCGGAGCCGGCATCCGGGACCTGCCGCCCGGATGGGGCGCCACCTCGCAGCTCACCCACGCGGCGGCGGTACGCGCCGGGCTGCGCGGCGCCGTCGGCGACCTGGTGCGGCTCTTCGACACCCCGCTGCTGGCCGACGCGGGGCTGGTGGAGGCGCGGGTGGTCCGCAAGGCACTGCGGTCGGCGGCCGAGGGCGCGCCGCTGCCGCTGGACGGGCTGGCCGAACTCGTCTCCACGGAGCTGTGGTTGCGGCGGCTGGTGGCCCGGCGCGGGACGTGCTGGACGGGGGCCGGGGCGCCGCGTCAGAAGGCGGTCGCGGGCGGCGTGGTGCCCCGGGCGCGGCTGGGCTGAGTGGCGCCACGGGGCCGGGCGGGGTGACCTGGCCGGCCACCCCGGTGCACGACGGGGCCGCCGGCGGCTCAGCGGCACATGATCGTGGACTGCGCCCAGTCCGCCAGGGCGACCGCACCCACGGGGTTCGCCGGATCGGTCACCAGCCGGAGCGTCTTACGGCCCGTCAGCGGGACATGCACCGGTACGGCCCGCTCCCCGCTATGTACCGCTCCCGACTGCCACAGCGGCACGCCGTCCGCAAAGACGGCGAACCGCACCGCGGCCGGCCCCGCACTGAGATCGTCCACGCCCGCCACGGCGTCATAGGCGGTGCACCGGCGGTTGAGGTCGATGGTCACCGAGGACCGCCCGTGGACGCTCACCCCGTGCGCATACGTGGTCCCGGCGATCCGCGGTGACTGCCGCTGCCACAGCCAGCTGCTCGCCAGGGCGCGCACCTCCGGCCTGCTGCCGTCGCCCATGACGTCGAGGGCGAGCGCATTGACCCGGTAGGCGGCCGGGGCGGGCAGCGGTGGCTTCGGGCTGGGCTTCGGTGGGGTGGGCTTCGGCGGGGTGGCTTTCGGCGGGGTCGGCTCGGGCCGGGTGGGCGGATGGGCCGGCGTCGAAGGCGGGGCCGGCGTCGCGGGCGCGGCCGGCGCGCGCGTCGGCTCCGGTGGGGTCGCCTTGGGGGTGGGCGTCGGCCGCGGGCCCCGCGTCTGTTCCGGGGCCGGCTGCTGCGCCGGGCCCTTCGGAGCGGGGGCGGCGCCGCCCGCCGGTGGCAGCCCGGGGTGCGACGAGCGGGGCGCCGGCCGCTGGGGTGCGGACACGGCCGGCCGCGGCGCCTGGGCCCGTGGTTCCGGCGCCGGCTTCGGGGAAGCGGTCAGCGCCAGCGAGAGCGTCGCGCCCGCCACCACCGCCGCCCCGGCCCCGATCCCGGCCTTGACCGCCCCGCTCAGCCCCTTGCCGACGGCGGCACCGGGGCTTCCCGTCGCACCGGAACCGCCGCTCCCGGTGGCCGCGGCCGCACCGGCCGCCGCCCCCGCCACCGCCGTCTTGACGGCGTACCCGGCGGCGCCCCAGCCGAGGAACGCGACCGGCAGCAGCGCACCGATCCGCTGATTGACGTCCGCGACCTCCAGCGCGGCCAGCCGGCACCGGGGACAGGCGTCCAGGTGCCGGCGCAGCCCCCGCTCGGCCCGCATCCGCAGCCCGCCGCGGGCATAGGCGCCGAGCCGGTCGGCATACCGGGCGCAGTCGCCGCCGTCGGTCAGCGACTGGCTGACATGCTCCTGGAGATACGCCTGTTTGAGGCCCTCGCGGGCGCGGTGCGCCAATACGGCGGTGGCGTTCGCGGTCAGCCCGAGCAGCGGGGCGACCTCGCTCGGCGACTCGTCCTCGACCGTGGTGTGCCACAGCACCGTCTGATAGCG
The DNA here is from genome assembly GCF_042724075.1 of Streptomyces sp. NPDC127097. Classification (NCBI taxonomy): domain Bacteria; kingdom Bacillati; phylum Actinomycetota; class Actinomycetes; order Kitasatosporales; family Streptomycetaceae; genus Streptomyces; species Streptomyces sp. NPDC127097. The sequence continues at coordinate 8,642 of NZ_JBHXFI010000046.1, read as the reverse complement.
CTCCGGCAGACTGCGGAACGCCCGTACGGCCATCGACCGCTCGGCCTCCTGCATGGCCCGCACATCCGCGCCCAGGTCCAGGGTGGCGTCGTCCTCCGGCGCACCGGCCGAGGACACCGCGAACACCGCGAAGTCCTCCACCAGTTGCTCCCGCCGCGCGGTCTGCGCCCAGGACGCGGCCACCCGGCGGACGGTCGTCAGCAGATAGGCGCGCACCGCGGACTCCGGGCCCGCCCCGCCGCGCACCGCTTGCAGCGTGCGGGCGAAGACCTCGCCGGTCAGGTCCTCCGCGGTGTGCGCGTCCCGGCAGCAGCTGCGGGCGTAGCGCCGGACCGCCGCGGCGTGCCGGCGGTACATCTCCTCGTACGCGCTGTCGTCGCCGGCCCGCAGGTCGGAGAGCAACTGGGCGTCGGACGGCGGGAGTTCGCCGTCCTCGGGACCGGTGGCCGGGCCCGCCCCGCGGTGCTCCCGCTGCGGCGGCACACCGGGCCCCGCGTCCGCCGGGACCTCGGCGCCCTCGTACCGCCCGGCCGGGGGAGTCGCCCCCAACGGACCGCCCTGGCCGGGGACCTGCCCGGACCGCGGAGCTTCCCGCTCGCCCGCCCCGGCCTCGCCGTCGCGCCGCCCGTCCCGCCCGTCAACACCCATCGCCGAGGCTCCCGAAGCCGCTGTCCCAACGGAATACCGCGTAAGCGTGCCACACCGGATCCCGGCGGCTGCGGGTCCTGGCGGCCCGCCACCCGTCCGGGGTGCACACGCAAACGACCGCACGGGCGCTCACCCGTACGGGCCATGCCGCGCAGACGGCCGATACCGTGCGCGGCCCTCGTACGGGTCCTGTCGTGCGCGGTACCCGGACGGCGTGCGGACCGGAGCCGCCGCGGCCCGCCGACGGCACCGTTCCGCGGAACGGCCCCGCCCGGTGGGCCCCACGGTCGGGCCCACCCGGACGGAGCCGGCCGCCGGTCCTCAGCCGGCCGGGCGCGAGCGCAGCCCCTCCAGGAGAATCTCCAGCAGCCGCGCGGACGCGGCCTGCTGCTGCCCGGGATCGGGCAGCGTCGGCGCTCCCGTGGCGATCACTAAAAGGATGTCCGAGACCGTCACATCGGCGCGCAGCTCACCGGCCGCCCTGGCACGCTCCACGAGCCGCCCGACGACCTCCAGCAGCGCGTCGGCCCCGGCGGTCTCCTCTGCGGCGGCAGCAGCGGCCGGCGCGGCCTCGGCCGGCCGGAGATCCGCGGACGCCCCGTCCGCGCCGGGCGCCGTGCGCTGCTGCGGTACCCGCGCCTCGCTCAGGCCGTCCGGCATCCGGGGCCCGTCCGCGGCCTCCGCCGCCGGATCCCCGGCCCGGCCGGCCGCGCTCGCCCGCAGAATGCCCGGCGGCAGCAGCCGTCCGGCCCCCGAGGCGACCGACGTCCGCAGAAAGCGGGACAGCGCCGACCACGGGTCGTCCTCCTGGCCCAGTGCCGTATGCGCCTGCTCCGTCAGCCGCGAGGTCTCCTCCTCGGCTATCCGGCGGACCAGCACGTCCTTGCTCGGGAACCGGCGGTAGACCGTGCCGACTCCGACGCGGGCCCGCCGCGCCACGTCCTCCATGGGAGCGCCGTACCCCAGCTCGCCGAACACCTCGCGTGCGGCTCGCAGTACGTGCTCCAGATTGCGCTGGGCGTCCACCCGAAGCGGTGTGCTCCGGCCGCCCGTCCCCGTGCCGGCACCGTTGGTCACCGCGGTGCCGTTGCTCTGGGGTCTGTTGTGCTCGCTACCGCTCCCGGCCCCGTCGGAGGCATGTGCCACAGCGACGGTGGCCGACCATTGAGAGCCCTGAATGTGCATAGTGATCCCCCGGTAATGACGTCTCCCCCCGGAGACTCCCCGCCCTGACAGTCAGGGCGTACCGACGAGAGGGTGCACCCCAACGAGATACGAACATAGTTGAGCTCGGGTCAAGAATGAAGGGGGCGTTCCGCACAATGCGCCCCCCGATCGGCCCAAGGCGCCTGATCCGCCCCGATTCCGCCCCCGCTCTTCCGCCGCCACCCACCCCCTGACCAGCGCACCTCGGCCCGCACACGCGGAATGCGTCCTTCCGTCCCCAGGGCCGCGCCCGGTCATACATTTCGACGGGCCTGTGGACAAAGGCGCTCCGGGGGTGCGTCATGGAACAGTGCTGTGCTTTCCCGGGGGTGCAGCTCCCGAAGCCGTCCGCGCGCCCGGCCGGCTTGCGGATCGGTGCCGCCCGGGCCTGGTCGACACCGCGAGGAGAACCTCTGTGAAGACTGTGTCTTCGGAAGACGTGACGCGCATTCTCGTTGTCGGCGGTGGCTACGTGGGGATGTATACCGCCCTGCGATTGCAACGGAAGCTGAAGCAGGAACTGCGGCAGGGCACCGTCGAGGTCATCGTGGTCGACCCCGAGCCGTACATGACGTACCAGCCGTTTTTGCCCGAGGCCGCGGCCGGTTCGATCTCCCCGCGCCATGTCGTCGTACCGCTGCGCCGGGTGCTGCCGCAGTGCAAGGTCGTCATCGGCGAGGTCACCGCCATCGACCACGACGACCGCCGGGCGACCATCACCACCCTGGCCGCGGAGGAGACCGGCGACGGTGCCATCGAGGTGGCGTACGACGAACTGGTCCTCGCGCCGGGCTCGGTCTCGCGCGCCCTGCCCGTCCCGGGCCTGGCCGACGTCGGCATCGGTTTCAAGACCGTCGAGGAAGCCATCGGACTGCGCAACCACGTCCTCGGCCAGCTCGACATCGCCTCCTCCACCCGCGACCCCGCCGTCCGCGATGCCGCGCTGACCTTCGTCTTCGTCGGCGGCGGCTACGCGGGCGTGGAGGCGCTGGCCGAGCTGGAGGACATGGCCCGTTACGCCGTCCGCTACTACCACAACATCCAGCCGGAGGACATGAAGTGGATCCTGGTCGAGGCGACGAACCGGATCCTGCCCGAAGTGGGCCCGGAGATGGGCCGCTACGCCGTACGGGAGCTGCGGGCCCGCAATATCGACGTCCGGCTGGAGACCCGGCTGGGCTCCTGTGAGAAGAACGTCGCCCAGCTCAGCGACGGCTCCCGCTTCCCGACCCGGACCCTGGTGTGGACCGCGGGCGTCAAACCGCACCCCATCCTGGCCGCGACCAAACTGCCGCTCAACGGCCACGGCCGCCTCCTGTGCACCCCCGCGCTCCAGGTGGACGGCGTCGAACACGCCTGGTCCGCCGGGGACGCGGCAGCCGTCCCCGATCTCACGGCCGCACCGCCGTCCGGGCCCGACGAGCCCCGCGCCCTGTGCGCCCCCAACGCCCAGCACGCCGTCCGCCAGTCCAAGGTCCTCGCCGAGAACCTCGCGGCGGCGGTGCGCGGCGGCCCGATCGTGGACTACGCGCACAAGTACGCCGGCTCGGTGGCCTCGCTCGGCCTGCACAAGGGCGTCGCGCATGTCTACGGGCGCAAGCTGAAGGGCTACCCGGCGTGGTTCATGCACCGCGTCTACCACCTCAGCCGGGTGCCGACCTTCAACCGCAAGGCGCGGGTGCTCGCCGAATGGACCCTCGCGGGCCTGTTCAAACGCGAGATCGTCTCGCTCGGCTCGCTGGAGAACCCGCGCGCCGAGTTCGAACTCGCCGCGGGAACCGGACGGCACAACGAAGCGAGCTGACGCGCCGTACCCCCACAAGAGTTGACGTGCTGTCAGCGCTGGAGGGGCCGGATGTTCCGGAGCGCGGAACTCCACAGCGCCACCCCGGCGTCTGACGGATGTCCGTCCGGTCGGCCACACTGGACGTGTGACCATGGGTGGGCTCGTATCTGCAAAGAGTGACAATCACGAGGATTCTGGACGTTTGCTGCATTCCGCAAAGGGGCGCCGAGAGTGTCCCCAGCCGACCGTCCCCCGGCCACCTGCCGGGAGATCCCGCCATGCCGACGGCCCGATCCCGCGCGACGACGCGAAGTAAGAGGTACCCCTCCGTGATCTTCACGCGCTGGAGCGCCAAACTCCCCGGCACACAGCGGCGCGCCGCCGCCCGGTCCGACCGCGCCGCACCCCGCCCCGCGTCCGGCCCGCCGGCCGCCCCGCCCACCGCGGCCCCGGCACCGTCCGCCGTGCCTCCGGCAGCCGACGGCGCACCGGCCGCCCCGACGGCCGCCACCACCGGCTCGGTCCCCGCCGCCCGCGCCGAACACACCGATCCGGCCCCCGCCCAGGACCGCACCCCCGCGACCCTGCCACCCACCGTCGACGCCCTGTCCGTGCACGACATCCTGGGCACCATCCCGGCCCTGGTCGCCGTCGTCTACGGCCCCGAGCACCGCCTCGCCTACGTGAACGGCGCCTACGCCGCCGTCTTCGGCCCGCGCCCGGCCGGCGACACCGCCCGCGAAGCCCTCCCGGAGCTCGACGCCCTCGGCCTGCTCCCCCTGATGGACCAGGTCCTGCGCAGCGGCAAACCGCGCACGGTCAAGTCCCGCAAGGTCCCCGGAGGCGACCGCACCCGCGACGGCTACTACACCTTCACCTGCACCCCGATCGAGGTCGCCGCCAGCGGCCCGGCCCCCGACCCCGAGGTCGCCTGCGTCGCCCCGCACAAGGGCGTCCTGGTCTTCGGCGCCGAGGTCACCGACCAGATCGAGTCCGCCGAGCGGCTGCGGGCCAGCGAGGCCCGCCAGCGCGAGGCCGCGGTCACCCTCCAGCGCTCCCTGCTGCCCCAGGAACTGGAGCAGCCCGACGACCTCCGCGTCGCCGCCACCTACCAGCCCGGCGGCACGGACGCCGCGGTCGGCGGCGACTGGTACGACGTCATCACCCTCGGCGCCGGCCGTACGGCCCTGGTCATCGGCGATGTCATGGGCCGCGGGGTGCGCGCCGCCGCCGTCATGGGCCAGCTGCGCACCGCGGTCCGCGCCTACGCCCGCCTCGACCTCCCGCCCCACGAGGTCCTCCAGCTCCTGGACGGCCTGGCCGCCGAGATCGACGCCAGCCAGATCGCCACCTGCGTCTACGCCGTCCACGACCCGAACGAGGGCCGCCTGGTCTACGCCTCGGCCGGCCATCTGCCCATCCTCGTACGCGACCCGGACGGCACGATCCGGCGCGCCGCCGAACCCACCGGACCGCCCCTGGGGACCGGCGGCTGGCTGCACACCTCCGGTTCCGTCCCCCTCGGCCCCGGCAGCAGCGCCGTCCTGTACACCGACGGTCTCGTCGAGCGCCGCGACAAGGACATCGACGACGGAGTGGAGGCCCTGGAGCGCGCCTTCGCCGGGGCGGCCGGCGCCCCGGACATCGTCTGCGACCGTCTGCTGCGTTCGCTCGGCATCACGGCCGCACATGACGACGACGTCGCCATCCTCGTCGTCCAGAACCCCGCCCGCACCGGCCATGACGCCGAGCTGTTCCACAACGCTGCCCTCGAACTCCACGGCGGCACCGAAGCGGCCCCGCGCGCCCGCGCCTTCGCCTCCGGCGTCCTCGCCTCCTGGCGCTTCTCGCCCGAGCTGCACGACCTCGGAGTGCTGGCCGCCAGCGAACTGGTCGCCAACTCCCTCCAGCACGGCACCCCGCCGATGCGGCTGCGGCTGCGCCGCACGGACCGCCGGCTGATCGTCGAGGTCACCGACGGCGACGACCACCTCCCGCGCCGCCGCCGCGCCGAGCCGGCCGACGAGGCCGGCCGGGGCATCTCCATCGTCGCCACCATCGCCTCGTCCTGGGGCTCCCGCCGCACCCCGGGCGGCGGCAAGGCCGTCTGGTGCGAATTCGCACTGCCCCGCGGATAGCCGAACGCCGCCGGCCCCGGTCGCAGAGGACCGGGGCCGACGGCATACGGGAGCGGCCCTCTTACGGCATCGGGCGCGGGGCTCAGGCGCCGCAGGCCACGGCTTCCGCCTCGGCCGGCACCCGCGCCGCGGGCACCGCCGCCACCGCACGGTGCGGATTGTCCTGCGCCGGCCGCAGCATCCGGCCCAGCCACAGCGACAGCCCGGTGATCCCCAGCGCGCAGAGCACCAGCATCCCGATGTACGCCGCGTACATCCCGTGCCCCACCATCAGCGCACCCACCGCCGGACCAACCGCCAGCGCCAGCTGCTTGACCAGGGCGAACGCCGAGTTGTACTGACCGATCAGCGAGGCCGGCGCCAGATCGGCCACCAGCGGAGCCACCGTCGGCGACAGCATCGACTCACCTATCCCGAACAGCGCATACGTCGAGATCAGCAGCGTCGTCGCCACCATCTGCGCGCCGTGCACCAGCCCGGACACCCCGGCGGCGATCCATGCCACCGTCCAGACCATCCCGACCAGCGCCATCACCCGGCTGCGCCGACGGCCCTCGACGAGCTTGAGCACCACGAACTGCGCCGCCACGATCGCCGCCGTATTGGCCGCGAGCGCGATGCCCAGGCTCGCCGGCGCGATCCGGGTGACCTCGGTGGCATACGCCGCCAGCCCCGACTCGAACTGCCCGTAGCAGGCGAAGAACAGCACAAAGCCCAGTACGCACAGCCACACCATCCGACGGTCGGCGAACATCGCCCGCCAGGCACCCTTGGCCCGCTCCTCGGTCGGCACCGGGTCCTCGACCTTCGGCCCCCGCGGCAGCCGTACGGTCGCCACCGCCGCGCCGAGCACCAGGAACATCACGGCCTCGATGGCGAACAGCCGCACAAAGCTCGATGCGTGCGACTCGTCGACGAGCAGCCCGCCGACCAGCCCACCGACACCCAGCCCCAGGTTGTTCAGGAAGAACTGGGTGGCGAACGCCCGCGACCGGGTCAGCGTCGTCGAGCACCACACGATCATCGTCGCGAGCGCCGGCTGAATGACCGCGATCCCCGCACCGAGCGCGATGGCCGACGCGATGACCAGCGGCTCCGTGGCGGACAGCCCCAGACCCAGGGCACCGACGGCGGCGGAGACCGTACCGGCGATCGCCACCGGCAGTGGTCCGCGCCGGTCGATCGCCCGACCGGTCAGCGGCAGGACGACCAATGCGGCCACCGCCAGCATCGCCAGCACCACACCGGCCGTGCTCGCACCAAGATCCCGCACCTTCGCCACATAGACGTACAGATACGGAACGGTGAAGCCGTTCCCGAACGCACTCAGCGCGTTCCCGAGCTGGATCCGGCGCAACGCGGCGCCCATCGCGGTGGTCACACTCACCTACCTAGGTCAGGTCGTCAGACGAACAGGGGGAGAACCCAGGAGCCGGACAGACGCCAGGGCGAGACCGGTCCGAGCACGGACAGTCTCACCCTGAAGACTTCAACTCTAAAGTTCGAAGCTAAAGAGTACACGTAGAAGAACTTCAACGCCAATGACTTCCATGTCATACTGCGCCGCATGCCTGAGCCCTCCGATGCGGCCGCCGACGCTGCCGAGCCGAGCCTCGAGGAACAGATCGCCGCTTACCAGCGCGAATTCCAGGACCTCGACCCCCAGGTGGAGCAGGTCGTCTCCGCACTCCAGCGCCTCAACCGACGGATGAACGTCGCCTACGGACGACAGACCTCCACGCTCGGCCTGAGCAACGCCGAATGGGAGGTCCTCAAGGCCCTCGTCGTCTCCGGAGCCCCCTACCAATTGGGCCCCGGCGAACTCGCCAAACGCCTCGGCCTCACGCCGGCGGCCATGACGCACCGCATCGACCGCATGGCGAGCGAGGGCCTGGTCACCCGGGAGCGCGACGAGAACAACCGCGTCCGCGTCATCGTCGAGCTGACCCACGAGGGCCGCGAGAAGTGGCTCGAGGCGATGCGCCTGGCCTCCGTCTTCGAAGAGGACCTCCTCCAGGACCTCTCCGGTGAGGAACGCCAGCTCCTCGGCCAGGTGTTGACCCGCCTCCTGCGCCGCGTCGAGGACGCCCAGCCGGACGCCGAGGGGCGTCTGAGTGACCTTGACTGACGCGAGTTGACACGGCCTACCCCCATCCGTAGTGTTCTCCGAGTTGCCACGGAGCCGACAGGCCCGGAGCAGCCATCCCGCCGCTTCGCGGCACACCACTACTGCACGGCCCCTCACGGGAACGATTTCGCATGCCGAAATTCGAACCGCGACGTGATTATGCGTCAACGAGGAATTCCGCTAAAGTAGTGATCACGCCGAAAGGCACGGCAAGGCAAATTGCCGGACCACGGCGAACCCCCCTCCGACGGGGATTCGGAAACGAATTCGGACCGGCAACGGACCGAAACGGATCTGATAGAGTCGGAAAGGCCGAAAAGCGAAAGCCAAACGGCCAAGCCCGCTCCAGCAGGGCGCCAGAGAAGGAAACGGATCTGGTAAGGTTGGAAACGCGAAGAAGCCGAAAGGCGGAAACGCACCGGCGAAAATCGGACCCGCAAGGATCTGATAGAGTCGGAAACGCAAGACCGAAGGGAAGCGCCCGGAGAGCCTGGTGAAACAGGCACAAAGGAAGCGTCCGTTCCTTGAGAACTCAACAGCGTGCCAAAAGTCAACGCCAGATATGTTGATACCCCGTCCACCGGAAACATTCCGGAGGATGAGGTTCCTTTGAAAAGCCCACCACGGCCCACGGGTCGGGGTGGCACACACAGCGAGGACGCTGTGAACGACCGGACCTATTCCGTCTGGTCGTTCCGCTCTCGTGTGTGTTTCACCGGATTACCGGTAAACATTC